>NZ_RHJJ01000002.1:0-222995 GCF_004212225.1 Escherichia sp. E14V7
GCTTTAAACATACCTGATAACAGAATGTCACCTGCATGCCAGGAGCATGCGGGTGTAATTCATTCATGGTAAAGAAATATATCCTATAAATAAGAGCAGTGGCGTAATGATCAGGATGCTAATTCTGATCATTTTTTTGTTTTTTGGGAAATTCATATAATTGAATAATTTGCAATGTAAATTAAACCTTGTACAAATTAAAATAGAATGCATCAGTTATTATTCATATCCGTTATTATTGCTTATTTTCTTCTCTAACAGATTGAAAAATAAGTGACCCGGAACAATGCTTCTAATCACTTAGGATGCTATTCTTTTTTTCATTTAAGCTTTGTTTAAGTCGCGATTTGACTTAGGGTGTCGGCGTGCTACATTAAATACAATAATATGTTTCTGTTATAGTGTATTAATGATGCAATCACTACATGGAACTTGTTTAATTGCGTACGCAAAGCATAAATATATTCTCACCATGCAGAATGGTGAATATCGCTGTTTTAACGGTGGTGATTTGGTTTTTGCGGATGCAAACCAGATTTTAGTTGATAAATGTGCAGAGAACGTCGTCTTTGTCACTAAGGAAACACTTTCATTATTTCTCCCGATGCTCAAGGAGAAGGCATTAACTCTTCATGCCTGTAAAAAAGTTCCTTCGTTAATTGTGCATCACTGTACCCGAGATATCCCTGTTTTTCAGGAAGTTGTACAGCTTTCACAGAGTAAAAATCTCCGCTATGGTGAGGTTTTACGTAACAGGGCATTAATATTCGCGATATTGTCGGTTTTTCTTGAAGATGAACAGTTTATAGCGCTACTCATGAATATCCTACAGCCCAATATGCGAACGCGGGTTTGTACGGTTATTAACCGTAATATCGCTCATGAATGGTCATTGGCGAAAATAGCCAGCGAGTTATTGATGAGTCCAAGTTTGTTAAAGAAAAAATTGCGTGAAGAAGAGACGTCTTATTCGCAACTGCTTACCGAATGTAGAATGCGACGAGCGTTACAACTCATTGTAATACATGGCTTTTCTATAAAGCGAGTGGCCGTGTCGTGTGGCTATAACAGTGTGTCGTATTTTATTTATGTTTTTCGCAATTATTATGGTATGACACCGACAGAGTATCATGAACGAATAGCTGAAAGAGGGTGTGATAACCATCTGATAATGGATATTTGTGTAGCAGAAAAGTGTTGTCACCCTGAAAGGATAGTAAGGTTATAATTGCTTTTTGAAGATAAAAAAAACCCGGCATAGGGGACCGGGAAGAGGATAGTCTGCCGTCTCCAGACTAATAAGCCGTTATAACACTCCATGTTGGCACGGGAAACTTTGTGCTCTCAGTGGGTTAAATATAACTTTTGCTGGAGATAAGATCAGCCAATTTTTTATAAACATAAGCTATACACAAATTTAAGATATATCACGCATGCATTTACTTTTTATGGCTTAACTGATATATGCGCTTATGTATGTGATTACTTTTTGGTCCTACCAATTTTGGCAGTTTTGGATTTTTACAGGAGTCATACATCATTTCATTTGTATACTGAAATTGTAATGGTTGTAGTAATGGAATATAAGGGCTTGTCATGACACACGTTTGCTCAGTGATCCTCACCCGCCGTTCATTTGATATTTATCATGAGCAGCAAAAACTCTATTTGCAAAAAGAGAGTATTCTTTTGATGGACAAAAATATGGTGGAGAGTTTTCCTTTTGATGAATCCTATGCCCGCAGACTAGATATCGATGAAAGGATCATTAGCTATTACTTGCACAATATCCGTCTTTCGGGGCGGTGTTTAGGGCTGCATGGTAAAAAACGGTTGCTAGTTAACCCAACACCACCAATGCCGCTGGTCACTGCGATATTTGATAGTTTTGCTCAAGAAGATATTGCGTCCAGGACATTAAGTAATATGCTTTACTTTTCCTGCCTTTCGATGTTTTCACGAAATAAAGAACTTATTCCTTTCCTTTTTAATAGCATTAGTACCGTTTCAGGTAAAGTTGAACGCATTATTGGCTGTGATATAGCCAAACGTTGGTATCTGCGTGATATCGCCGAAAAAATGTATACCAGTGAAAGCCTAATCAAGAAAAAATTGCAGGATGAAAATACCTGCTTCAGTAAAATATTGTTGGCCTCGCGAATGTCGATGGCCAGACGATTACTCGAGTTACGACAAATCCCGCTGCCGATGGTCGCAGAAAAATGTGGCTATAGCAGTACGTCGTACTTTATTAATACTTTCCGCCAGTACTATGGCGTAACACCGCACCAGTTTGCGCAACAGTCAACTGGGACCTTTAACTGACTGGATTTCTCATTCGAAAGTCGGTCAGGATCTCCCTCACACTTCATGTGAAAATCTTTCCTCATTAACTCTGCCGGGTCACCGGCAAGTTTGCTTTCGCAGTTTGCAAAACAGTAAACGTATTTTCAGGAGGAAAAGACGCGGCATGTTCAGGATTATTAAGTTTGCAATTCATACAATTACGGGAATTCTGGTCAGTGTCGTGTTGTTTAAATTGATAACCAACGGTTGGAGCGGGTTCTACTTTCAATGCTGTTTACTGAGTCTGATGTTCCTGGCGGTAAGCTGGCTGTTGAGTGGCGAGTGGTTAGCGGGAAAGAGTAAGGCTGAACCCTCACGCTCAACCTTACTCTCGTTTACGCGTTACGCTTTTTTAAAGCGGGCAAAGAGATGTTCCACCACAACGAAAAAGACCGGAACGAAGTAAATCGCCAGCACCGTTGCTGCAAACATCCCCCCCATAACGCCTGTACCTACTGCGTTTTGCGCACCGGAGCCTGCGCCATGACTGATAACCAGCGGCAGCACGCCGAGAATAAAGGCCAGAGAGGTCATCAGGATTGGGCGTAAGCGCATCCGTGCCGCTTCGATAATCGCTTCCATCGGTGTCTTCCCTTCTTTTTGCATCATCTCAACCGCAAACTCGACAATCAGGATGGCGTTCTTGGCGGAAAGCCCAATGGTGGTCAGTAGACCAACCTGGAAGTAGACGTCATTGCTTAAGCCGCGCAGGTCTGTAGCCATTAACGCGCCAATTACCCCAAGCGGTACGACCAGCATTACTGAGAATGGAATTGACCAGCTTTCATAAAGTGCGGCGAGGGCAAGGAACACCACGACCAGCGAGATGGCATACAGTGCGGGAGCCTGGTTGGAAGATAACGCTTCCTGATATGACAGTCCGGTCCATGAATAGCCAACGCCAGTCGGAAGTTTTGCGACCAGATCCGCCATAAATTTCATTGCGTCACCAGTACTTTTTCCTGCCGCCGCTTCACCTAAAATCTCCATTGCTGGAATACCGTTGTAGCGTTCCAGACGTGGTGAGCCGTAGGTCCATTCTGTTGAAGAATAAGCAGAAAGCGGCGCCATCGTGCCGGAGGCGTTGCGCACATACCATTGGTTTATATTGGCTGGCAGCATGCGGAACGGTGTTCCCGCCTGGACATACACTTTTTTCACTCGTCCCTGGTTAAGGAAGTCGTTCACGTAGCTACTACCGAAAGCGGTGGAAATGGTCTGGTTGATATCGGACAACTCCACGCCCATCGCCTCAGCTTTCGCGGCGTTGACATTGACTTTGAACATCGGTGTATCTTCCAGGCCGTTCGGGCGTACCCCGGTGACCTGGTCAGGGGATTGTGCTGCCAGAGACAGTAACTCGTTTCTCGCCTGGGTCAGCTTTTCATGTCCCAGGTTACCGTTATCCAGCAGTTCCATATCAAAACCTGACGCTGTCCCCAGTTCTGCTACCGCCGGTAAGTTGAACGGGAAAATAACTGCTTTATTGATGCGGCTAAGAGCCACCATCGCCCGCTGAATAATCGCGGTCACCGAATTTTCTTCGCCGACGCGTTCAGACCACGGCTTCAGGCTGATAAACGCCAGACCGTTGTTTTGCCCCTGGCCGCTGAAACCAAAGCCGCCAACGGTAAACACCGACTGAACATTATTTTTCTCTTTTGTCAGATAATAATCAGTCACCTGTTGCAGCACTTTCGTGGTGTTAACCATCGTGGCACCGGAAGGTAACTGCGCGGTGGTCATAAATACCCCCTGATCCTCTTCCGGCAAGAAGGAGGTCGGTGTACGCAGAAACAGCACCGCCATCCCGGCACAAATCAGCAGGTAAACCACCATATAACGACCCGTGCAGCGCAGCAGTGAGCGGGTACTGTCGGTATAGTGTTGAGTTGATTTTTCAAACAGATGGTTAAATCGCACAAATAACGCATTCTGTTTGTGACCGCCTTCTGGAACGGCTTTCAAAATGGTGGCGCAAAGGGCAGGCGTTAGACTCATCGCCACAAACACCGAAAGCAACATGGAGGAGATCAGCGTAATGGAGAACTGACGATAAATTTCCCCGGTCGCGCCGCTCATAAAGGCCATTGGCATAAACACCGCGGAAAGCACAACGGCAATCCCGACCAGCGCACGTTGGATTTGCCCCATTGATTTATGCGTCGCTTCCTTCGGCGGCAGCTTATCTTCTGCTATCACGCGCTCGACGTTTTCTACCACCACGATAGCATCATCAACCAGCAACCCTATCGCCAGCACCATCCCGAACATGGTGAGGGTGTTGATGGTAAAACCGACCGCCGACAAAATCGCAAATGTGCCGAGAATAACGACCGGAACGGCAATAGTCGGGATGATCGTAGCGCGAATGTTTTGTAAAAACAGATACATGACCAGGAAGACGAGGATGATGGCCTCAACCAGCGTTTTGAAAACTTCCTGGATTGAAATTTTAATAAATGGTGTCGTGTCGTAAGGATAAACCGTCTTCAGGCTGGCGGGGAAATAGGCCGATAAACGGTTGAGCTCTGCTTTTACCGCCCGCGAGGTATCGAGCGCGTTTGCTCCGGTAGCCAGTTTGATAGCGATCCCGGCGGCAGGTTTGCCGTTATAGCGCGCTACGGTGGAATAATCTTCCGCTCCCAGCTCGACGCGGGCAACGTCGCGCAGCAGCACTTGTGAACCATCTTGCTGAACTTTCAGCAGGATTTTGCCAAATTCTTCCGGTGTTTGTAGACGTGTCTGCACAATGATCGAGGCGTTCAGTTGTTGGTCTGCCGCCTGTGGCATTCCGCCCAGTTGACCGCCGGAAATCTGGTTGTTCTGTACCTTGATTTGGGAAATAACATCGGCAGGAACAAGGTTGTATTTATTGAGTTTTTGCGGGTCCAGCCAGATACGCATGGCATACTCTGAACCAAAGAGCTGCACGCTACCGACACCTGCGGTACGACTTAATGGGTCTTTAATATTAGAAGCCACATAGTCTGCAATGTCGTACTGGTTGAGGCTGCCGTTTTCAGAGATAAACGCTGCCACCATCAGGATATTGCTGCTCGACTTATTGACGCTAATCCCTTGTTGCTGTACTGCTTCGGGGAGTGATGGCATGGCAAGTTGCAGTTTATTCTGCACCTGAACCTGCGCAATATCGGGCGATGTTCCTGTCTCAAAGGTCAGTGTGATGGACGCATTACCCGCAGCATCACTGGTTGATGACATATACATTAAGCCATCAAGTCCATTCATATTTTGCTCAATCACCTGAGTGACTGAATCTTCTACCGTTTGCGCATCAGCACCCGGATAGGTGGCGCTAACGGTGATGGTCGGTGGTGCAATCTGCGGATATTGCGCCACCGGTAAGTTCATGATCGCCAGCCCGCCTGCGAGCATCAAAATAATGGCAAGTACCCAGGCAAAAACCGGGCGATCAATAAAATAGTTAGCCATGAAAGTCCCCTTAAGCCTGCAACGTTATTGTTTCGATTCGGTGCTGGCGTTTTCCTGGCTGGAGGAAATTGCGCGTGCTTTGATACCTGGGCGAATGCGTTGCAAACCGGAAACGATCACCCGATCGCCAGCTTGCAAGCCAGAGGTAACAACCCATTGGTTGCCGATGGCTTTGGTAGCGTCAATTTCACGTAACTGCACGACATCATCTTTATCAAGAATGAGCGCCGTTGCTTTGCCCTGAGCGTTGTGAGTAACGCCTTCCTGAGGCACCAGTAACACATTCTGGCGACTACCTTCATCCACTAATGCTGTGACGTACATGCCTGGCAGTAAGTCGCCATTTGGATTGGGGAAAATCGCGCGCAACGTGACGGAGCCGGTGGTTTCATCTACCGTCGGGTCAGAGAATTTCAGCGTACCGGTCTGGCTGTAACGTTTACCATTTTCCAGATTGAGCTGTACTGGTGTACTTCCCTGAACCTGTTTGATTTGCCCACTGGCGACCTCTTCTTTCATGCGCAAAAAATCCTGCACTGACTGCGTGAGATCGACATAAATCGGGTCCAGACGCTGTACGGTAACCAGTGAATCCGCCTGATTAGCGGTAACGAGTGCGCCGACGGTCACTGATGATTTCCCGCTGACGCCCGTAATGGGCGAGGTGACATTCGCGTATTGCAGATTGATGGTCGCCTGCTCAACAGCCGCTTTAGCAACGGTGACATTGGCTTCCGCCTCATTCAGCTGGGTGCGCGCGGTGTCGTAATCCTGACGGCTGACGTAGTTGGTTTTCAGCAACGATGCCTGGCGATTAAAGGTAATGCGGGCATTGCTGGCGGTAGAGAGGGCTTTCGCCAGCGAACCTTTGGCTGAGTTCAGCTCTGCCTGCAAGGGCGCAGGGTCAATCTGATACAACGAATCGCCCTGGTTAACTTTATCGCCTTCGATAAAATTGCGTTTAATGATGATGCCACCCACCTGCGGGCGAATCTCAGCAACTTCATAAGGAACAGTTCTGCCAGGCAATTCGCTCATGACATTGATTGAGCCGGGGGAGAGCGTCACCACGCCCACTTCTGGCGTCATGGCGGCAGCATTTTGCGCTGATTTGTCGTCGCATGCGGTGAGTATTACGCCGCAGAATAACAACGGTATTAACAGTTTTCTTTTTCTGTTCATTTTATTCCCTGAAAATTCGTGAAAAATTACGGATTTTTTGAATGTGTGCGGGGAGAGGCATGAGGGATTTACAGACCTGCGGCATAGTGCAAGCCATGGGGATGTATGCCTGTGATGGCGCATGCAGGCCGAGTGACCAATGTGGTGATTTAGATGGCAAAAAAAATGTTGCCGTTCTGCTGACAGTCTCTGCCTGCGTCCGGGCAACGAATGTTTCTACTGGTGGATACATAAACCAGGGGAATAAGTTCGTTTTTGCTTCTCCTTTGGTTATCACCGGGAGTAATGGAGTCAGCATTTGCATCCCTCGTCATGCCAGCCGTCAATTTCAGGCACTTATCGCTGGGCCACATCAACGCCTTCTTAAAAATAAGAAGAGATCCCCAGAGTCACGATGTCGCTCATACGTCTAAGTTTCAGCTTGTACATAATATTGAATTTCTGGATCTTTAATGTCTGCTGTGAAATTTTCAGTGTTGACGTGATATTACTTTCATTTTTGTTCTTAAGGATTAATTGCATAATTTTGAATTGATTATGCGAGAAACATAATTGAGAATTCTTATGAGGCAAGTGTTTTCCATAAGTAATATCAATCAGGTTTTTAATGCTTTCTTTACGGCTGATGAAAAAGATAGGCGACTGACTTTTAAGTTTACTGATGTGGTAAGGTGCCAGAACAATGATTCTTTCAGCATCTAACTTCTCAAGAAACTTAATCGCTTCTTCATCAAGGATATGATTATGATAGGTATCAATGATCACCTTGAATGGTTTGTTACCTATGCTTTTTATCTCTGACAGGGAATTGATTTTTATCATTTCGTGATTATCTTTCAACTGCAAAAAGCCCTGTAAAAGAAAAGAATCCTTCGTCATGAGAAAAATCATAACTTGCTCCTTAGCCGTTATTGTTTCGAACATGTCATCCTTTTCATTATTTACATCCATGTCCGAATTCGTTGTTCAATATAGTAAACGCCTATAAGAACGTTGCCCTTCGTGAACTAATACGTCTATTAACACTAATCAAAACTTGAGATTTATCCATCACGCACTCCATATATTGATCCTAGGTAATATTCCTGGTTGTTATAAATTTGTTAGTGCTAACAGGAAATTAACAACTCCCATATTTTTACCAAGAATAAGTTATCAATTTAAAGTTTGTGATTTCTGAATGATAAAACTAAAATAAAAAAGTAATCCGATTTAAATATCGAGTCTCCTTGTTTCTACTTAAGCTGGCAATTGGATTGCCAGCTTTCTTTTTAATTTTTGGGGAAAATTAACATCAGCTGCATTAATTACCTTCTTATTGAGTCAATGCTTGCCAAATCTTGATTTCATTTTCCCACAGCACTTTTAAACATTAAACCTGACTACAGAAAATATCAGCCATGATAATGTTTGAAATGGCTAATTTGCTGTGAAATTTATAAAACCATAAAGGTTTCAGCGAGTTGTTTAATGAGTCGCACGGTAATTATTTCAACGATGGTTTATGTTTTGCCATGGTGGCGATATGAAGCGGGAGTGTTATATGCCTCATAGTCACCATAAGTGATTATGAGGCGGTGTGGGAAATACTGTGTCGACGGTCTGATATTGATTATTTTTTAACGAATAAACTAGCGAAGCTAAACAAGCTGGCAGCGCTGAATATTAGTTCTATCCCCACCAGTGTAGAAACTAGTGTTACAGAAACCATTGGCGTTGCACCCAGGAATATCCATGCGATGATGATATCCAGGATACCAATGACTAGTTGTAGCCAGCTGCCTTTCATTGAACGCTGGCGATACCAGCTCATCAAGCGAATAACCCCAGCGACACAAAACAAGCCAGCAATAAACGCCGCAATAGCAAAAATTCCCAGTTCTGGTGCGCGGATGAAGAAATAGCCGATCAACAAATAGGCGACAGCGACAAGGAAGCCGGATAATACAGGCCAGAAATTATGACTCCGGTTGCTGAATAAACCGACAATAAGCGCAATGCCTGAGCAGATTAATAATGCGCCAACGACTGTGCTAAGGATATTGCCAGAGACAAACGGGAAGCTTATACACAGCAAACCGACAATAAACAGTAGCACAGCAATAAACTGGATTGCTCTCCGATGCTTCTTAAGCATATCCAGATCAAATTTCAAAATTGTTGCCTTATCTATATATAACATAGAACCACCCTATAAATTTAAGAAGAAAAACCCCTGCTATCAATCTATGCCAAAAATGCATCCAGGAATGCATGTGATTTAATAAAAATTTCCTAATTAATGTGTCCGACACCCATGTAACTTGTTGTATTTAAATAAAAATATCTGATTTTGATATTTTATCTCAACATGACATACCCAAAAAACCAGGTTATAACCTCAATGTCGAAATTGATTCGTGACGGCTCTTTCACTTTATAGTTGAGGATATTACGATGAAAAAAGTATTAGGTGTAATTCTTGGTGGCCTGCTTCTTCTGCCAGTTGTGAGCAATGCCGCGGATGCACAAAAAGCAGCTGACAATAAAAAACCTGTCAACTCCTGGACCTGTGAAGATTTCCTGGCTGTGGACGAATCCTTCCAGCCGACTGCAGTCGGTTTTGCTGAAGCACTGAATAACAAAGATAAACCAGAAGATGCGGTTATGGATGTTCAGGGCATTGCAACCGTAACCCCAGCTATCGTTCAGGCTTGTACTCAGGATAAACAAGCCAGCTTTAAAGATAAAGTTAAAGGCGAATGGGACAAGATTAAGAAAGATATGTAATTCATGGAATGCGTTGCATCGTATTTCCTTGAATATTGAACAGGCAGGAATACCTCGCGTTAAAAGCAGATAATCCTCCTGTTCATATATACTTTATTTGTTGAATGGGTTGTAAAATGAATATTTCATCTCTACGTAAAGCCATGATTTTCGTTGGCGCTGTAGCGGCACTTTCACTGGTTAATGCACAATCTGCACTGGCTGCTAATGAATCTGCTAAAGATATGACTTGTCAGGAATTTATTGACCTGAATCCAAAAGCGATGACACCGGTTGCATGGTGGATGCTGCATGAGGAAACGGTTTACAAAGGTGGTGATACTGTAACCTTAAATGAAACTGATCTGACTCAGATTCCTAAAGTGATTGAATATTGTAAGAAAAATCCGCAGAAAAATTTGTATACCTTCAAAGATAAATTGGCAAATGTCCTGCCGAATTAACAGGAATATAGCAAAAAGGAGTAGCAAGTTGAGCCATCTTGCTGCTCCTTTTTGCATTTTTATATGACTGCAGAATTTATTATTCGTCTAATCCTGGCTGCTATTGCCTGTGGTGCTATTGGCATGGAAAGGCAAATCCGCGGCAAAGGGGCAGGGCTTCGTACACATGTCTTAATCGGTATGGGTAGCGCCCTGTTTATGATTGTGTCGAAATATGGTTTCGCTGATGTGCTGGCGCTGGATCATGTCGGGCTTGATCCCAGCCGTATTGCCGCTCAGGTTGTCACTGGCGTCGGTTTTATAGGCGCGGGTAATATCCTCGTTCGTAATCAAAATATTGTCGGCCTCACCACCGCTGCGGATATCTGGGTAACAGCAGCAATCGGTATGGTGATTGGTAGCGGCATGTATGAGCTGGGGATTTACGGTTCTGTAATGACCTTGTTGGTACTGGAAGTCTTCCATCAATTAACTTTCCGGCTGATGAACAAGAATTACCATTTACAGCTGACGTTGGTGAACGGTAATACGCTGTCGATGCTCAACTGGTTTAACCAACAAAAAATAAAAACTGATTTATTTTCGTTGCAAGAAAATGAAGATCATGAGGTGGTTTCCATTGATATTCAGCTTCATGCCACGACGTCGATAGACGACCTGTTGCGATTATTAAAAGGCATGGCAGGGGTGAAAGGCGTTTCAATTAGCTAATCTGTATCGCTATTTATTCGGCAGGAGTACCAGAGCGGTACTCCTGTTGGTTTAATGATCGAGGACGATCAGTGGTGAGTGGTTGGCAGGATCTTTTAGCACGGTAATATCCGCGCCGTAGAGCATAGTCAGCGCCTGCTGTGTCAACACGTCCTGCGGTTTACCATTGGCGATAACCTTTCCTTTTTGCATCAATACAACACGGTCGGCATAGCGGGCGGCAAGATTAAGATCGTGCAATACACAGCAGACGTTGAATTGCCGTTCGCGAACTAACTGACGTAATAAACGAAACAGATGCTGCTGATGGTGAATATCCAGCGCCGACGTTGGTTCATCAAGAAATAACCATTTCGGCGAGGGTATTACTTCCCAAAGTTGTACCAGCAGGCGCGCTAATTGCACACGCTGTTGTTCACCGCCGGATAATTGCCGATAGTCGCGGTTTGCTAACGCCTGACAGTCGCATAGCGCCATTATCTGTGCCGTTTCATCCCCCTGATTACCGGTACGATGCGGATGGCGCCCCATCTGGATCACTTCTTGTACGCTGAATGGAAACGCCATATGGCTATTCTGACGCATCACGGCCCGGTGTTTCGCCAGTTCGGTAATTGACCATTCATTTAATGGCTTATTAAATAACCGGCATTCACCGCTATCAGGTTGAAGATAGCCGGTGAGCTGGCGAAGCAACGTAGATTTTCCCGCACCATTAGGGCCGAGAATGGCAACAATTTCCCCGCCGGGAAAAGTCAGCGAGACATTGTCAGTCAGGCGTCGCCCATGAAGGCTATAAACCAGGTTCCGGGCGCTAATCATGCGATCCTCCGGTTGCGCAGAATCAACCACATGAAATACGGACCGCCAAGCAGGCTGGTTAGTAATCCTACAGGCATTTCTGCGGGCTGTACCAGTGTGCGGGCAAGCGTGTCTGCCATCAGTAATAAGCAGGCTCCGGCAAGGGCAGAGCAAGGAATTAGCCAGCGATGATTTGCTCCGGTTGTCATGCGAATCAGATGCGGGATCACCAGGCCTATAAAGCCAATAATGCCGCTTACCGATACGGCCGCGCCAACGAGCAGTGAGCTAATCAACAGTAATTGTTGGCGTTTACGCTTTACGTTCACGCCGAGGTAATGGGCTTCTTCATCACCAAGTTGCAGCAAATTCAGCGTTCCGGCGAGACACGTTGTTGCCATAATGGCGGGCAGAATGAAGGAGCTGGCAACCAATAACGTTGGCCATTGCGCCTGACCGAGATTGCCCATCATCCACAACGTGAGTTGTCGTAGCTGTTGCTCATCGCCGATATAGCTCAGTATGCCGATCGCTGCGCCGCACAGGGCATTGATGGCGATACCGGCGAGTAACAATTGCATCATGCTGCCATCGCGATGGCGCTGCGTGATGAGAAAAATGATGGTGCAGACCACTAAACTTCCGGCGATGGCAAACACCATTTGTTCATAAAGCACCAGCACCACGGGGAAGGAGAAGGGCAGCACAATAGCAACGCCGACCATTAATGCCGAACCGCTACTGACGCCGAGCAATCCAGGGTCAGCCATTGGGTTGCGAAAAAGCCCCTGCATAATTACCCCTGCGGTTGCCAACGCTGCACCTACCAGCACCGCCAGCAAAACCCGTGGTAGACGAATATTGAGCCAGATATCGCGGTATTCCTCATCAAGAAGGGCGCTAAAGCTGATTTTTAACGCGCCCTGACTGGCACCGAACAGCACCAGGGCAAGCAATAATAGTGATAGCCCCATAAAGACACTGGCGGATGAAAATGAATCCTTGAGCACGCAAAACTCCGTTATGACGTTGCGGCGCGGAGAGTCTGCGCCGCATGGGATTACGCCGGTTTCAGGTCCGGTTCAATCAGACTGTAGATCTGCTTGTTGAGTGCTGGCGCGTTTGCCAGTTCATGAATGTGTGCGGCGACATCGGCACGGTGAACAAAACCATGACACTCCTGATTTTGTATCCGTTGTGCTTTGCCTGTTGCTGCGCCGTCAAGCAGACCGCCAGGGCGGAGAATGGCGTAGTCTAGCTGGCTGGTTTGCAACCAGCTTTCCGCCAGCGTTTTTTCGCGCACCGCCTGGCCAAACGCGGCTTTTGCCCGATCCGATAAGAACGGCCAACTATCGCCGCATCCCAAAGAAGTCACCAGAATCATGCGACGGATGCCTGCTTTTTCGGCCTCATCAATCACCGTTCTGTGGGCCAGATAATCCTGTGCGCCGCCCATTGTTGAGATGATAAGTGCTTGCGGACCAGCCGCGCGGCAGGCGGCTGCGACTACGCTGGCGTCACAAGCGTCGCCAGTAAAAACCTGCACACCTTGTTGCGCCAGTTGAGCCGCAGCGTCTGCACGGCGAACGACAGCGACGACCGGACGTTGTTCTGCCAGCGCCAGTTCAAGCGTTCTGGCGCCCACACCTTTTCCGCCCGCGCCAAAGAGTAGCCACGGTGTCATCAGGCGTGTTCCTTTAACGATGCTGCCAGAGCATGGAAGGCGTTGACCTGTTCACTCAGGAGCTGACGATGGTCATCCCTGCCGAGGAAGATTTTCAGCATGGCGCTGCCTTCTTTGTTGAAAAAGAGAATGGATGCGGTGTCCATGCCCATAAATTTACGTTCGATTAAGGCAATATGCGTGCAGTTTTCTGCTTTGATATGCCCGGACATGCCGTGCTTTCCACGCAGATTGAAATAGCCGTGGCGGTGGAAACCCGAAGGCAGTTCGCCGCTAAATTCGAGGATCACATCGGCAGTATGCACCAGCGTGGTGACGTTGCCCCATTCGCAGACGGTATCCCAGACAGTATCGAATTTATCGCCTGACACAACAGTCGGAGAGGGCAGATTTTTCACTACCTCCAGCAGCGTGGTGTTGTATTGTTCGGCGATCGCCTCCAGCGTACCGTCTGGCTCCGTTTTCAAAAATTCCTGTAACGAGACATGGCTCATAAATCACTCCTGTTATGGTTTTTCAAGCGCAATCGCTGGCGCATTAAGTACCTGAATCAGTTCATTAAGAGACTGCAAAATGTTGCTTGCCCAGAAACGACCTTCATTGGTCAATCGCAGACACGTTGAAGCATCGCGGCTTAAGCCTTTTTGGTGCCACTGGGCCAGTAATGGTGCGAGTTTTTCGGCATGTGGCGTAAGTTCGTCCAGCGGTACACGCGCCGTTTCAATGCCCGATTGCAAGGTATGACGCCACTGCGCGTTACGTTCAGCGTTACGCATGATCATCATCAGCGGTTTTTTGCCTGCCGCGACGGATTCATGCCAGGTCTGCAGATTGCGTTCATTCATCCAGGAGTAACCATTAATCGAACCGCCGGCGCCAGAACCAAAGGCCAGACAATCGGCACCTTGTTTAATCAGCAGGTTATAGAGATTGCGTTCGCGTGTGGTACGGCCCCAGTGGCTGTTACTGATGCAGCGCCAACCGGCATCGTCCATAAAATCACATCCTTGCAGGTAAAGATCGCGACGCTCCGCCGGAGAGGGCACGGTAGTGCGCCCGTTTTCCACGGCTTTGCCCAGTGGCGTGTTGGGCAGGACGTTGAGCGCATAGAGGTCGACGCCGTCAAGACCGATATCGCGGGCAATAGCCAGATCTTCTCCCCAGGTTTGCGCATCCTGACCTGGCAGGCCAAACAGCAAATCGCACACCACCGCAGCACGGTCGCGTTTGACCAGGCTTTCCATAAACGCAATGGCGGTTGGACCATCCGAGGTGCGGGCCATTTTCTTGCGGATTTTGCTGTTAAACGACTGAATACCAATTGAGAAGCGGTTTGTTCCCGCATCAAGGCAAGCGTCGATTCGCTCAGCGTCAAAATTCAGTACCCGGCCTTCAATGGTGATTTCACAATCGGGTGCCAGTGGTAATTTCTCTCGTAGTGTGGTGATGATTCTTGCCAAATCGCGCGCGGAGAGTGCGGAAGGCGTACCGCCACCGAAATAGACCGCATGGATGGGCGCGGACTGATGCAATACGCTGTCTGCCTCCTGTTCGATTTCTCGAATCAGGGCATCGGTATAATGAGCACACGCATCTTCATTAAAACGATTCTGATAAAAACCACAAAACGTGCAGTGTGTCGCGCAAAAAGGAATATGAAGATAAACCAGTCGCTTACGAGGTGAGGTTGTTTGACTGATCATCTCTTGCCAGGTCTGTGCCAGTTGTTCTTTGGCGACCGGAATGGCCCCACGAAACGGCATCATGGCACGCCTGTCTTTAAATGGCTGGTCACCATCTAAAGCAAAATGAGGCGTGAGATCCAGGGTGTTTTTCATGTTCATACGTCTGATTTAAATCCGTTTATTGCGGCCAAAGTTGCTGGTGTAAAGACTCAACGACATCAGCAATACGCGGGCCCATTCCCAGAATCAGGTTTTGATCAACGGTGATAATGCGCTGGTTCTTCCAGGCGGCGGTGTGGGTAATTCCGGCAATAGAACGTAGCCGATTAATATCGCCATCGACCATTTGTGAGGTTACGACAATCACTTCAGGATTAGCCGCAATCAGCGATTCCGCGCTGTAGCTTTTGTACTGCTGGTGGGTAGCGACGTTTTCTGCTCCGGCAAGCGACAGAATGGCGTCTGCGACGCTGCCTTTACCGGCGACCTGTGGCGCGCTGCCGCCAGCAGAGAGAATAAACATCGCTTTAACCGGGGCTTTTTTTGCCGCCACGCTTTGCTGTACTCGCTCCAGGCGTTGGCTGATTTGTGTCACCAGCGCCTCGCCTTGTTCAGGAACCTGTAGCGTTTTTGCCAGTTGGCGAATGTTGGCGTACATCTGCTCAAGGGTGGCTGGTACACGCGGCAGAGTGACGACGTTGACCTTTTGCGCCCGCAGTTGGTCGAGCACAATTTGCGGTCCTGCATCCTGCCAGGTAATTACGCTATCCGGGCGAAGTGACAAAATGCCTTCGCTGCTGAGTTGTTTCCAGTAACCAATATGCGGCAGTTTGGCGGTTTCTGGTGGATAAGATGTCGTTTCATCGACACCCACCACGCGCTCGCCAGCGCCCATCGCGTAGATTAGCTCCGTCAGTGATCCTCCTGCGACCACAATGCGTTCGGCAGCCGTTGCGCTAAAAGCCCAGCTAAGAGCCAGTACTGCCGTAAACAATTTTTTTCGTTTTACCGCAGTCTTCGCGGCAGAGGCCACGGCTGAAATACATAACGTTAGTGGGGAAAAAAGATACGGCCTGTTGGTGATCCTTGGCATCATATGAGAACTCTTATCGAATTGAGAATGATCATGATTATCATTTGAGTTATATATGAAACACAACCGTCGATTCAATACGCAAGGCGTTACAAGCGTATTTATTTTTGATTTTTATCAAGATGCTTCGTCAGCTAACGTTCTTGTTACCGACAAAATTTCAGGGCGGGAAAAAGCTGAGATCTCAGAGATATCGCGGCTTGCAGAGCAAAGAGAAGAGAAAATTATCGCGGTTAACGACAACGTTTCGTTATGAGGTCGTGGGGGACTGCCACAAGAAAAAAATGGTTTTCTGGATACAGGATAGCTTTCATAACCCCCTGTTTATTGTGTTAATGGCGGTTAAAAAAAAGCTTGATCATAAAAAAATGATCGATAATAATTCTCATTATCACGTCTGGCTTTAACAAAATATGACTATATGGATAACAAAATCATAGCTTTTGCAAGGGATAACGCACAGCGCTCTTCACTCCAGATGCGGCATATCGCTTTGCCTGACAAAGAGGGCGAATTGTCCGGGATACCAGACAATTTCACGGAATATAAACGCCTGTTAACTCACCCGGCGAATATTATCGCTTTGAATTGTAAATAAATTTATTTTTCGCCAGCCATCCCGGTATTAATCCAGGTAGCCAGCATTTTTTATTTTCCTCATGGAGAATCGCTATGTCACGTCCGCAATTTACCTCGTTGCGCTTGAGTTTGTTGGCTTTGGCTGTTTCTGCCACCTTGCCAACGTTTGCTTTTGCTACTGAAACCATGACCGTTACGGCAACGGGGAATGCCCGTAGTTCCTTCGAAGCACCAATGATGGTCAGCGTCCTCGACACTTCCGCTCCTGAAAACCAAACGGCGACTTCAGCCACCGATCTGCTGCGTCATGTTCCTGGAATTACCCTTGATGGTACCGGACGAACCAACGGTCAGGATGTAAATATGCGTGGTTATGACCATCGCGGCGTGCTGGTTCTTGTCGATGGCGTTCGCCAGGGAACGGATACCGGACACCTGAATGGGACTTTCCTCGATCCAGCGCTGATCAAACGTGTCGAGATTGTCCGTGGACCTTCGGCATTATTGTATGGCAGTGGCGCGCTGGGTGGGGTTATCTCCTACGATACGGTCGATGCAAAAGATTTATTGCAGGAAGGACAAAGCAGCGGTTTTCGCGTTTTTGGCACCGGTGGCACGGGGGACCATAGCCTGGGATTAGGCGCGAGCGCGTTTGGGCGAACGGAAAACCTGGATGGTATTGTGGCCTGGTCCAGTCGCGATCGTGGTGATTTACGCCAGAGCAATGGCGAAACCGCGCCGAATGATGAGGCTATTAATAACATGCTGGCGAAAGGAACCTGGCAAATTGATTCTGCCCAGGCTCTGAGCGGATTAGTGCGTTACTACAATAACGACGCGCGCGAACCAAAAAATCCGCAGACCGTTGAAGCGTCTGACAGCAGTAATCCGATGGTTGATCGTTCAACGATTCAACGTGATGCACAGCTTTCTTATAAGCTCTCTCCAGTGGGCAACGACTGGTTAAATGCTGATGCAAAAGTTTACTGGTCGGAAGTTCGTATTAATGCGCAAAACACGGGAAGTTCCGGTGAGTATCGCGAGCAGACAACGAAAGGTGCCAAACTGGAGAACCGTTCCACTCTGTTTGCCGAGAGTTTTGCCTCTCACCTGCTGACGTATGGTGGTGAGTATTATCGTCAGGAACAGCATCCGGGCGGCGCGACGACGGGCTTCCCGCAAGCAAAAATTGATTTCAGTTCCGGCTGGCTACAGGATGAAATCACCTTACGCGATCTGCCGATTACCCTGCTTAGCGGAACCCGCTATGACAGTTATCGCGGTAGCAGCGACGGCTACAAAGATGTTGATGCCGACAAATGGTCGTCTCGTGCAGGGATGACTATCAATCCGACCAACTGGCTGATGTTATTTGGTTCATATGCCCAGGCATTCCGCGCGCCGACGATGGGCGAAATGTATAACGATTCAAAGCACTTCTCGATTGGTCGCTTCTATACCAACTATTGGGTGCCAAACCCGAATTTACGTCCGGAAACCAACGAAACTCAGGAGTACGGCTTTGGGCTGCGTTTTGATGACCTGATGTTGTCCAATGATGCCCTGGAATTTAAAGCCAGCTACTTTGATACCAAAGCGAAGGATTACATCTCCACAACCGTCGATTTCGCGGCGGCGACAACCATGTCTTATAACGTCCCGAACGCCAAAATTTGGGGCTGGGATGTGATGACGAAATATACCACTGACCTGTTTAGTCTTGATGTGGCCTATAACCGTACCCGCGGCAAAGACACCGATACCGGGGAATATATCTCCAGCATTAACCCGGATACCGTTACCAGCACCCTGAATATTCCGATCGCTCACAGTGGCTTCTCTGTTGGTTGGGTCGGTACGTTTGCCGATCGCTCAACACATATCAGCAGCAGTTACAGCAAACAACCTGGCTACGGCGTGAATGATTTCTACGTCAGTTATCAAGGGCAGCAGGCGCTCAAAGGCATGACCACGACTCTGGTATTGGGCAACGCCTTCGATAAAGAGTACTGGTCGCCGCAGGGCATCCCACAGGATGGACGTAACGGCAAAATTTTCGTGAGTTATCAATGGTAATCATCAGCCCCGATATTTCGGGGCATTTATCTGGAAGGAAGAGAGACAATGAACCACTACACACGCTGGCTTGAGTTAAAAGAACAAAATCCCGGAAAGTACGCGCGTGACATCGCAGGTTTAATGAATATCAGCGAAGCAGAACTGGCATTTGCGCGCGTCACGCACGACGCGTGGCGGATGCGCGGCGATATTCGTGAAATTCTGGCCGCGCTGGAAAGCGTTGGTGAAACCAAATGTATTTGTCGTAATGAATATGCAGTCCATGAGCAAGTTGGCTCGTTCACAAACCAGCATTTGAACGGTCATGCCGGATTAATACTCAACCCGCGCGCGCTGGATTTGCGACTGTTTCTCAATCAGTGGGCCAGTGTTTTCCATATAAAAGAAAACACGGCTCGCGGTGAACGTCAGAGTATTCAGTTTTTTGATCATCAGGGCGATGCGTTACTGAAAGTTTATGCTACTGACAATACCGATATGGCGGCATGGAATGAGCTTCTGGCACGCTTTATCGTCGAGGAAAATACGCCGCTTGAGTTAACAACGATTGATGCGCCTGCCGCACAAACCGACGTCGATGCCAGTGTTGTAGAACAAGAGTGGCGTGCGATGACGGATGTCCATCAGTTTTTTACGTTGCTCAAGCGCCACAACCTGACTCGTCAGCAGGCGTTCAATCTGGTGGCAGACGATTTGGCCTGCAAAGTACCTGGTAGTGCGCTGGCGCAAATTCTTGAATCTGCACAGCAGGATGGCAATGAAATCATGGTGTTTGTTGGCAACCGTGGCTGCGTACAGATTTTCACGGGAGTGGTCGAAAAAGTGGTGCCAATGAAAGGTTGGCTGAATATTTTCAACCCGACGTTTACTCTTCATCTATTAGAAGAGAGCATTGCTGAAGCCTGGGTTACCCGTAAACCGACCAGCGATGGCTACGTAACCAGCCTGGAACTGTTTGCTCATGATGGTACGCAGATTGCGCAACTTTATGGTCAGCGTACTGAAGGGGAACAGGAGCAGGCGCAATGGCGTAAACAGATTGCGGCGCTGACGCAGGAAGGCGTTGCTGCATAACGAGTCATTGTCAGGAGGTCTGGCTGTCGCCGGGCCTCTTTATAAATATCAGCTGGAGATTTCAGACCAGATAATCAATATGTTGATGACGTACCAGTTCGTTGATCCGTTTAAGATTGAGGATCATCATAATATTGTGTTTATGGCAGTAGAATGTTTTCAGCGATATTTTGAGTTTCCCCAGAATATCTTCTGTCGTCATTTGATTCGCAATGCAGCTCAGAACCTGATGCTGTTTGCGCGAGAGTGACACGTCCGCTTCTGGTACAGAGCAATAACTGCCATTGAGCAGCGCGACGAAGTCAATAATCGTAATATTTCTCTGGACAAAGGTTACCGGAACTTTCCCCAGACAGCGTTTAATATTAAACGGCGAGAAAACAATGACATGAACAGGCCGCAGGCGTTCAATTTTGTTGAGCATTGATGAGTGGAATACATTATTCATTAATGTATCAATAATCACTAAGGCATTCTGATGCAACGTTAAGTCAATCTCTTTTTCGTTCTGTATATGAACGACATTACCTTTACTTATAATATTTTTCATCGCGGTGAAAAACATGGTGTCTTTGGTAATTATAAGAAACATAACCGACTCCCGTTGCGAACATTAACTTTATAATCAGGTCGCCAAAGGTAATAAAAAGGTCAGGGCTTGTAATTATAGTTATATAGAAATGATTTTATTGAAGATGCAGATATTTGAAAAATATCTGCATCTTTAAACCAAATTATTTCACCAGTTCTGGCGTTACCTGGCTAACTGCATTGGTGTAGTACGGTGTGCCCCAGCCGGGTTCAGGCCAGAATGCGCCGTAGCCGTAATCCCACAAGTTGTAGGTGGTATTGACCACTTCTCTCAAATGCCATACCTGAATCCCCTGCACATTTACGTCAACGAAGTTATATGGGACTTTATTGATAAATCCAGGTTGTTCGCCCTGAATGGTGCCGAGAACGGTGACAAAGTGGTTACGGTAGTTCACTGGGTCAAGGAAGCCGCTTTGTCTGGCGAGCAGTCGCCCTTGATAGTTGGCCTCAATGTCAGGTTTCGCATAGCTATCCAACGGCAATACGGCGATTTCTAGCAACGTATCTGTTTTACCGTTGATAACGTTGATAACCTTCCCGCCGAAGCGTGCCTGTTGGCCAACATACAAATTCGGTTGGTTATGAACAGCAACAAAACTTTTTTGAATATCAGGTTGGTTATTGCCTTTGATATTTTGCGGAATCGAACTACATGCGGCAAGAAAAAATGAAAGGCTGAAGATGAGTGCACCTTTTGTCTTGTTCATGTTACTATCCTTATCAACAAATGTTAAAACCATAATAGATATTTCTTTATAGTTTTCATCTGATTTTCAGGTGATATGCCTGATAGTAACGTAAACCTGTCTGATATTTATATCCTTGCAGATGAGTTCCGGAAAGCATTGATGTGTGATGTTATTATGCGTCTCCTTATAATATGAGATATTATAAGGAGACTCTTATTTCTAATGGCACATGGCGTAAAAATTGTTATTGATGTGATGATAATGGTTTATAAATGTTAGATATGCAAGCCATTCGTAATTTTAACTTTGGGGATCTTCAATTTTAAAACGCTTATTATATGACTCATTTTATCTGTTCATTAAAAAACATTGTTTATCCGTCCTGCGTGGATATCAATAATTTACTGAAATTGCACGATCGAAATTATGTATTTTTTGTCAATAATGAGAGGGCGCAGCCGCCCCCTTTGTTTATTTTAATCGCTTACCCGCATCATCAATCACTTTCTCGCCATCTTCCTTGGTGAACGCGCCTTGTTGCGCATCTGGCAGAATTTCCAGCACGACTTCTGAAGGGCGACACAGGCGAGTTCCCAGCGGCGTCACTACAATCGGGCGGTTAATCAGGATGGGATATTGCAGCATAAAATCAATTAACCGATCGTCAGTAAATTTATCTTCTGCAAGGCCCAGTTCCTCATACGGTTCGACGTTTTTACGCAGCAGCGCGCGTACGGAAATCCCCATATCGGCAATGAGTTTGACCAGTTCATCGCGCGTCGGTGGTGTTTCCAGATAATAGATAATGGTCGGTTCGGTACCGCTGTTGCGGATCATCTCCAACGTATTACGCGACGTGCCGCAGGCCGGGTTGTGATAAATGGTAATGTTGCTCATATCAGTATCTCATTACGATGTGAAAGAGAGGCGTAGCGCCAGCGCGGTCAGCGTCACAAACAGCACAGGCAGGGTCATGATAATTCCTGTACGGAAGTAATATCCCCAGCTGATAGTCATATTCTTCTGCGAAAGTACGTGCAGCCAGAGCAGCGTTGCCAGACTACCAATCGGGGTAATTTTCGGCCCCAAATCGCAGCCAATCACGTTGGCATAAACCATCGCTTCTTTGATAACGCCAGACGCCGTGCTGCCCTCAATGGACAACGCGCCAACCAGTACCGTCGGCATATTGTTCATAATAGAAGAGAGGAAGGCGGTGAGGAATCCGGTGCCGAGCGTCGCCGCCCACAGGCCGTTATCCGCCAGCACGTTGAGTACGCCAGAAAGATATTCTGTTAACCCGGCATTGCGCAGGCCATAAACCACCAGATACATGCCGAGCGAGAAGATGACAATCTGCCAGGGTGCACCGCGCAGCACCTTGCCCGTATTAATCGCGTGACCGCGTTTAGCGACGACAAACAAAATCAGCGCGCCCACAGCTGCAATGGCGCTCACCGGAATGCCGAGCGGTTCCAGGACGAAAAATCCCACCAGCAGAAGCAGTAAAACAACCCAGCCAGTTTTGAACGTAGCAGGATCTTTAATCGCTTCTGCGGGAGATTTCAGCAGCGCCATATCGTAGTTCTGTGGAATATCTTTGCGGAAATAGAGATGCAGCATTACCAGCGTGGCAACAATTGCGGCGATATCCACCGGCACCATCACCGAAGCGTATTCGCGAAAGCCAAGACCAAAGAAATCTGCGGAAACGATATTCACCAGATTGGAGACAATAAGCGGCAGGCTGGCGGTATCGGCAATAAATCCGGCCGCCATAACAAACGCCAGCGTAGTGCCTTTACTGAACCCTAAAGCCAGCAGCATGGCGATGACAATCGGTGTTAAAATAAGCGCCGCGCCATCATTGGCAAACAGGGCCGCAACGGCGGCACCGAGCAGGACAATCCAGGTAAACAGCAAGCGACCGCGTCCATTGCCCCAGCGTGAAACGTGCAGCGCTGCCCATTCAAAAAAGCCGGACTCATCCAGCAGCAGGCTGATGATAATGACGGCAATAAACGCAGCCGTCGCGTTCCAGACGATATTCCACACCACCGGAATATCACCCGGATGGACCACGCCCGTAACTAACGCCAGTACTGCGCCGAGGGTTGCACTCCAGCCGATGCCTAAACCTTTCGGCTGCCAGATAACCAATACGATGGTCAGGACAAAGATAGCGCCTGCCAGTAACATAATGCCTCCCGGATGAAACACATTCGAAAATCCATATGTGTTTGGATAAATTTTTTAACTGCAAATGTTATTACCGTCTGCGGAACAATTTTGTCGAGACAGGTTGCGGACAATCGCCTGAACCTTTTCCTGCTCACACCGCCAGGCCTCATCAATAATTCTCGCCGCCCACGATGGAATATGCGGCGATAAGCGGTAATGAACCCACTTTCCTTGCTTGCGGTCCAGCAATAGCCCGCTTTCACGCAGCAATGCCAGGTGGCGGGAGATCTTGGGCTGCGACTGATCGAGGGCAGTGCAGAGATCGCAGACGCATAATTCTCCCAGCTCGCTGAGCAGTAAAACGATGCCCAGACGGGTTTCATCGGCAAGAATTTTGAAGAGTTGGATGGGTAACAGAAATGACATATTGCGCTCCTGATTGTTGCAGGTAGTGTCTCTCTTCGAAGCGGATAAGTCAAAAACATATATGACTTAACGAATGTGTAAGTGCAGAGGAAGGTAATAGGTGTGAATTTTGAGTTGGCTATTCATTTGAAAGGAGGTCTGAATCAGGACGTAAAAAAACCGACTTCGCGTCGGTTTTTTACTCTTCAGCCTGAGTTGGTGGCTCTGGCTGGAGTGAGAATGCCCACATCTAACGGTTCAATACTATTAGCCAGTGGCTAACATTACAAGCGTTAGCGATTTCTTCAGCTGGCGAAGGGACAGTTTGCTATACATGTTGGTGAAAGAGGATTTATATACTTTCACCGGATTATCGCCGTATTAAGGCTTGTCCGAATCAGGACGTAAAAAAACCGACTTTGCGTCGGTTTTTTTACTCTTAAGCCCAGAGTTGGTGGCTCTGGCTGGAGTGAGATAGCCATCATCTAACGCATCAATGCTAATACCATACTGAAACTATTGCAAGGACATGCTGGTTTTATAACCTGAATATACTGTATGATTATCCAGTTAGCTCTGAGACATTTTCACTCTGGCAATGCGCATAAACGCTTTCAAAGTCCTGGTCAGAAGTACGGGTGGTGCCGTTCACTGATGCTCTGGCCGGAGTGAGATAGTCGTCATCTAACAATGAGACATGCGCCGTGACAGGCAATGGATGAGTAAGCGGATGCATTCTCACTCCATCGCATGGAGAAAACGGGTGATTGACAAAGCAATCATCGTTCTTGGAGCGTTAATTGCGCTGCTGGAACTGATCCGCTTCCTGCTTCAGCTTCTGAACTGATAGCGGAAACGTAATTAAGGGCTAAGAGCACACTACTCTTAGCCCTTTAACATTTAACGCATTGTCACGAACTCTTCTGCCGCCGTCGGGTGAATGGCGACGGTATTGTCGAAGTCTTTTTTGGTTGCACCCATCTTCAGCGCCACCGCGAAGCCCTGCAACATTTCATCCATACCAAAACCAATGCCGTGAATACCGACAATCTTTTCTTCTGGCCCAACGCATACCAGTTTCATGCGGCACGGCTGGCGGTGAGTGGTGACGGCGGTATACATCGCGGTGAAAGAGGATTTATACACTTTCACCTGATCGTCGCCGTACTGCTCGCGCGCCTGCGGTTCCGTTAAACCAACAGTACCAATCGGCGGATGGCTGAAGACCACGGTCGGAATGTTGCTGTAATCCAGATGCTCATCCGGCTTGTTATTAAACAGGCGTTCAGAGAGACGGCGACCCGCTGCAACTGCCACCGGTGTCAGTTCCACTGCACCTGTGTTATCGCCTACCGCGTAAATACCTTCAACGTTGGTGTTTTGATATTTATCGACGACGATATAGCCTTTTTCGTTGGTTTTAACGCCAGCGGCTTCCAGGTTGATGTTGTCATTGGCAGGCTCGCGACCAATCGCCCAAATCAGGCAATCCACCGTTTCACTACGCCCATCTTCCAGCTCCAGCGTCAGGCTGCCGTCGGCATTTTTCACCACCGCTTTCGGGATGGCATTGGTATGCAACTGTGGGCCTTCGGCGTTCATCACTTCGAGCAGCGTTTCAGAGATCATCGGGTCGAAGCTGCGCAGCGGCGCATGTTTACGCACAAACAGATGCGTTTTCGCGCCCAGGCCGTTAATCACGCCCGCCAGCTCAACAGCGATGTAACCTGCGCCAACAACCGCCACGCGCTCTGGCAAAGCAGGAAGGGCGAAGAAGCCATCAGAATCAATACCGTATTCCACGCCTGGAATATCCGGGTGGCTCGGACGACCGCCGGTGGCGATGAGGATATGATCGGCCGTGATGGTTTCACCGTTTACTTCAATGGTTTTGGCATCAACGAAGCGGGCAAAGCCTTTGATTACATCAACGTTATTTTTACCGAGCACGTTTTCATAGGAGGTATGAATACGGTCGATATAGGCGGTACGGCTGGCGATCAACGTTTCCCAGTTGAATTTATTGATAGTGGTATCGAAACCATAATCCGGGCCGTACATATGGATCGCTTCACGGATTTGCGCCGCGTGCCACATCACTTTCTTCGGTACGCAGCCGACGTTCACGCAGGTGCCGCCCAGCTCTTTGGCTTCAATCAGCGCGCATTTCTGGCCGTACATAGCCGCGCGGTTGATGGAGGCGATACCGCCGCTGCCGCCGCCGATGGCGATGTAATCATAGTGTTTAGTCATGACAGAGTGTCCTTATCGTTGATTACCGCGATTGTAGCGCGAGACGTAATAGGTGCCAGCAATGGCTGCAATTACTCCGGCACGATCCAGCTTACGGTGGCGTGCCCGGTGCCAGCCGGAACTAGTTTGCTGTGCAGCCACGGCAGCACGTTATTCATCTGCTGTTCCAGCTTCCACGGCGGGTTAATCACAATCATGCCGGAAGCGGTCATGCCGCGGCGATCGCTGTCTGGCAGTACCGCCAGTTCAATTTGCAGAATTTTGCGAATGCCGGTTGCTTCCAGGTCGTGGATCATGCGCTTAATTTGCTGGCGCAGCACCACTGGATACCACAATGCGTAAGTGCCAGTGGCGAAACGTTTGTAACCTTCTGCTATCCCGCTGACCACCGCCTGATAGTCGGTTTTCATTTCATACGGCGGGTCGATAAGGATTAAACCACGGCGGGAAACCGGCGGCAGTTTGGCCTTAAGCTGCTGGAAACCGTCGGCTTTTTCCACGCGCGCACGGCTGTCTTTCTGAAATTCAGAACGCAGCAACGGGTAATCGCTCGGGTGCAGCTCGGTCAGTTGCAGGCTGTCCTGTTCACGCAGTAGCTGACGAGCAATCAACGGCGAACCGGGGTAGTAGCGCAACTGACCGCTACGGTTGAAGTGTTTTACCACATTGATGTACGGCTCCAGCTCCGCAGGCAAATCCTCCTGCTGCCAGATACGGGCGATACCTTCGAGATATTCGCCGGTACGCTCGGCATGTTCGCTGCCTAACTGATAACGCCCGGCGCCTGCGTGGGTGTCGAGATAGAGAAACGGTTTATCTTTCTCTTTCAGCGACTCGATGATCAGGCTCTGAACGGTATGTTTAAGGACGTCGGCGTGGTTGCCAGCGTGAAAGCTGTGGCGATAACTGAGCATGGGTAAAGGTGTTCCGGTAAGTAAAAATCGGCCCGTATTCGGGGCGCACAAAAGCCTATCAGGACAGTATACCGAAAAGAGGCCGCCGCAGCGAAAGCGTAACGTTTCTCATTGAAATTCACTACACTTAACCCCATGCTACACACATTATGTAAAGCGCCTGTTGAGCGCTTCCTTAACCTCTTTAACCAGGACTGCGCTAATGACGAATCCGTTACTGACTCCCTTTGAATTGCCTCCGTTTTCTAAAATTCTCCCGGAACATGTCGTTCCAGCCGTGACTAAGGCGCTGAATGACTGCCGCGAAAACGTGGAGCGCGTAGTAGCGCAAGGGGCACCGTACACCTGGGAAAATCTCTGCCAGCCGTTGGCAGAAGTAGACGATGTGCTGGGGCGTATCTTCTCCCCGGTCAGCCACCTGAACTCGGTGAAAAATAGCCCGGAACTGCGTGAAGCGTACGAACAAACCCTGCCGCTGCTGTCAGAATACAGCACCTGGGTAGGGCAACATGAAGGGCTGTATAAAGCGTATCGCGACCTGCGCGATGGCGATCATTACGCCACGCTGAATACGGCTCAGAAAAAAGCGGTTGATAACGCACTGCGCGACTTCGAACTCTCTGGTATCGGTCTGCCGAAAGAGAAACAGCAGCGTTACGGCGAAATTGCCACCCGTCTTTCTGAGCTGGGCAACCAATACAGCAACAACGTCCTCGATGCGACGATGGGCTGGACCAAACTCGTCACCGACGAAGCGGAACTGGCGGGGATGCCAGAAAGCGCGCTGGCTGCGGCAAAAGCCCAGGCCGAAGCGAAAGAGCTGGAAGGCTATCTGCTGACGCTGGATATCCCAAGCTATCTGCCGGTAATGACCTACTGCGACAACCAGGCCTTGCGTGAAGAGATGTATCGCGCTTATAGCACTCGCGCCTCCGATCAAGGCCCGAACGCCGGTAAGTGGGACAACAGCAAGGTGATGGAAGAGATCCTCGCGCTGCGTCACGAACTGGCGCAACTGCTGGGCTTTGAAAACTACGCCTTTAAATCCCTCGCCACTAAAATGGCAGAAAACCCGCAGCAGGTGCTGGATTTCTTAACCGATCTGGCAAAACGCGCGCGTCCGCAGGGCGAAAAAGAGCTGGCGCAGCTGCGCGCCTTCGCCAAAGCCGAATTTGGTGTCGATGAGTTGCAACCGTGGGATATCGCATACTACAGCGAAAAACAAAAACAGCACCTTTACAGCATCAGTGACGAACAACTGCGTCCGTACTTCCCGGAAAACAAAGCGGTTAACGGCCTGTTTGAAGTGGTGAAACGTATTTACGGCATCACCGCTAAAGAGCGTAAAGATGTTGATGTCTGGCATCCGGATGTACGTTTCTTCGAACTGTATGACGAGAACAACGAACTGCGCGGTAGCTTCTACCTCGACCTGTATGCCCGTGAAAACAAGCGCGGCGGGGCGTGGATGGATGACTGCGTAGGCCAGATGCGCAAAGCCGACGGTTCGCTGCAAAAACCGGTCGCGTATCTGACCTGTAACTTCAACCGCCCGGTAAATGGTAAACCGGCGCTGTTTACCCATGACGAAGTGATCACCCTGTTCCACGAGTTCGGTCACGGCCTGCATCATATGCTGACCCGCATCGAAACCGCCGGAGTGTCTGGTATCAGCGGGGTGCCGTGGGATGCGGTCGAACTGCCGAGCCAGTTTATGGAAAACTGGTGCTGGGAGCCGGAGGCGCTGGCGTTTATCTCCGGTCACTATGAAACCGGCGAACCGCTGCCGAAAGAGTTGCTGGATAAAATGCTGGCGGCGAAGAACTACCAGGCGGCGCTGTTTATTCTGCGTCAGCTGGAGTTCGGCCTGTTCGATTTCCGCCTCCATGCCGAGTTCCGCCCGGATCAGGGAGCGAAAATCCTCGAAACTCTGGCAGAAATCAAGAAACTGGTTGCCGTGGTACCGTCTCCGTCATGGGGCCGTTTCCCACATGCATTTAGCCATATCTTTGCTGGTGGTTATGCCGCAGGCTACTACAGCTACCTGTGGGCCGATGTGCTGGCAGCAGATGCCTTCTCGCGTTTTGAGGAAGAGGGCATTTTCAACCGTGAAACCGGGCAGTCGTTCCTCGACAATATTCTGAGCCGTGGCGGTTCAGAAGAGCCGATGGATCTGTTCAAACGTTTCCGTGGTCGTGAACCGCAACTGGATGCGATGCTGGAGCATTACGGCATTAAGGGCTGATCATTCAGTGAAAATCTGCTTAATTGATGAAACAGGCACCGGAGACGGTGCCTTATCTGTTCTGGCGGCCCGCTGGGGGCTGGAGCATGATGAAGACAACCTGATGGCGCTGGTGTTAACGCCGGAGCATCTGGAACTGCGTAAGCGCGATGAGCCAAAGCTTGGCGGCATTTACGTTGATTTTGTCAGCGGGGCGATGGCGCACCGTCGCAAATTCGGCGGTGGTCGCGGTGAGGCGGTGGCGAAAGCGGTGGGCATTAAAGGCGATTATTTGCCGGATGTCGTCGATGCTACCGCAGGGCTGGGGCGCGATGCCTTTGTGCTGGCTTCGGTCGGCTGCCGCGTACGGATGCTGGAGCGTAATCCAGTGGTTGCTGCATTGCTCGACGATGGCCTGGCGCGTGGTTATGCGGATGCGGAGATCGGCGGCTGGTTGCAGGAGCGTTTGCAATTAATTCACGCCTCCAGCCTGACGGCGCTGACTGATATTACCCCGCGCCCGCAGGTGGTCTATCTCGACCCGATGTTCCCGCATAAGCAGAAAAGCGCGCTGGTGAAAAAAGAGATGCGCGTGTTTCAGTCGCTGGTGGGGCCGGATCTTGATGCCGATGGATTGCTGGAGCCTGCGCGGCTGCTGGCAACCAAACGCGTGGTGGTGAAACGCCCGGACTACGCGCCGCCGCTGGCGAACGTCGCCACGCCAAACGCGGTTGTCACCAAAGGGCATCGCTTTGATATTTATGCGGGTACACCTGCGTAAAAGTAAAACAGGGTAGCGTTATCGCTACCCTGTTTTCTGCAAGAATAATCAATGGCTTTCCGGCGTCTCAATCATTCGTTTCAGCCACGGTACCATCAACAGCATCACTACTGCAACGGCCAGTGTAACCAGACCAATCTTACCGAACACGTTGGTATAGACAGGCAGCGTCTCAAGCGGGTCGGTAATGTTGTCTGGTACTGCGGTAAATGTTGCCACATAGCCGCCCAGCAAGAACGCGGCAGCCTGCGTAAGGAACCACATCCCGAGAATAAAGCCCATCAAATGTTGTGGCACCAGAGCGGCAATCATTGCGAGGCCCAGGGCGCTAATAAGCAGTTCACCTAAGCTCTGGAATAAGTAAACCAGCACGATAAACCATGGCGATGTCAGCCCCTGGGCATCCGCAAACCACATTCCCGCTGCGGCGGCTGTCAAAAAGCCCAGCGAGCACATAAACATACCGAGGGTAAATTTCATCGGCATGGAGAGGTCTTTGCCTTTGTTACCCAGATGCGTGTAAATGCCTGCCAGAACTGGGCTGGCGAGCACCACCCAGAACGGGTTAAGCGCCTGGAAGCTCACCGGGTTGATGGAAAAACCGAGAATTTCATGATGCACGTTGTTGATAGCAAAGAAGTTCAGCGACGTTGGCATCTGGGCGTAGAGGATGTAAAACACTACCGCTTCAAGCATCAGCACAAAGGCGACAAACATCTTATTGCGCCCGGTTTTATCCAGCTTGAATGCCTGACGGAAGAAGATAATGGTCACGACGATAGAGAGAACAATCAGTACCAGATTGGCGACTTCCACGTTGTGCATCAGCCATGCGCAAACGAAAATCATCACCACGCTGCCCATCAGCACGTACAACAATTTGCTGAAGTTCATCGGTCGGAAATCTGGTTCAGAACCAATATCTTTCACCATTCCGCGACAGGCGATGTAAACCAGTAGCGCGACAATCAATCCTGCTCCGCATAAGTTATAGGTGACGGAATAGCCAAATCTGTCAGCGATAACCGGTGCTAGCGACAGCGCAATCAACGAGCCGATATTGATCGACATATAGAACAGGGTGAAAGCGCCATCGAGACGAGGATCTTTCGGTGGATAGCACTTCGAAAGCAGGCTTGCCGGGTTGGCTTTAAACAGGCCGTTGCCGACGGCGATTGTTCCCAGCGCGATGAATATCAGGTCTGGCTTGAGTAGCGACATCCCGGTCATGAAGTAGCCCATCGCCAGAACAATTGCCCCAAGGACAATGGTGCGTTTAGTTCCTAACAGATGGTCGCCAACATAACCACCGATCGAGATAAGGCCATAGACCAGCGCAGCGAAGGCACCAAAGGTGACAAAAGCCTGTTCTTGTGAGAAACCGAGCTGTTTAACGAAGAAAACGGCCAGGACGCCTTGCACGCCGTAGTAACCGAATCGCTCCCATAGTTCGACAAAAAAGATCATGAAGAATGGGCGAGGTTGTTGCAGCATCCCAGTGGGTGTTGTTGTATTCATAATTTTTAGCCTTTCAATACCATCATGAAAAGTATGAACGCGTAAGTGATTGCGTGCGAAAGAGTTTACACACGTCTAAAATTCTTAATATTGATGTAATGAATGCATTAATGCACTATCACAACAAAAAACAACCAGCTAATCATGCTGGTTGTTTGAGATATGATGGCGCTAAATGCTATTTTGTCGTGATGTAAATTTGAATTATTCGATGCGTAGTGGAACTTTCTGACTGCGGATGAACACCGGCTTGATTGAGCGCTCCCGTGTTTGTCCCCGCACGTCGCATTCGGGTACAACACAAAAAGCAGAACGCCCGCATAAGCGGGCGTCCAGGAGCAAGTAGGGGAGATATTATTCTTCTTCGTCGCGCAGCGGAACAATCAGCATATCAACGTGAACGGTGTTGATCAGCTGACGCGCGGAAGACATCAGTTTGCTCCAGAAGTCCTGGTGGTGACCACAAACAACCAGGTCCATGTCGTATTTCTTGATCGCATCAACCAGAACCTGACCCAAATCGCCGCTGCCGCTAAGGGTTTCAGTGATGGGGTATCCTGCGTTGGTGGAGAGTTCGGTCAATGCATGATGAGTCTCTTCGGAAATGCGTTTCTGCATGTCACCCAGATTTACATCAATAAGTCCGGTGTATAGGTCAGAGTAGTTTACATCTACGTGGATCAGAGAAACTTTCGCATTGTAGGGGCGAGCCATAGAGACTGCTTTCTCTACCAGAACTTTGCTTTCCGGGGAGAGATCGACCGCGATGAGAATGTGTTTATAAGCCATAGTGTTACTCCTTCCATAAAGTTGTCGATGACTGGCCAGCTTGCGTTTCTTGTGCCGTTACGTCACCCGCGTCCTGCGAACTACGTGCGCGGGGCTAACCCAGCCGTAAAGATTCAGTGAAAAGACCATCCTTACCTTATAGCGACCTGGATGATCCGTCAATCCGCCTTGCTTACCAATCAGATAATCAAATTTTCTACATGAATGTATTGATAGTGGTTAACCTTATGGAAAAAAAACAACCTGATCTCCTACACTATCTATAGAGCCGCTCGGATGTTTGCCATCACAAAAGCGGTTTCTCCAGGACCTGGTGTTAACTGATTGGCAGCGTATCGGGAGCGGTAGCCCCGGAGGGGAACTCCGCGGGCAGGTCGCCGGGGAGGGGGTATGATAAGCACCGTCGCATTATTTTGGGCTTTATGTGTCGTTTGCATTGTTAACATGGCGCGCTATTTCTCATCACTACGCGCGTTGTTAGTGGTACTGCGTAATTGCGATCCATTGCTCTATCAATATGTTGATGGAGGGGGCTTTTTTACCTCACATGGCCAACCCAACAAACAGGTGCGTCTCGTTTGGTATATCTATGCCCAACGTTATCGCGATCATCACGATGATGAGTTTATCCGTCGCTGCGAGCGCGTGCGTCGTCAGTTTATTCTGACCAGCGCATTGTGTGGCCTGGTGGTGGTAAGCCTGATTGCGTTGATGATTTGGCATTAAGCGCCACGGTAATAACGCATAAAAAAAGCGGGCCAGTAAACTGACCCGCTCGTTTTTATGCGTGCGATTACAGGAACTGCAAGGAGATCCAGTACAGCGCACCGGAGAGCAGAACTGCAGCCGGGAGGGTAAACACCCAGGCCATCAGAATGCTGGTCACGGTTTTACGCTGTAAGCCGCCGCCGTCAACCACCATTGTCCCCGCTACGGAAGAGGAGAGTACGTGAGTGGTGGAAACCGGCATCCCGGTATAACTCGCCAGACCGATAGACACCGCTGCCGTCATCTGAGCAGACATCCCCTGAGCGTAGGTCATGCCTTTCTTACCGATTTTCTCACCGATAGTGGTCGCCACACGACGCCAGCCAATCATCGTACCGATACCTAACGCCAGCGCGACCGCCATGATGATCCACACCGGAGCATACTCGATGGTGCTCAGCATATCGGACTTCAGTTTCTTCAACAGACGCTGATCATCCGCAGTGACGCCAGGCATTTTCACCACTTTGTCGATAGTGTCAGAAACGCACAGCATAATGCGGCGCATCTGGCTACGTTGGTCAAGCGACAGCTTGTCGTAGCTTTCCACATCGGCGGTCAGCATGCCTTTCAGGCGGTTGAGCGCGTTAATGGTATTCGACGGATGGCAATGGAACTCCGCAGGTTGTGTTGCGCCTGCTTCTGGTGTCGGTACTAACTGATCGGCACCGGTCGCCTGTTTAAGCAGCGCAGGATGCTGCTCAAAGTAAGCTTCCACATTGTTGATGGCATCACGGGTACGGGTGATTTCGTAGCCAGTGGCATTCATATTCACCACGAAGCCCGCTGGTGCGACGCCAATCAGAACCAACATAACCAGACCAATGCCTTTCTGACCATCGTTCGCGCCGTGAGAGAACGCCACGCCGATAGCGGAAAGGATCAGCGCGATACGCGTCCAGAACGGCGGCTTTTTCTTGCCGTCTTTCTTTTCACGTTCCGCTGGGGTCAGGTGGATACGGGCGCGTTTCTTGGTGCCGCTCCAGTAGCGACGCAGCAAGAAAATCAGACCGCCAGCAAACACCAGGCCGACAATAGGGGAAACGATCAGAGATGCGAAAATACTTAATACTTTCGGGATATTGAGTGCATCCACCACTGACGTACCGGTCATCAACGCATTGGTTAAACCAATACCGATGATCGCGCCAATCAGCGTATGGGAGCTGGATGCAGGTAAACCAAAGTACCAGGTACCAAGGTTCCAGATAATTGCTGCCAGCAACATAGAGAACACCATGGCAAGACCATGGGACGATCCCATATTAAGCAGCAGATCTGTCGGCAGCATATGCACAATGGCATAGGCAACACTAAGACCACCCAGCAAAACACCCAGGAAGTTGAACACTGCCGCCATAACCACAGCGAGCTGAGAACGCATCGCGCGGGTATAGATGACAGTTGCCACGGCGTTGGCTGTGTCATGGAAACCATTGATGGCTTCGTAGAACAGCACAAAAGCCAGTGCAAGCAATAATAACAGCCCGGTATGCAAATCCAGGCCAGCAAACAAATGTAGCATAGGACGTTACGCCATTTTGAGGACATGAACGCGGCGCATTATCAGTGACTTTCGCGGCGCGGGCAAAGTGAAATATAGATTTTTTTGATTTGCCTCCTGTATGAATTTCGCTCAAAAAATAATTATCTTATATAATTCAGGCAAATACTTCCCCTAAGTAATATTGCTGCTGGTGCGGCCACTGAGGAATCTTTACAATTCACGCCCATTTTTTCTAAGAGGAGCGCAACGTGGAAAGGTTTGATGCCATTATTATAGGCGCTGGTGCGGCGGGTATGTTCTGTTCTGCGCTGGCAGGTCAGGTAGGACGCCGGGTTCTGCTGATCGATAATGGTAAAAAACCAGGGCGCAAAATCCTCATGTCTGGCGGTGGGCGCTGCAACTTTACCAACCTTTATGTCGAACCAGGCGCTTATCTGAGCCAAAATCCGCATTTTTGTAAGTCTGCACTCGCGCGTTTTACCCAGTGGGATTTCATTGATCTGGTCAATAAACACGGTATCGCCTGGCACGAGAAAACGTTAGGGCAACTCTTCTGTGATGACTCTGCTCAGCAGATTGTCGACATGTTGGTGGATGAGTGCGAGAAGGGCAATGTGACCTTCAGATTACGTAGCGAAGTGTTGAGCGTGACGAAGGATGACGCGGGATTCACGCTTGAACTGAACGGCATGACCGTAGGTTGCGATAAACTGGTCATCGCGACCGGAGGCCTCTCGATGCCGGGTCTGGGCGCGTCGCCATTTGGTTATAAGATTGCCGAACAATTCGGGCTGAACGTGTTGCCGACGCGCGCAGGCCTGGTGCCATTCACCCTGCATAAACCGTTGCTGGAAGAGTTACAGGTGCTGGCAGGCGTTGCAGTACCTTCAGTGATCACCGCTGAAAACGGCACCGTGTTCCGTGAGAACTTACTCTTCACCCACCGCGGCTTGTCTGGTCCTGCGGTATTGCAGATATCCAGCTACTGGCAACCGGGTGAATTTGTCAGCATCAATCTGCTACCGGATGTCGATCTGGACGCCTTTCTTAATGAACAGCGTAACGCGCATCCGAATCAGAGCCTGAAAAACACGCTGGCGGTTCATCTGCCGAAACGGTTGGTTGAACGGTTACAACAACTCGGGCAGATCCCGGACGTCTCGTTAAAACAGCTCAACGTGCGTGACCAACAGGCGCTCATTGCCACATTGACCGACTGGCGCGTACAACCTAACGGCACTGAAGGCTATCGCACCGCCGAAGTGACGCTCGGCGGCGTGGACACCAATGAACTCTCTTCACGGACGATGGAAGCGCGTAAAGTTCCGGGCTTGTACTTTATCGGTGAAGTGATGGACGTTACCGGCTGGCTGGGGGGCTATAACTTCCAGTGGGCGTGGTCCAGTGCGTGGGCTTGTGCACAGGATTTGGCGGCAGAATAAGAGGCAAAATGCCCCCCTCGTTTTCGCGGTGTAACCAGGGGGGATTACCTGAACAAAGTCCAGATAAGACGCTCGACGCCTTATCTGAAGCCTTTTCTATTATTTTTTCGCAGAACCCGCTTCTAATATAGAAACGATGGAAAACAGTGTAAAACACACTGCACCTAAGCCAACCAAAACTCGCGAAGGAATAAAATAAGCCATATCGGTTTGCGCAATTTCAGCAAGGAACGCTGCGAGAAACAGGCAAAACAGACAGGTAAATACCGGAATCATGGGTATTCTGTTGGCTAACGAACAGGTGCGTCGCCATACCAGCGCCAACAACCACACTTTGGAGAAAATACTGTAGCAGATCATTCCCAGACAAATAAGAATAATGCCGGGGGCCAGTCTGGCACTTTCATCAGAACTGACCAAAACGTAGATCCCCTGAATAACCGTCAGTGATCCAAGTAAAATAACCCAATAGCACCACAGCCAATGCTCTTTCACTGAGAACGTATTCCGCGTTTGATGGACAATAGTGGCGACAAGGCCAATAAGACAAGCGCAAATTGCCGTTAACCCCAGCAGTACGTGACCAGCAACATAATGTGGTGTGATATTTGCACTACGTAACAGCGCGACTGACCAAATGAAACCAAAGAGAGTAAGCAGAACGGGAACGGCAATTAAGCCATTACCGATTGTTGAAGAATAAGCCTGCAACGGCGTACCATCACTCTTACTGCCCGAGGCGTTTTTGGGAATTAGCAGAAAATGCCCGGAAGACGCCGCCACGGTGGATACGCAGGCAGCAATCATCCCAACACCGAAAATAACATGTCCGGCAACAAATTCATCGGCCATGACATTATCACTTGCCAGCAGCAACCATCCCCAAATCATAGTTGCGACAGACCCAGCATAACCAATAATAGGGAATAATGTGTTGTATAATTTATTCACACCATGAGTTAACTGAGAGATAATAATAAATGCCGTAGTGAACAACGCCAGGCATATTGCAGAAAGCGAAATAAGTACATGGCCCGCCACAAAATACTCACTTTGGCCGGAACCTGCTAATACAAAATCACCCAACGCAATACATATTATCCCCATAATTAAAGGGATTAATTTAAATAGCCATCCGATATATATATTCATTTTAAACTCCATGTGTACTTTCTGCTAATATAAGAAAGCGTATCAGTAGTATTTTTAGTCAGTTAAATATAACAATGAGATACCACCAAATGTAACAAGTAACTTTACTATAGCCGGATTTATTGCCCTGAGTGTTAAGTTTTAGATGTGAGTTAATGCTGATAAATAAATATTTATCCTAAGGTAAATTCCGAGTTAATATCTTTATCCTATTTTTATTTTGTTGCTTTAAACGACCTTGTTCGAGACTGCTTTATTTAATACATAAGCCTTTATCATCTTTTCAAAAAATTATTTCGCTTTCGGTAAATATTTGCACCTCGGCGATAATAACGCTATGTGATAGTCATCGGATTTTCTGTTATGCAAACCTACGCAGTAGTACCTGAGAACCTGTGCAGAAGATTTTTGGTTAAAAACGCTATCGAACAGAAGAACATCGCGATGTATCACAAGCTGATGGTAATCAAATAGACAACATGAATATAACTATTAGTATTTAATTGATTTCACTTATGAGTATGCGTGTTTCATTTACGGCCAGGAATGCTGATGATGACAACATTACTACCCGTTTTCACCAGACCTTCCCCGTTGGCGCTCAGTTTGCTGCGCCCTGGCCGCCTTTGCCGTTTCCTTCTTATCCCGGATGGAATAATTCGCTGAACGTCGTTCGGTGGCAGTTGTAACACGCGTCGATTGCTTACAGGGATTATGGCGGGTCGATTATGGATAATATTAAGCGCCATCTGGCGTGGTGGGTTGTCGGGTTACTGGCGGTGGCTGCTATCGTGGCGTGGTGGCTGTTGCGTCCAGCAGGTGTGCCGGAAGGCTTTGCCGTCAGCAATGGGCGCATTGAAGCGACGGAAGTGGATATCGCCAGCAAAATTGCCGGGCGTATCGACACCATTCTGGTGAAAGAAGGCCAGTTTGTTCGCAAAGGCGAAGTGCTGGCGAAGATGGATACTCGTGTGTTGCAGGAACAGCGACTGGAAGCCATCGCGCAAATCAAAGAGGCGCAAAGTGCCGTTGCCGCCGCGCAGGCTTTGCTGGAACAGCGGCAAAGTGAAACTCGTGCCGCACAGTCGCTGGTTAATCAACGCCAGGCTGAACTGGACTCCGTAGCCAAACGTCATACCCGTTCCCGCTCGCTCGCCCATCGTGGGGCTATTTCTGCGCAACAGCTGGATGACGACCGCGCCGCTGCCGAAGGCGCCCGTGCTGCGCTGGAATCGGCAAAAGCCCAGGTTTCGGCTTCTAAAGCCGCTATAGAGGCGGCACGCACCAATATCATTCAGGCGCAAACGCGCGTCGAAGCGGCACAAGCCACTGAGCGGCGCATTGCCGCAGATATCGATGACAGCGAACTGAAAGCCCCGCGTGACGGACGCGTGCAGTATCGGGTTGCCGAGCCAGGCGAAGTGCTGGCAGCAGGTGGTCGGGTGCTGAATATGGTCGATCTCAGCGACGTCTATATGACCTTCTTCCTGCCAACCGAACAAGCGGGCACGCTGAAACTGGGTGGTGAAGCCCGGCTGATCCTCGATGCCGCGCCAGATTTGCGTATTCCGGCAACCATCAGTTTTGTCGCCAGTGTTGCCCAGTTCACGCCAAAAACTGTCGAAACCAGCGATGAGCGGCTGAAACTGATGTTTCGCGTCAAAGCGCGTATCCCACCGGAATTACTCCAGCAGCATCTGGAATATGTCAAAACCGGTTTACCGGGCGTAGCGTGGGTGCGGGTGAATGAAGAACTTCCGTGGCCTGACGACCTCGTGGTGAGGTTGCCGCAATGACGCATCTGGAACTGGTTCCCGTCCCGCCTGTCGCGCAACTGGCGGGCGTGAGCCAGCATTATGGAAAAACCGTTGCGCTGAACAATATCACACTCGATATTCCGGCCCGTTGCATGGTCGGGCTGATTGGCCCGGACGGCGTCGGGAAGTCGAGCTTGTTGTCGTTGATTTCCGGTGCCCGTGTCATTGAGCAGGGCAATGTGATGGTGCTGGGCGGCGATATGCGCGACCCGAAGCATCGCCGCGACGTCTGCCCGCGCATCGCCTGGATGCCGCAGGGGCTGGGCAAAAATCTCTACCACACCTTATCGGTGTATGAAAACGTCGATTTTTTCGCCCGCCTGTTCGGTCACGACAAAGCGGAGCGGGAAGTCCGAATCAATGAGCTGCTGACCAGCACCGGGTTAGCACCGTTTCGCGATCGTCCGGCGGGAAAACTCTCCGGCGGGATGAAGCAAAAACTTGGGCTGTGCTGTGCGTTAATCCACGATCCGGAATTGTTGATTCTTGATGAGCCAACAACGGGGGTTGACCCGCTCTCCCGCGCCCAGTTCTGGGATCTGATCGACAGTATTCGCCAGCGGCAGAGCAATATGAGCGTTCTGGTCGCCACCGCCTACATGGAAGAGGCCGAACGCTTTGACTGGTTGGTGGCGATGAATGCCGGAGAAGTGCTGGCAACTGGCAGCGCCGAAGAGTTGCGACAGCAAACGCAAAGCGCCACGCTGGAAGAAGCATTTATAAATCTGTTACCGCAAGCACAACGCCAGGCGCATCAGGCGGTAGTGATCCCACCGTATCAACCTGAAAACGCAGAGATTGCCATCGAAGCGCGCGATCTGACCATGCGTTTTGGTTCCTTCGTTGCCGTTGATCACGTCAATTTCCGCATTCCACGCGGGGAGATTTTTGGATTCCTTGGTTCGAACGGCTGCGGTAAATCCACCACCATGAAAATGCTTACCGGACTGCTGCCCGCCAGCGAAGGTGAGGCGTGGCTGTTTGGGCAACCGGTTGATCCAAAAGATATCGATACTCGCCGTCGGGTGGGCTATATGTCGCAGGCGTTTTCGCTCTATAACGAACTCACCGTGCGGCAAAACCTTGAGTTACATGCCCGTTTGTTTCACATCCCGGAAGCGGAAATTCCCGCGCGAGTGGCTGAAATGAGCGAGCGTTTTAAACTCAACGACGTTGAAGATGTTCTGCCGGAGTCATTGCCGCTCGGCATTCGCCAGCGGCTTTCGCTGGCGGTGGCGGTGATTCATCGCCCGGAAATGTTAATCCTCGATGAACCTACTTCTGGCGTCGATCCGGTGGCGAGGGATATGTTCTGGCAGTTGATGGTCGATCTCTCGCGCCAGGACAAAGTAACCATTTTTATCTCCACCCACTTTATGAACGAAGCGGAACGTTGCGACCGCATCTCACTGATGCACGCCGGAAAAGTGCTTGCCAGCGGTACACCGCAGGAGCTGGTTGAGAAACGCGGGGCTGCCAGTCTGGAAGAGGCATTTATCGCCTATTTGCAGGAAGCTGCAGGGCAGAGCAACGAAGTCGAAGCGCCGCCCGTGGTACACGACACCACCCACGCGCCGCGTCAGGGATTTAGCCTGCGCCGTCTGTTTAGCTACAGTCGCCGCGAAGCACTGGAACTGCGACGCGATCCGGTGCGTTCGACGCTGGCACTGATGGGAACGGTGATCCTGATGCTGATAATGGGTTACGGCATCAGTATGGATGTGGAAAACCTGCGCTTTGCGGTGCTCGACCGCGACCAGACCGTCAGTAGCCAGGCGTGGACGCTCAACCTCTCCGGTTCCCGTTACTTTATCGAACAGCCACCGCTCACCAGTTATGACGAGCTTGATCGTCGGATGCGTGCGGGCGATATCACGGTGGCAATTGAGATCCCGCCCAATTTCGGGCGCGATATCGCGCGTGGTACGCCTGTGGAACTCGGTGTCTGGATCGACGGTGCGATGCCGAGCCGCGCCGAAACGGTAAAAGGCTACGTGCAGGCCATGCACCAGAGCTGGCTACAGGATGTGGCGAGCCGACAATCGACGCCCGCCAGCCAAAGCGGGCTGATGAATATTGAGACGCGCTATCGCTATAACCCGGACGTAAAAAGCCTGCCAGCGATTGTTCCGGCGGTGATCCCGCTTCTGCTGATGATGATCCCGTCAATGCTAAGCGCCCTTAGCGTGGTGCGGGAAAAAGAGTTGGGGTCGATTATCAACCTTTACGTGACCCCCACCACCCGTAGCGAATTTTTGCTTGGCAAACAGCTGCCGTACATCGCGCTGGGGATGCTGAACTTTTTCCTGCTCTGCGGCCTGTCGGTGTTTGTTTTTGGCGTGCCGCATAAAGGCAGTTTCCTGACGCTCACCCTGGCGGCGCTGCTGTATATCATCATTGCCACCGGAATGGGGCTGCTGATCTCTACCTTTATGAAAAGCCAGATTGCCGCCATTTTCGGAACGGCGATTATCACGTTGATCCCGGCGACACAGTTTTCCGGGATGATCGATCCGGTAGCTTCGCTGGAAGGTCCAGGACGTTGGATCGGCGAGGTTTACCCGACCAGTCATTTTCTGACTATCGCCCGCGGGACGTTCTCGAAAGCGCTGGGTCTGACTGATTTGTGGCAACTTTTTATCCCGTTGCTGATAGCCATCCCGCTGGTGATGGGCTTAAGCATCCTGCTGCTGAAAAAACAGGAGGGATGATGCGCCATTTACGCAATATTTTTAATCTGGGTATCAAAGAGTTGCGCAGTCTGCTCGGTGATAAAGCGATGCTGACGCTGATTGTTTTCTCGTTTACGGTGTCGGTGTATTCATCAGCGACCGTCACGCCAGGATCATTGAACCTCGCGCCGATCGCTATTGCCGATATGGATCAATCGCAGTTGTCGAACCGGATCGTTAACAGCTTCTATCGCCCGTGGTTTTTGCCACCGGAGATGATCACCGCCGATGAGATGGATGCCGGGCTGGACGCCGGACGCTATACCTTCGCGATAAATATTCCGCCTAATTTTCAGCGTGATGTCCTCGCCGGACGCCAGCCGGATATTCAGGTGAACGTTGATGCCACGCGCATGAGCCAGGCATTTACCGGCAACGGGTATATCCAGAATATTATCAACGGTGAAGTGAACAGCTTTGTCGCGCGCTACCGTGATAACAGCGAACCGTTGGTATCGCTGGAAACCCGGATGCGCTTTAACCCGAACCTCGATCCTGCGTGGTTTGGCGGGGTGATGGCGATCATCAACAACATTACCATGCTGGCGATTGTGCTGACCGGATCGGCACTGATCCGCGAGCGTGAACACGGCACGGTGGAACACTTACTGGTGATGCCGATAACGCCGTTTGAGATCATGATGGCAAAGGTCTGGTCGATGGGGCTGGTGGTGCTGGTGGTATCGGGATTATCGCTGGTGCTGATGGTGAAAGGCGTGCTGGGCGTACCGATTGAAGGCTCGATCCCACTGTTTATGCTGGGCGTGGCGCTCAGTCTGTTTGCCACCACGTCAATCGGCATTTTTATGGGGACGATAGCGCGTTCAATGCCGCAACTGGGGCTGCTGGTGATTCTGGTGCTGCTACCGCTGCAAATGCTTTCCGGTGGCTCCACGCCGCGCGAAAGTATGCCGCAGATGGTGCAGGACATTATGCTGACCATGCCGACGACACATTTTGTTAGCCTCGCGCAGGCTATTCTCTACCGTGGTGCCGGATTCGAAATCGTCTGGCCGCAGTTCCTGACGCTGATGGCAATTGGCGGCGCGTTTTTCACCATCGCGCTGCTGCGATTCAGGAAGACGATTGGAACAATGGCGTAATTACAGTTGCCCGATGCGTAAGCTTATAGGGTCTACGCATCGGTGCAATTTATTGAATTTTTTGTGGTTTTGTAGGCCGGATAAGGCGTTTATGCCGCATCCGGCGAAGATTTACTTAACCAACCGATGCCCCTCATTCATCATCAGGATTTTGCTATACACATCTTCCTCGACGGCGTTTTTTGCTGATGCCATCACTCGTGCCAAATTCGCTTCGTTGTGATTATTCACATACGCTTTGCCGACGGCGGTGATAAACGCTTTGCGCAGATCGCTGGCGATATTTACTTTAGCGACGCGATAATTAACAAAGCTGCGTAATATTTCCGGGGCGATACCGGAGCCGCCGTGAATAACCAGTGGCACCGGGCAGACTTCGGCAATGCGCTTCAGCAGGGGGATATCGATACGCGGTATATCGTCCAGACCATGAACGTTACCAATAGAAACTGCCAGCATGTCGCAACCGGTGCGCTCGACAAAGGTCTTCACCTTTTCCGGTTCCGTTTTGCAATCGGCTTCGCTGACGTGATCGTCTTCTTTGCCGAGAATCGCCCCCAGCTCCGCTTCAACCGGTACGCCATAGGATTTACAGAAATCGACAGCTTCCTGGGTGAAAGCGATATTCTCTTCAAAAGAGAATGCGGCACCGTCAATCATGACCGAGGTAAAGCCCGCGCGCACCGCCTGTTTAACATCCTCCTGGGTTTTCCCGTGATCCAGATGAAGACTGACCGGAACATCCATTTTATCGGCGTGACGTTTCACGATTTCATAAATGTAATCGTATCCCGAGAGTTGTGCATTGGTGGGTGCAATCTGAATGAAGTTGGGTAATCCCGAACGCTCAATAGCGTTTAAAATTGAAATTGTCGTCTCCAGATTGGTGGTATTAAATGCGCCCGCTAATACCCGTTTTTCCTGAATTCGGTCGAGCAGTATCCGTCCATTAACTAATGGCATATTGAAAACCTCATCTTTTAATATCAGTTAATTATTCAGCTTCACCGAAGCGGTCACGAAATAAGGCGGTGAGAGTCTGTATTGCCTCATTTTCATCATCGCCTTCGCAGCGTATTTCCACCGTTTTGCCGCCTTTTATTCCGGCGCGCATAATATTCATCATGCTGGTGGCATTAATATCATTACCCTCATAATGCAGCGTCACTTTACAGCTATACTTTTTGGCGGCTTTCGCCAGACAAGCCGCCGGACGTGCATGCAGGCCAGTACTGTTTCTGACCTCCACGGTTTTACTCAACATAGTGCTCCTCCCGATGATGTAATGGCATCACGCCTTCTTGCTGTAATTTCAACTGATACCAGCTTTTCCATTTGTGCTGATAACGCTGTAATTGATGATATCTTGCCCGATTCGGTTGCAGGCGTTGGGCAATCGTCACCTTCGGCGGCGTAATATCCGGTGCGGCGGTTAATAATGCTCCGACAGAAACCGCCTCGTTAAATGCAATTGCTTCAACCGGACGCTGTAAAATATCCGCCTTTAATTGCAGCCAAAGAGGATTATGGGTCGCCGGACCAATCACTTTTAACGCGCTGGTGCCAGGCACATTAAAACAGGCAAAGCAGTTGGCAAATTCCATGGTTAATCCCAGTGAAATACTGGCAATTAACATGTCGATATTTAACGTATCGCCAAGCCCATAAAATAATCCTCGGGTGTGGCGATTTTTATAGGGCGAACCCGAACCGCGAAGATGCGGAATAAAGACGGGAATGTCATCGAGCAACCAATTCCCCGCCAGATAATCCGCATGTCCGCGAGTGAGTGACGCGGCGATCTCCTCATCGGTTAGCCGGAACGTGTTACGCAACCACTCCAGAGCGAAACCGCCCACGGGTAGCGAAGCAAACAGGGTGAACTGGTTGGCAAGCGAATAACAGCCGTTTGCCAGCTTGTCACGTTTGGCCTGTTCATCCAGCGTCGGTTGTGTATCCAGTTGCAGAATGCCTTCCGTGGTCCCCGTCGAGTTAAGGATATCGCCCGGCATCATCTGCAACGCTCGCGCCCCCACCATATGGTCATGTCCGGCCAGCGTCACGCTGGCCGGTTGTGAGAACCCAAGCGTTTTGCAGAGCGACTCGCTGACCCATCCGGCGTGCTCGCCTGGTTGTACTAATGGCGCAAATGCTGAACAGGGAACGTGTAACAACGCCGCCGCTTTCGCTGACCATTCGCCTTTGCGCACGTCCAGACACAGCGTACGGCTGGCTAAGGTGATATCCGTGCGCTGTTCGCCAGTCAGTCGCCAGAGCAGCACTTCCGGCGCATGTAGCCAGCGCAGGCCGCGGCGATTACGCAGTGGGTAATGTTCCAGCAACCAGCGCATTTTGAAGGCAGAGTAATTGCTGTGCAGCGGTAACCCGCAGATGTCATAAAGTGCCGCACTGTCTGCCTCGCTAAGCGTTGCCAGATACTCTTCACCGCGACGGTCATACCACGCCAGCATTGGCGTCAGGATCTCGCCGTGCTCGTCAAGAAACACCCCTGACTCGCCAAAACTGGCAATGCTGATCCGCCTGACCGGTAGCGGCGAAGCGGCATTCAGTTGCGCTATCGCCTGGCGGACCTCCTGCCAGAGGGCGTCGATATCGAAATCGACATCGCCCTGTGGGGAGATCTGTTTTGCCGTCACGAATTTATGCGCGCCCAACGTCGTTGCGTCCAGGCAGGAAAAGCAGGTGACTTTGCAATTGGTGGTGCCAATATCGATAACGATGGCTGCGCTGTTATCAGGCATAAACCGTGCTCCGCGTCATTCGGAAAATGCCATACAGCACCAGGGCAATAACCGGCACCAGACCAATGGCGATGATATTGCCGTTGAAGATTTCCAGCAGCCAGAAGCGGAACGGGTTACCGCCATCAAGGAAACTGGAAACCTGGCCGCTGGAGCCTTCGGCAAATTTGAAGTTAACGTCTTTCGCCATTCCGGTAATAAACGGCGCGATTTTAGTAGCAATCCACAGGTCGGCAATAATCACCGGAATCGCCGCCAGAACGGTGCGGAAAATATTGCCACGGCTGGCTAAAGCAATCATCGACGCCATTACCGCCAGGTTGGCAAGGTCGCCAAGCGGCAGGACTTCATTACCCGGAAGGACAAACGCGATAAAGACCGAGATTGGCGTCAGCAGCAGGGCGGTGGAGATAATCGCCGGGTTACCTACGGCAACGGCAATATCCAGGCCGATATAGAGATCGTCACGGTCAGGGTATTTGGCATTGAGATACTTTTTAATGGCTTCAGACAGCGGTAATAAACCTTCCATCAGGATGCGTACCATGCGTGGCAGGATGAACATCACACCGCCAATGCTGATGCCAAGCAGCAATACTTTTTTGAAATCGTATCCTGCAATTACGCCGAGCAGAATGCCCAGAATAGTGCCAACCATCATCGGCTCGCCGAAGATACCAAACTTTTTCTGTACGGTTTCCGGATCGATATGAATACGATTGAGGCCAGGGATATGGTCGATGATTTTGTCGACCAGCAGACCGACCGGGAAGAACACCACCGAAGAGAGCGTCGGCAATGAGATCCCTTCCAGGCCAAAGTATTTTTGTACCAGTGGCGCAGACCAGTCGGCGAGTTTAAGTACTACCACCGCAGCAATCGCCGCTGCCAGCAAACCAAAGAACAGGCTGCCGGTACTGTAATAAACCAGCGTACCGGCAAGGGCAAAATGCCAGTAGTTCCACATATCTACGTCAACGGTGCGGGTTTTATTTAACGCCAGCATCGCCACGTTAATCAGAATGGTCAGGGGAATAACAAACGGGGCAATTGGTGAACCCCATGTAATAGCGGAAAGTGGTGGCCAGCCTAAATCCACCACCGGTAAATTAATTCCGGTGCGTTCAACCATCGCCTGGGCCGCTGGCCCAACATTGCTGGTCAGAATATCGAAAATGGCATAAATACCGACAAAACCAATGCCGACCGTTAATGATGAGCGTAAGGCTTTAGCGGGTTTTACTTTAAAACAGAGAGCAAGAATAAATAACACCAGCGGTAACATTACCGTGGGGCCAAATCCCAATATATATTGCACAATATTATAGAGGGTATGCGCGATATCGTTCATAATAAACCTCTTTTTCAGGCGAGAGCGCACCTCGCGTTAGCGCCTGATGGAGTGTGTTGAAATTAATTATTATTAATTACTTTTTAAGGATCGAAACAATTTGCGCCAGTACTTTCTCTTCGCCAATACCGGTAATAATCGGCAAGCCGTTAACCACCGGGACGTCGAGTTCATAAGGCACTTTAGTCGTTGAGACTACCAGTGCTACACCGTCGGTATTTCCAGGTAAAGAGGCAACGTTGGTTTGGGAATAATTGACGTTAAGACCTTGCTCTTTGCAATATTCCATGACTTTTTCTGTTACCGCCGTGGATGTGGCAATACCCGTGGCGCAGACAAATAAAATGGTTTGACTCATATTTCACCTCGTTCTTTCATTTTGTTTAAGATTACTGTGTGTATTTCTGTTGTTTCCATCGTAAGCAGGGCGCACATAAAGGGCGTATCCTGAATCATCTCCATAATCCAGCCCAGGGTATTTAATTGTTTGTTGCTTTCGCTTAATGCGAGCAAAAAAATCACTCTTACAGGTACGGGGTCAGGGTCGCCCCCCATATCGGCAAACTCTACCGGCTCCGGCAGGATGCCCACGGCAATCGCATTGTGCCTGACATGTTTATGATCCGTGTGTGGAATGGCGACACACGGCGGTTCGGTAGGCAGCCCCGTTGGGTACGTCGCCTCACGTTTCAGTACGTGATCGGCAAAGTCAGGGACCACCAGCTCGGCGGCAACCAACGGTTGCGCTAACTGACGGATGATCTGTTCAACACTTAACCCTGCCGGAAGTCGTTGAATATAATTTTCCTGAAACTGTATGCCTTGCATTTTATTCCTCTTAAAAAAGTGTACTTAACTCACTTCCCGCCGTTGCAGCACGGTGCCAAGATAATATTTATTTCCTTTTAACCAGACGTTGCCAAACTCAACGGGTAATCCACGGGAGAAAAAGACTAACTGCTCCAGATGCAAAACGGGTGCATCTTCACTGATATCTAAAAAATGACCGCGTTCATTACCAATTAATCGCGCGGCATAGCGACTTTCCGAGTAACGAATTTTTCTTTGCGACAAACTTTCTATTGTTGGAAATAAATTGTGTTGATTAAAATCGATTTCTGCGATGCCGGGGCATAGCTCAATATTGATACGGTTCTCTATCAGCATTGCTTTTTCATCACCAATTGAACGTAAACGTTCAAGGTAAAGAATGTCCTGACCGGGCGTTATTCTTAATTTCTCTGCCACATAACGATTAGCCGGTTCAATCCGTGACGTAATAACTTCAGTAGTAAAATGTATTTTCTGGCTTTCCAGCGATTCCGCGAATGACAATAATCCTTCACCTAACGGATATGCCACGTTCTCTTTTTTGACAAATGTTCCCTTGCCCTGGACCTGAATCAACACGCCTTCTTTTACCAGTTGGGCGACCGCTTTTTTAACGGTTCCCCGACTCACTTCCAGCATATCCATAATCTGGTATTCCGAAGGAATGCGATCGTCTTCCACCAGATCCCCGGTATAAATACTTTCTCTTATCCACTCCACCACTTGTTGATAGAGCGGTATTTGTGACGACTTACTTAATGATTTCATGGCGCGCACCTGAACATTTACAGTTGTCTATGGACAATCATGGACAACTTCAAGCGTATAGTAGGTGAACAGGCGAAAAAGAGGATCGAAGCGTCTCACATTTTGAGGGACCGAATCGTGATCAAAAAAATGTGACGCAAGTCGAAATTTGGCAGGAATTTACTGCGCCGTCAGGAAATAACGGCGCGTTGGTAGGAGTTAATCTTCCTTCGGCAGGCACTGTAAATGCCCGTGCCGCACGCCGCGCTGGGCGATGACGTCATCGGCAAAATGCTGCACGTCGCCCATGTCACCTTTCAGCACGGCGATTTCCAGACAGTCGTCGTGATTAATGTGCACATGCAGCGTGGCGACCGAGAGATCGTGGTGATGATGCTGGGTGGAGACAATACGGCTGGCTAAGTCGCGTTTTTCGTGTTCATACACATACGACAGCACCGCGAAACCTTGTGTGCCGTGCTGCTGGGTAGCTTCCTGCGCCAGGGCGCTACGCAGAATATCGCGGATAGCTTCGGAACGGTTGTTATAACCACGACGCTGGCTCAGGCTGTCCAGCGTCTCCAGTAAATCGTCATCAAGCGTGATGGTGACTCGTTGCATTTGCGTTAAACCTTTTCTGTGGCGCGACGGCGCACGGGGAATGCGGGTAATACCGCGTTTTGTAGCACACGTCCGGCGTCAGAGGAAAAGGTTAATTTATCTCCCACCACTTGGGTTTCGACGATTTGTCCGTTGTCCATCACCATCACTCGCTGGCAAAAGCGTTCTACAAGACGTAAGTCGTGGGTGATGAACAGGCAGGCGGTGCCAAACTGTTGTTGTAGCTTTTTCAGCAGGCGAATGATGCCCGCCTGTAACACGAGGTCAAGGTTAGAAACCGCTTCATCCAGAATCAGCAGTTTCGGTTCGACCGCCAGCGCGCGTGCCAGGCAGACGCGCTGGAGTTGGCCGCCGCTTAACTGCGGTGGGCGTTTGTCGAGCACGCTGTCGTCAAGATCTACCGCCTTCAGCATTTCGCTGGCGCGCGCCAGTTGTTCGGATTTTTTCAGCGATAGCAGATGGCGCATCGGTTCACGCAGGATCTCGCGCACGGTTTTGCGCGGATTCACGGCGCTGATGGAGTCCTGAAATACCATCTGAATATCGCGGCGGAAGGCTTTACGCTGGGCGCGATTGAGCTTTGCCAAGGGTTCGCCGCGCCAGCTAATATTTCCCTGTGAGGGCGACTCTAACCCTACCAGCAGCCGCGCGAGGGTACTTTTTCCGCAGCCGCTGCGTCCCAGCAGGGCGACGGTTTCGCCGCTTTTCAGGGTCAGGGAAACGTTATTAAGCACCGCCTGATGCTGGTGCTTACCGCTGAAACCACCGTGTGCGTAGTGATGGGAAAGGTCGGAGACGTTAAGTAAAGTCATGATGCCAGCTCCATACCATAGAGGGCGAGATGCGCGGAAACCAGGCTGCGCGTCACCGCATGTTTGGGGGCGTTAAACAGCGTTTCTACATCGCCCTGTTCAACAATCTTACCGTGAGACATTACCGCCACGTCATCCGCCAGACGCGCTACCACGCCCATATCATGGGTAACCAGCAGCATTCCCGGTGCTTGTTTTTGCATAATGCTTTCCAGTAGATCGAGGATGCGTGCTTGTGCTACTACGTCGAGGTCGGTGGTTGGTTCATCGGCGATGATAAACGGTGATTCGCACAGCACCGCCATCGCAATCATCATGCGCTGCAACATGCCGCCGCTCATCTCGAACGGGTAGAGCTTCAGCACGCGCGCGGCGTTTTCCAGCCCCACCGCTTCTATGGCAGCGGTAAGCGTAGCGTCATCGGCGGGTTTCCCCAGCGCCAGGCAGGTTTCCCGCGCGTGGGTCTGCATGGTGTGAAGCGGATTAAAGGCACTGCGCGGGTTCTGCATGATGGTGGCAATTTTGATGCCGCGCAGGGCGCAGGGAGAAACCGGTTTTCCATCGGCCAAAATTTCCCCCGCCGTCTGGCGAACGCCAGCAGGCAGAATGCCCAGCGTCGCGGCGCAGGTCAGCGACTTCCCGCTGCCACTACCGCCGACTAACGCCAGCACACGCCCACGTTGCAGGGTTAACGATACGCCGTGCACCAGCGGCTGCGCGGCCTGTAGCGCGATATTACGGAGTTCAATCTGTTGCGGCATTAGTGTGCGTGCTCCGTCACCAGATGAGGATCCAGATGATCGCGCAGTGCGTCACCCACCAGGTTAAAGGCCATCACGCTGATAAACAGCGCAAGCCCCGGCCAGAACATTTGCAGCGGCTGGGTCCAGATATACTGGCGCGCGTCGTTAATCATCACGCCCCATTCGGCGGTCGGCGCGGTCACACCGAGGCCAAGGAAGGACATCCCCGCGACGTGCAGCATCATATGGCCGATATCCAGCGTTGCCAGCACCAGCAGCGAGGGGATCACCGCACCTGCCAGATGATCAACAAACACCCGCACATGGCCCGCGCCGGAAAGCCGTGATGCCAGCACAAACTCGCGCTGGCGCAGTGAAATCACCAGGCTGCGCACCATGCGCGCGTACCATGCCCAGTGCGACAGGGCGATGGCGATAATCACGTTGGTTAACCCGGTGCCGAGCACGCCAACCATAAAGAACGACAGAATCGAGGTTGGGAAGGTCATAAACATATCCGCGACGCGCATGGTGGCCTGATCAACGCGTCCGCCAATCAGTCCGGCGCTGCCGCCAATAACCAGCCCTAATGTCAGCACCAGCAGCAGACAGGCCATTACCGAACCGAGCGACACGCGGGTCGCCGCCATCAGTCGCGAGAAAATATCGCGCCCTAAGTGGTCGGTGCCCAGCCAGTGCTGCGAATCCGGCGAGAGCAGGCGCGACGGCAGATCAATCGCCTGGGGGTCATACGGCAGCCACCACTGGCTGGTGAGCGCAATCAGCGCCAGCAGGGCGATAATGATCAGCGCCAGGCGTACCGACCAGCGGGAAGAGAGGAAAAAGTTCACGCGTGCGCTCCTTCATGACGACGAATGCGCGGGTCCAGCGCGGCGTTGAGCAAATCGACAATTAAATTACAGACCACAAAAACCACCACCATCATCAGCGTAAAGCACTGAATGACCGGATAGTCACGGTTAAAAATCGCCGACACCGCATAGCGCCCGACGCCCGGCCAGGCAAAGATGTTTTCGATAATCATCGTCCCGCCGATCAGTTCGCCGATGTGCATCCCCACGGCAGTAATCATCGGCAGCGAGGCATTGCGCAGAATATGGCGACGTTCGGTCTGTTTGTCGTTCAGGCCGCGCAACCGCGCCCAGGTGACGTGACGCTGACCGGCGACGTCCAGCATACTGGCGCGCAGCAAACGCGCGTTAATCGCCAGCGACATAAAGGCAATGGAAACCGCAGGCAAAATGATGTGCTGCCAGCCGCCGTAACCCATCGCGGGTAGCCATTGCAGATACACCGAAAACGCCATCACCAGTAAAAACGCCAGCCAGAAGTTAGGCATCGACACGCCAAGAAACGCGATGAAACGTACGGCGAAATCCGGCAGACGGTCGCGATGGCGCGCCGCCCAGATACCGAGCGGCACGGAAGTGAGCAGAATTAATACCAGCGCGGCACCTGCCAGTTCCAGCGTGGCGGGCAGGAAGTTCAGCATATCGTCCAGCACCGGGCGTTGGCTGGCGAATGAGATACCAAAGTCGAGATGCAGCGCCTTCCACAACCAGGTACCGTACTGGACGTACAGCGGCTGATCCAGCCCCAGCATGGTGCGGGTAGAGGCCAGCATCTCCGGCGTCGGCGGCAGGTTAGACAGACGCAGATAATCGAGCGCCGGGTCGCCGGTGCCGAGGCGCAGCATCAGGAAAATGATCACCGAGGCGGCGAGCACCATCGGGATCAGCAGCAGAAAGCGGCGTAATACGTAACGCAACATTAAGGTTTCACCGGTTTAATCTGTTCGAACGGAATTTCGGTGGCGATCGGCGCGTAGGGGATGTTACCCAGCTCCGGTTTTGATACCACCATCATTGAGATGTAACTGATAGGCAGATAAACCGCCTCGTCATGCAGACGGGTCAGAATGTCGCGATACAGCGCCTGACGTTGCGTTTCGTCATGGGTCGCCAGCACTTCGCCGATCTCTTTATCAATCAGCGGTTTGTCGGCTAATCCTTGCTGTGCCTGGAAGTCAGCGTGCGACGGTACGCGCATTGAACTCAGGAAGGCGTGTGGATCGTATGGCGCGCCCCAGGTGCGGTGGAAAATCATGCCAAAACGGCCGTCGCGCTGACGAGCATAGATACTGCTCTCTTCTTCGCCAATCAGCGAGACATCTGCGCCAATCTGGCGCAGATCAGCCTGAATGATTTCCGCCATTGATTTGCTTAACGCATCGGTACCGATGAACGACAGTTCAATGCGCAGCGGCTGACCGTTTTTCTCGCGGATGTCTTTGCCCGCAGGTAGCGTCCAGCCTGCTTTTTCCAGCAACTCTTTCGCTTTCTGCGGATCGTACTGGCGCGGTTTCAGGCCGAGGTTGGCGTAGGGTACAGAAGGGGCAAACAGAGTGTCTGCGACCTGCTGGGTGCCATACAACGCGTTATCAATCAGCGATTTTTTGTTTACCGCGTAATTGAGAGCTTCACGTACTGCCAGCTCGTTGGTGGGGGCTTTGGCGGTATTGAGCGCCAGCATCACGGTTTCGATCGGCTGTGACAGTTGGGTGTGGTAAGCCGGATTCTGGCTAAAGCGGGCGAAGGTATCGAGCGGTAATAACCCTTCGTTTCCGTACAGCAGGTCGATATCGCCAGTTTCAAACGCTACCGCGCGGGTAGTCGGGTCCGGGATGACGTTAAAAGTGATCTTTTTAATCGCCGGCTTTTCGCCCCAGTAGTTTTCGTTACGGACGAAGACATCGTACTGATTCAGTTTCGATTCCTGCAAAACCCACGGTCCGGTGCCAATCGGCGCTTTAATCCCGTTCATGGTTTCATGGTTTTTAAACTGCGAGGGGGCGATAAAGCGGAAAGGACGTGGCAGGGCCAGTTCTTGCAGGAAAGGATAGTAGGCGCTTTTCAGGGTGATTTGCAGCTCGTTTTTACTGAGTGCTTTGACATCAACAATCTGGTTTGCCAGCTCCAGCCAGGCGTGACGTTGACGGTTATCGAGCACTGCGCGGAAGTTTTCTGCCGCCGCCTCGGCATCGAACGGTTCGCCGTTGGAGAATTTCACGTCATCACGCAGGGTGAAGGTCCAGGTTTTACCATCTTCTGAATGAGCCCAGCTTTTTGCCAGCCACGGGATCACCGAACCATCAGCCTGATATTTCACCAGCGGTTCATAAACCATGCTCTGGGCGAACATCTGGTTAGGCGTGTAAAGGTGCGGGTTTAGTGGCCCGACGTTCACCGGCCAGGCGGTGGTGATTTCATCTGGCGCGGCGGCATGGACGATAAAAGACGCACAAGCCAGCAGCGCAAATAGAGTGCGGCGGAGTGTGGAGAGCATGGTAACCCCAATGGATTAAAATAGATGGCGGAAATAAGTATGACGATTTTAAGTATTCGTCATACTGATTACCTGTTCTGGATCAAGAGATGGACAGTCGGGTGGGCGGATCAGTTAACTGAATCGATCCATTGCACACTGTCGGCAGTGAGCGTAAAGGGGGTAGGGGTGCAGATTGCCAGGCTTAAATTGTCGAGCTGGCAATGGCTGACTGACAGCGAGGACTGATAGGTGCTGTCTACGCTGACGATTTGCCAGGCGCTGCCGCCACGCTGTTTAACGATGGCTTCTTTGCGCGTCCAGATGCGCCAGAACATTTCCAGCTGCTGATCAGGATGCACGGCGTCCATCTCAGCGTGTTCCCCGAGGCTGAACACCGCGTTCGCCAGCCAGCGCCAGTTGGCGCGCGGGCGAATCACTTCGATATCGCAGCCGACTTCGCCTTCATCACTCAACAGCAGGGCGATATCGTCACCGCTATGGCTTAAGTTGAACCATAGCGGCGTTTCCGGCGCGAATGCAGGTTTGCCTTGTTCGCCATAGATGATCTCCGGTAGCGGGGAAAGCGTGTGCGAAAGCAATGCACGCCCCGCCAGCCAGCGTTCGCGTCGTGGACCTTGCGGTGCTTGCTCGCGTAAACCCGGTGGCAGTGGAGCTGCGCTTAAGGTCGAAACTTTCCCCAGAACTATCCGATACATATCAGGGCCAACGTTTAATGATGATGGATGTATTAATGCCGCCAAAGGCAAAGTTGTTACTCTGCAAAAACTCACAATCAACCTTGCGGGCTTCATGCATGATGTAATCCAGCGCGCCACAGTTCGGGTCTGGTTTATTCAGGTTTAGCGTAGGCGCAAACCAACCTTCGCGCATCATTTGCAGACTCATCCAGGCTTCGAGCGCGCCACAGGCACCAAGCGTATGACCAAAATAACTTTTCAGCGAGGAGAGCGGCACATTATCACCGTAAATGGTTGCTGTCGCCAGACTTTCTGCCATATCACCACGATCGGTCGCCGTGCCATGCGCCGAAATATAGCCGATATCTTGTGCGCTTAACCCGGCGATTTTCAGCGATTGCTCCATACAATACTGCATGGTTTCGCGCTGCGGCTGGGTAATATGTGCCGCGTCGCAGTTAGTCGCAAAGCCGACGATTTCACCGTAAATGGTCGCGCCGCGCGCTTTGGCGTGCTCCAGTTCTTCGAGAATGAGCGTACCTGCGCCTTCACCAATCACCAGTCCGTCGCGGTTTTCATCGAACGGTGAAGGTGTGGTTTTCGGCGCATCATTGTGCTGGCTGGTGGCAAAAAGGGTATCAAACACCGCCGCTTCTGAAGGGCATAACTCTTCGGCACCACCGGCAACCATCACCGTTTGATAACCGTGGCGAATGGCTTCCCACGCATAACCGATTGCCTGGCTGCCGGAGGTACAGGCGCTGGAGGTTGGGATCACCCGCCCGCGCAGGCCGAAAAAGAGGCCAGTATTAACGGCGGTGGTGTGCGGCATCATCTGCACATAGGTGGTGCCAGTGATGTTATTGGTGTGCTTTTCCGTCAGCATGGTGGCGAACTCGCTTACCGGGCCGGTACTGCCGGTTGATGAACCGTACGCAATGCCCGTTTCGCCGCTGGTTAATATCGGATCGCCAATCAACCCTGCCTGCTCTAACGCCAGCTCGCTGGCACGGGTCGACATTTGCGACACGCGGCCCATCGCACGGATACGCTTGCGGGTGTAGTGCTCCGGTAGCGTGAAATCATCAACAGGCGCGCCAAGCAGGGTGTGCAGGCCGTCGTAAACCTGCCACTCCGGCATTTTGCGCACCGCATTTTCATACGCCAGCAGACGTGCAGAAACGTCCTGCCAGTTTTCACCAAAGGCAGTCACGCCGCCCATTCCTGTAATCACTACGCGACGTGTCATAACATCCCTCCGTTGATGGAAATAACCTGGCGGGTGACGTAACCCGCAATATCAGACATTAAATAGCTGGCAAGCCCGGCAACTTCTTCCGCCTGGCCCATGCGTTTCATGGGGATCATCGACATTGCCTCTTTCAGGGCGCTCTCTTCCATTTCGATCATCCCGGTATCAATAAGCCCCGGCGCGATGCAATTGACGGTGATTTTGCGCTTCGCGAGTTCGATAGCCAGTGCTTTTGTTGCGCCGATAATTCCGGCTTTGGCAGCGCTGTAATTCACCTGGCCGCGATTGCCCATTACGCCGGAAACCGAGGACAGCGTGATGATGCGCCCACCCTGGCGTGCGCCGATCATCGGCATAATGCACGGCTGAATGACGTTGTAGAAACTGTCGAGGTTGGTGTGGATCACCGCATCCCAGTCGTCATCGCTTAAAGCCGGAAAAGCGGCATCACGGGCGATCCCGGCGTTACTAACCACGCCGTACCAGGCACCGTGTTGCGCGATCTCGTGCTCCAGCACTTCCCGACACTGTTCGCGGTTTGCGACGTCGAAACTGAGCAAACGCCCGTTACCCCCGTTGGCGACAATGGCATTCAGCGTTTCCTGAGCGCCTGTGGCGTCACGGTGATAGTGAACGCCAATGTTAAAGCCGTCTGCCGCCAGTTGGCAGGCGATGGCGCGACCAATGCCTTTGCTGGCACCAGTAACCAGAACTGAACGACTCATCAGGACGCTCCTTGTTGAAACAGGGTGGTAAGTTCTTCCGCGGTCGGCTGGAAGGTGTTAATGCGGCCCGTCGCCTCGCCGTCGTTGATGCTGCACTCAAAACTGCCGAAGCGATCGTCTTGCATCAGCAGTTTGACGGTAATGGTCAGCGTCTGGCCTGCGGGCAGAATGCCAGTGGTGCAAAGCAATTCACGCGCGCCCAGTACCATCCCTAACTCAATACTGTTTTTGCCCTGCTGGTGGCGATGCCAGCCAGACCAGACGCCGACGGTTTGCGCCATCAGTTCAAGGGCAAACCAGCCAGGGAGATTGCCGTCCGGGTCGAGAAACGGTGCCAGTACGCCACTGGGCGAGACTGTTACGCGGCAGACCGCGCTGTCATCGCTGACGCTCACCACGTCTTCCAGCAGTAACATGGGCGCGTCGTGGGGCAGATAAGCGCCGGGTGATAAATAGTGGCTCACGAAACCCTCCCGAGCAGAATGCTGGCGTTATTGCCGCCAAAGGCGAAGGAATTGGACAGGATCACCGGACGTGCCAGCGGCTGCGGTTTTTCGATAATGCCACACGGTGGCAGCGTGGGATCGCGCGGCGACAGGCTGAAATCCTGGGCGGGCAGCGGTAAATCACGCTGTAAGATCAACATGCTGATTGCCGCCTCGGTAATGCCCGCCGCGCCCAGCGTGTGTCCGGTCAAATGTTTGGTGGAGCTGCAAGGTACGCGTTCGCCAAACAGGGCGTTAACCACCATTGATTCAATCTGGTCGTTGAGTTGTGTGGCGGTGCCGTGCAGGTTGATATAGCCGACGTCATCTGGCGTAAGCTGCGCATCGGTCAGCGCCTGATTAATAGCGCGGATCGCCCCTTCGCCCTGCGGATGCGGGGCCGAAATATGGTAAGCGTCGCTTGATTCACCAACGCCCAGCAACGCGATGGGTTGCGGTTCGCGGGTTAATAACATCAGCCCCGCCCCTTCGCCAATGGTAATACCCGCGCGGTCATGACCAAACGGCTGACATAAGGTTGGCGAGAGCGATTCGAGGCTGTGAAAACCGTTAATCGGCATCCGGCTCAGGGTGTCTGCGCCACCCACAATGGCGGCATCGACCAGCCCTGCTTCGATAAGCCTGCGCCCGCTGATCATCGCTCTGGCGCTGGAGGAGCAGGCGGTTGAAAGGGTATAGGCCGGGCCGTCGAGCGCCAGCCAGTGGCTGAGAAAGCGCGACGGATCGCCGAGTTCCTGTTGCGCATAGTGCCATGTGGTGCTTGGCTGCCCGTGGGTGCGCAGGTTAACGTGCGTGTCGCCTTCATGCAGGCCGGAGGTGCTGGTGCCAAGCACAATCGCGATGCGCTCGCGGCCATATTTCGCAATAGCGTCATCAACCTGCGGCTGGATCTGCGCCAGCGCCGCCAGCAGGATCTGATTGTTACGCGAGCGGTGCGCAGCGAATTTTTCCGGGATAAGCGGAAGCTCGCCATCCACGCCAGCCAGGACCGCCTGCGGATGCCCCTGCAACCAGCCTGCGCGCGGGCGCATTCCGGGAGCAACACCGCGAGTCAGGTTGGCTGCGATTTCGTCAAGGTTATTTCCCAGGGCGTTGATCATGCCGACGGCGGAAATATAAATCATATCAGTCACCTAAGTATTGAATGGTGATGTGGTATTTAAAGACATGCTGCTCAATGCTGATTGGCACGCGTTTGCCCTTGCGATTCAGATAGGTGATTTCCGTGACCAGTTTGCCGCTGGCGTTACGTAGCTCGCGTTTGTCACCGTTGTCGCGAAGCGTCCAGCCTGCGGGAAGCTGCGGCTGCCAGGCGCTAATCGGCCAGTGGCTGAGCATCACGTCAGCCAGCACCTGACTTGCGGGCGGCAGCTGCGGGACGACGATGGATTGCTCGGCGCGTAGCCCTTGCGCATCGTAGGTCACCAGAAACAGGCGAATGCCGACCGACGACAGCCCGGCAAGGGTGATTTTCTGGTCGTCGGCATTAAGCATTACCAAAAGCGACTGGGTTTTGCCGTTGAAGCTGCCGGTCAACAGTTGCTGGGAATTGACGGCGGGTGAAATCCCCGGCGCCGGCAGCGTGATGCGCGTGCCAGGTTGCAGCCACGCCTGCGGGCGGCCTTCCTGTTCCGGTTGCGAGTGGCTACAGCCAGTGAGGATAAGCGTAGCGGTCAGGGCGAACGCTCGCCAGAAGGTAGGTTTGATCATTTTTTTGTTCTCTTTTTATCGGGCATAGCCAGCGGCGAAAGCAGGAAGGCGGTGAAAATACCGCTCACCAGCACAATGCCAAAACTGCTGATGGCCTGGGTGGCGCTGAATACCAGCATACCCAGCGTCAGCAAGGTGGTGAGCATTGCCAGCGTGATCGCCAGTAGCGAAGTTAACGGCGTACCGCGCGGATTACTGAAAAACAGCGTGTAATTGATGCCGATGCCAAGCACCAGCACCAGCGCCAGCAGCGAAAAGAGATTCACCGCCTGCCCGCTCATCGCCAGCACTGCCAGACCGCAGCCCAGAGAAAGCACCGAAGGCACCAGGCTGATAAGCCCTTTGCGCCAGCCGAGGCGAGCTACCGCGCCGCAGGCAATCACCGCCAGCGCCACCAGCAACAAGCCGGTTAAGACGTAGCGGTAAAGTGCGAACAATTCATCAAAGGTACTTTTGCGATCAACCCAGGCAATGCCGCCAGGGTAATAGCTGGCGATTTCCTGCAACAACGCGCTACTTTTAACCCCTTCAACCGGCACCAGTACGCCGCTTGCGCCGTTTTCCAGCGTCAACCACAGCAGACGCCAGCCTTCACTGGCGGGGCTTGCCAGCCATTCATCAACCTTCACCGGCATGGCGTTGAGATCCGGGTTCACTGCCGTCAGCCCGGCATTTTGCAGTGCTTTTGTTACTGTCGGGGCCGCTGTTTTCAGCAGGTCTAAATCTTCCTCCTGCCGCGCCAGGGAGTTCAGCGGAATGGTGCGGTAGTTGCTGATAAGGCCGTCTTTTTTCACTTTCTCCAGCGAAGCGGTAAATGTCTCCAGCCGTCCCAATGTTTGCTGTGGCGAATTGCCGTAAACTACAAACCATTTTTGATCGACGCTTTGTCCGGTCAGGGCGGTAATGGCTTTTTCCTGCGCCAGAATATGCTGCGGCAGCGCCTGTAACTGCGAGATATCGTCATCGACGCGCAGCATTGACATCCCTGCCAGCGAAAACAGCGCCAGCGCGACGGGCAGACCCAGCGACAGTTTTTTATTACGCCGCCACGCTGCCAGCCAGCGCAGCATCAGCGCCATCGCCGGAACCGGGCGCACCGGCAGGCCACGGCACAGCCACGGATGCCAGAACAGGACGGTCAGACAGGAGGCGCTCAACCCGACGGCGGCAAAAATCGCCATCTGGCGAATACCAGGGAAAGGGGCGAGCATCATAATCAGATATGCTGCTACGGTGGTGAGCAGCGCCAGCAGCAGGGCATTACGCACTTTCGCCAGGCTTTGCCACGGCGAAACATCGTTGCCGTGCACCATCCGCTCGGTAAGGTAATAGAGCGTGTAGTCAGCGGAAATGCCGATAACGCTCATGCTCATCACCAGCGTCATCAGGTGTAATTCACCGAAAATCAACAATGTGGCGACCGTTCCCGCCAGCGCGCCGATGCCGATGGAAATCACGCAGAGCAGCAACGGACGTAAAGAGCGGAACACCGCCACAATCAGCAATATCACCCCCAGCAGCGTTGCCACGCCCAGGGTGGAGATGTCCTGCTTCGCCTGTTGGCTGGCGTAATCGCTGTAAAACACCGTGCCGCGCGAGAGCAGCTGCGCCTGCGGGTAACGCGTTTTTAGATCTTTTTCCAGCGTATTCAGGGTCGTGATGAGCTTGTGGGTTTGCTGCATATCAAACGACGATCCCGCCAGTTCGCCGTGCAGCAGATACCAGTAGTTGCCCTGGGGATCCTGCGTCACCAGCCAGCCGTCCATCAGCCGCAAACGCTGGCCGTTTTTCGCCATCGCCAGCTGCGAGCCGCGCATTAACATCAGCGGATCGTTTTGCAGCTCCTTGCCGCTTACCCCGGAGAATGCGGAATAAAGCTGGGAGAGGATCCACTGCGCCTGCGCTTCGCCGCCGTTTTGCAGGCGGGCGCGGGTGTCGGGGTCAATCAGGCCGTTGCGGTGCTGCCAGAAAAACGCTCCCCACGCTTGCTGGCTGGCGGCATCCATTGGTCCTTTAACGTCGCCGAGCGCAGCGGATTTTTGCAGCAGCGTCAGCCACTCCTGAGCGACCCTGGGATTAGCCTCTTTACCGGGGCTGACCAGCCACACCAGTTGGCGGTCCAGACGCTGCATAAAGCCGTCATTCAGCGCTGGGGGAATATCGCCCATCGCCTGTTTGGGTAACATAGCCAGCACGCTACTGTTCAGCCGTGATTGCGGCAGCAGGATCAGCAACGCCGCCGCCATGACCAGGCAGACGATCCCCCATAACAGCGCGGGGCGTTTACTGGGCGGCAAAACGTTGGCGTTCGTCATCGGTCAGTTGCGCTGGCGTCAGTTGATGTTGGGTAAGAGCAATATCGGTGCGATCGCCCTGTTTATCATTAAGCTGAATGCTCTCCAGATAGGTTTGCCCGGCGAGATCGATGGTGTTGAAAATTTTATCCAGCGGCGTGGTGGTCGGCGTCAGGCGCAGCGTCCAGCGGCCTTCGCCTTTGTCAGCAAATTCGACGCGGAAGTTTTGTTCCAGCACTTTGCGATCGGCCTGGAACAGCGCGCGCAGCAGGTGGTTAAACTGGAACATCTGCGGGTTGTTTTCTGCCGTGATGATTTGCGGCGGCTGACCGTTGATCACCTGCACCATGCGTTTATCGTCGAGCAATAGCTGCATGGGGAATGGTGAGGTTTGATCCCACAATAACCCATGGTCGCGGGCGATCAACATCTGGCCCTGAGATCGCAGCGGCTGCGGCAGATCTTTAATCGTCCGGGTTTGATCAAAATGGGCGCGGATCACCGGTTGTTCGGTAAAGCGTTGCTGAAGATCGTCCAGGGTCAGGGCGCTCACAAACGGGCTAATCAGCAGCGCCAGCAGCGGCAAAAATTTCATGGTTTGACTCCCATGCGTTCAAACAGAATATCGGGGCTGACAAAGCACAGTTCGCGGCTTTGCTCGTCTACTGCGACCTGGATGGTGTATCCGGTGGTGGCGCGTTTGCCCGTTTCGGCATCGAAAATCTGATAGCTAATCCGCAGACGGTTTTCGAACTCTTCGATATGCGCACGCACGCGGATGCGCTGCTCAAAGGTGAGGGCGTGGCGATATTTCACCCGCGCATCGACCACTGGCCACAAATAACCTGACTCTTTCATCTGCCGATAGCCGTAATTGAACTGGTTGAGCAGCGCCTCGCGGGCCACTTCAAAGTAGCGAAAATAGTTACCGTGCCAGGCCACACCCATCATATCGACGTCGTGAAAGGGAATGGTCAGCTCGACCTCAGCGGTAAATCGGGGATCGTTAAGCACCCTTTACTCCTTGTCCTGAATTTCCGGCAGTTGCCAGAAATCGAAAAAATTAAACCAGTCGAGGGGCGACTGGAGCGCGTAATGTTCCAGACGCGCGGCGTAGTGGTCGATAGCGTTTTGCAGCGCCTGCTGGCGTTCGCCACGCGGCAACAGCAGCGGGTCGGTAAAGGTTTCGCAGTGAATATGCAGCTTGCCGTGCTGGCGCAGGGCGAAAATCAGATTCACCGGGCAGCGCAAAATAGACGCGAGAATAAACGGCCCCTGTGGGAAAGGCGCAGGCTGGCCCATAAACGGACTCCAGCAGACGCGCCAGTCGCCGCCGCGCTGCGGGTTGACGGCGATGCGGTCACCGACAATCGCCACCCATTCGCCGTTATCCAGCTTCTCTTTCAGCAGGATGGCGGTTTCCGGGCCGATATCCGTCACCGGCATCAGGTTGATGCCAGCCTGCGGGGCCATCTCCTGCATTATCTGTTTAAAGCGTTGGGCGTTTTCGCTAAACACCAGCGCGTTAATGGTTTTGTAGCCCTGAATTTTTGCCAGCGCCCGGCACACTTCCACATCGCCAAGATGCGAGGCCAGCAGCAATTTGCCGCGCGGATCGCGGACGTCAAGCGCCGCTTCTGCGCCTGGCGCAAACAGCACATCGCGCCCCAGTTGCAGCTCGCCGCGCCAACTGGCGATTTTGTCGAGCATGGCGTTGCCGAAACGTAAAAAGTGCTGGTAGCTGTTGAGTTTTGCTGCTTGTGGTTGATGCTGGCGCACACGGGCGAGCCAGTCTTGCGACGCTTTACGCGCCCGGCTGGCAGTGAGCCAGTAGACGCCCACTACCGGGTAAAGCAGCGCGGTAAACGCCGTTCTTCCCAGCAGACGCCAGACCAGCAGCATCAGGCGCATTCCCCATAATCCTTTCACTTCACTCTGCCGCGCCCAGTGGCTGGAAGAGCGGCGCATCAGCAGTGAAGGAATACGCGGCAACATGCCGAAAAACAGACGCGTGTGCATGAGCGAGATGCGGACGTTATCTTTCAGGGCATCAAAGTGCGAAAGCCCGTCCAGCGGATAAGTGACGCGGGTCGGCACAAAATAGCTGGTATTTCCCTGCCAGTAGAGGCGCACCATCACTTCGGTGTCGAAATCCATCCGCTTGCCGATGGTGGCGTGTTTTGCCAGTTGCAGCGTTGGCGCAACCGGATAAACGCGAAAACCGCACATGCTGTCTTTCAGTTGCAGGGAGAGCGTTTCTACCCATACCCAGACGTGGGTGACCCAGCGCCCGTACAGCCGTGAGCGGGGAATGGAGTCATCGTAAATTGGCTGGCCGGAGATCAGCGCCGCAGGGTGTTGTTCAGCGAGTGCCAGCAGTTTGGGGATATCTTCAATCGCATGTTGACCGTCAGCATCCACCTGCACCGCATGGCTGAACCCTGCGTCTGCCGCTGCCTGTAAGCCACGCATCACTGCCGCGCCTTTACCTGCGTTTTCTGCTAAGCGAATTAAGGTCACGCCAGGCTGTTCGCTAACCAGATTATCCAGTTGCTGTTGCGTGGCGGCATCGCTGCCGTCGTCCACCACAATACAGGGGAGATTAAATGGCTTAAGACGCGCCAGCACGCCCGGCATCATCGCGCCGTGGTTATAGCAGGGAATCAACACGCAGGGAGAAAAGTTTACCGACATAGGCGGATCTTCCCGCTACTGGCGGTGTGGCGGGCGTCACCGTCGTGACGCTGATAGCTAAAGCTCAGAATCTGGCGTTCTTCCTGCCAGTTAAGCGCGAGCGTGACGTGGTTTTCCGGCAGTAACGGAGACTGGAATTTTATGTTCTGAATGGAGTGAAAACGCCAGCCAGGCGCGAGCAGATTGAGCGCGTAGCTCATCGCCCAGTCGATTTGCGCAACTCCTGGGAGTAATGGTTGCACGGCAAAATGGCCGCGAAACCAGAACAGATCTGCCCTGAGATGCAAAACAATCTCAAGGTGATTCGCTTGTGCCTGATGGCGCTCGATTTCATGGGGCTTCATGAAATAACTCCTGTAATTGCGCATAGACACGCTTGTTCATACTGTTTACTGGCATTTCATCAATAACGCGCCAGTAACGCGGAATGGCAACTGGCTCCAGCGTCGGGCGCAGTAAACGCCGCCAGGTCATTTCCTGGCTATGCCCGCCGCCGTTCTGCCATTGCAGATGAGCTTCGTCATCCAGCACCAGCAAAACGCCAATGCACTGACGCCCGCCGCGCGTAACGGGAACTGCCGCTACCTCGCGAATACCGTCCAGCGCCAGCAGACGTTGTTCCACTTCCTGCAGAGAAATACGTTTTTCTTCAATCTTAACGATGCGTCCGCGACGCCCCATCAGATGGAACTGACCATCTTCGCTAAACTGCAAGATATCGTCGAGTAACAAGCCGGTATCTTCCGCCATCAGCGGTGAAAAGAGGCGAAAAGCATCACATTCGGCCTGGAACTGCATACCTGGAAAGGGCTGCCAGCGGCGTTGCTCTTGTTCGCGGTAACGCCAGGCGATGACGCCGGTTTCCGTGCTGCCGTAGATTTCATCAGGCCAGACGCGCAGCCAGCTCGCAGTGTGTTGTACGTCCTGCCACGGTAGCTCACCGCCAGCAGAGAGAAGCACCTGAACAGGCGGCGGGGATAGCTGAGCATCCAGACGCTTCAAAAATGCCGGGCTGCTGATGAAGATATAGCGATGCTGATGACTCAACGCGGCAAACTGTTCGACATACCAGAGCATGGCGGCGTGCAGCGGTAATCCCAGCGCCATTGGCAAGAAAATGCGAAAAGTCAGGCCGTACAAATTCTGCGGCAATACGGAACCGACCACCCGACAACCCGCCAGACGTGCGCCTAATCGTTCAGCCAGCAGTTGTGCTTCACGGTCCAGCAAATGAACAGGTTTAATCACCCGCTTCGGCTGCCCCGTAGAACCGGAGGTAAACAGCTCGATATAAGCATCTGGCGCTATGGCGGCAAAGGTGAATGATTGTGTCGCGACTTGTGGGGAACTTGCTACCAACAGCAATGAACCTTGCCAGTTAAGTTCGCTGTCGCTAAGCACACCATCGAACAGTTCACGTTGCTCATTAAGCTGGATGACGCGGTTATGTCCCGGAAGCACCGGCGTTTTTCCGGCGTGTAGCGTGGCGAGCAGGGCAACGATAAACAGATAGCTGTTCTCAAAGCACAGCGCCCAGCGTTTCCCGGGCTGTTGCTGTAAACGACAGATAAGTTGCGCGACATCGTGACGCAAATCGCCCAGCGTCCAGGTGCTTTCGTCCAGCCACGCAATGGGCGTGTCATCAGGGCGTGGCGCAGTCAGCCAGCGTGCAAGCGGTAAGGTCTGCTTCATGAGCGATCTCTTTTCATCACCTGACGGCGCACCAGCCATTCACCTGCCATTAACGTTCCCATCAACAAATAAGCAATCATGCCGTTCCAGGCGGTCCATAACGACATATCGCCATGCAGCGCGGTAAAGAGGGCAATTCCGCCGTTAATGATGAAAAAGCCGCACCAGATTTGCGTAACGTGGCGGGTATAGCGCACGCCATTTTCCGGAAGGTCTGGCTCCTGCAAACGCGCCAACCGCTCAACTATCGGCATTGCCGACCACAGCGAACCGCCAAAAACCGCCAGCATTACCGTATTAACCACTACCGGGTAAAACAGCAGTAGCTGGTGCGTTTTCAACGCAAAGCTGGCGACACACAAGGCGATGCCTACGACAGCGACGATTTGTGTGACGGCTTGTAGCGGCCCCGCCTGGCGACGGGTCTGGCGCAGGCGCAACAAAAGCAGCAGCGCCATCAGCGGCAACAGCCAATGCAGGCCGTTATGTGCCAAACCAAGCCAAATCACAAACGGCCAGGTGAGCAGCAATAATCCGGTCAGCAGCTTAATAATCGGTAGCGAGCGAATGCCCGACATCAGATCAGGCTTCTTGTAGCAGGCGTTCTACGGCCTCTACGACATCCTGGACTGTACGCACTGCTTTAAACTCTTCCGGCTTGATTTTCTTACCGGTTTTCTTTTGCAGGTGCACAATCATGTCAACGGCGTCGATGCTGTCCAGTTCCAGATCTTCGTACAGGCGCGCTTCAGGTTTGATGTCCTGCGGATCGATTTCAAACAGCTTAACCAGCAGGGCAGAGACTTCCTGATAGACGGTTTGTTGTTCTGTCATGATGGCTTTCCTCAGGCACGTTGCGCAGCAATGAAAGAGGCCAGAGTGGCGACGGAGAAAAAGTGCTGACGCATCTCTTCACTTTCCGCAGAAAGTACAACGCCATATTCATTTTTCACTGCCAGCCCCAGTTCCAGGGCATCGATGGAATCCAGCCCTAAACCGTCGCCGAACAGCGGCGCATCGGTATCGATATCATCAGGAGTCAACTCGTCGAGATTGAGGGTGCTGATGATGAGATTTTTAATTTCCAGATAAAGCGCTTGCATTATTTATTCCTGAGAGAGGTAAACAACCTTGTTGTAATTGAAGCAAAAGATGCCGGTTTAGCTGCCTTGCTGCCAGCGCCGGTTCTTGTGAAGTTGCATCGTAAAATTTATTGATTTCTACCCGCCCACGGACTTCAACCGTAAAAAACGGCCTGGCAGGCGGAACGTCATACCATTTACTTTGTTTATCCAGCAGATGCTCGCTACAGCCGATCGTCACGATGCGTAAATCGCTGGCGCAGCGCACGGCAATATTCGCCGCCCCGCGCTGCAACGTCATTTTTTCACCGGGCTTCGTTCGCGTGCCTTCGGGGAAAATCAGGATAGTGTCACCCTGTGCCAGTCTCTGTTGGCAGCGGGGTAACAGGGTTTCAGCTTCGCTGTTGATTAAATAATCTGCCGCCCGCACGACGCCGCCAAGAAAAGGATTTTTTAACAGCGCGCTTTTCACCAGGCAGTCAGTTTCTGGCATGACTGACGCCAGCAGTACGTAATCGATCAGTGTGGGATGATTGGCTACGACGAGGCAACCGCGTTCCTGACGTAAGATTTCAGCCCCATTAATCCGATAATCCAGCACGCCAAGCCCTTTTGCGACTGTTAAAAACAGGCGAAAACTGACGGCAATGCTGCGACGCGCCAAACGACGGCGGCGGGAAGTATCCCACACCAAAACCAACAATACGTTAAACCACACTACAGAGAGCAGTAGTCCGCCGAGGCCAAACAGGGCAAAACACAACCCGGTCATAACCAGTCGCCATGTCCACTCCAGGCGCGACATCAGCTTACTCATCTGCGGCTCCAGCGCCATTGCACGCGCTCGCCAGGCAGTGAAAATTTATCAACGTTTTGTAAAAAGTGCTGTAAAAACAACATGCTTTGCGGCAGTGATGTTTCATTGCCCGCAATGACTGGCTGTGTTTCACATTGCCAGTCATCGCCAGCTTCAATCACCAGCGCGACGGCGTACGGCCAGGTCGGCATTTCTGCTGGCAGTTGTGGGTGATAGAACTCAGGCAGAAAGCCATCAAAATCGACCATCAACACGCGCTGGTATCCCGCTTGTAACAGGCTAAGCACTTCACATAAACCTTGCTGGAAACTGTCGCGACCAGCCGAAAGCGATGACGAAACGATCGGTTGTTTGGCCGCAATGGTCAGGTTACCCACAGAAGAGTTGTGTACGGAGAGCGCGAAGTCTGTCGGAGAGAGTGCCTGTTCGGTTGCCAGTGCATGAACAATGCGGTAATTGCGTTCCAGTTCGCCATGACGACTGGTATACAAAACGGCGCCTGGCTGATGGCGACGTAGCATTGCCAGACCGCACTCCACGGCCAGTTTGCTGCCAGAACTGAGACGGCGGGCGGTCATCATTGGCAATTCGCATAATTTTGCCAACGGTGCAGCAGGGTCAACCGCCCACGGCTGGCGCGACCATGCTTGCCATTGCTGGGCTTCGCTAAGTCCAGGCGCCAGTGCCTTCCAGTCGGTAATATTTAATGTAAATTTCATCAACGCGCGCCCGCGGTAAACCAAAATTATTAAGTGACGATTATTTCTTTTGGCATATCAGTAATGTATGCCCAACGCCTAAATTATCGTGGCGCTCTGCTACCTGAAATCCTGCATTATTCAGATAGTCGTAAAATTTCTCTGTGCTATAGAAACGGCTGTTACCGTTTGCCATGCAGGTGAAATAAAGTGAGGAGGCATTCAGGCTAAACGATGCCGCTTCAAACCGCTGCGCATCCCAGAACAACTCCATAATGCAAAGTTTTGCGCCGGGCTTCATTACGCTGGCAACTTTGCTGAGTATGCTAATTATTTGTTCGGGTGAAAAACAGTCTAAAAATTGACTCATCCACCAGATATCAGCCTCGCCCGGTAACGGCGCATCGCTTAGCATATCCACAGCATGGAAATTTATACGATCAGAAAAGCCTGCATTCGCGATATTTTCTTTGGCGAGCACGATTTGTTGTGGCAGATCTAATAACGTAACGGTGATGTTTTCGTTGTATTTACAGCAGCGCAAAGCCCACTTACCGGTATTGCCGCCTACATCGTACAAGGTTGTGGGGTTGTTGGCGAATACATAAGGCAGTGCGGCGTTAAATGCGCCATCTGAATAGTAATGATCAAAGGCGAACCAGCTTTCACGGGCGGCGTCAGGTAATTGTGAAAGTGCCGGATATATCGTCGGCCAGTCGCCAAATACTTTTAACCCGGAAGGTTTGCCTTCATTGAGTGAATCGGCGAGGAAGAATAACCCCTGATAACAGACATCCTGGGTAAAATCCATATTCACGCGCGTCATGGTGTCATGCAGGAGGTAATGACCGATTTTCGCCAGGTAATAAATTCCCTCTTTGCAGGTAATAATTCGCCCGCTTAAGCCCATATCTAACAGAACGCTGGCAGCATATTCGTTGATATGACTATTTTCGGTGATATCAGCCAGCGTTGCGCCATGTTTGCCTTGCCGATCCAGATAAGAAAGTACACCCGCATTACGCAGGCAGAGAGCTGTTTGAAAAAGCATGGGGGCAAAGGCAATGCGTTGAGCTTCGGTAATCGCATCCAGTGCGCTAAGAGAATCCTGTTCGTACATGTTGGGCACAACCTGTTAAGAGGGAATTAAATTATTATCGGACCGAAGCGGCCCGACTTTAGGGGAAATTACAAATCTGCGCCAGCCGACAAATTCAGTTGAATATCTTTGTCGAGATTGCGGACCCAGCGATTATAGTTTTTATGAATTTGTCCGCCTGATGCTTGCAGGTTCTGACTATTTTCATAATTGATATCGTAGCTGGATGCCGTGTAGTTAATGCGAATTTCTGCTGAATGATCGCGTGACTGTTGACGTGCTTTAATTACACCTTGTCCGGCTTCGGACATAATCCATTTGCGTTCAACGCCAGCTTTCAGAATCGCTTTTTTAACTTGATCCTGAGTATGACCGGCGCTGACGGTTGAGTGAACTTGATCAATTGGCGCAGTACGCGCACAACCCGCTAAAGCGCCCACAACAGCAATAGCAGCAAACCATTTCATGTAGTGTTTCATTATAACCCCATTAAAGTATTGTTTTTACGAGTAAAGCAGGATTTAACTGTAATTGCTGGTATCACTATATTCTTTATTTAGCGAAAAATTTACTTATGAGATAAGTCAGTAAGTGCACATCAGAACAAATCATTTTGAGATGACTAAATTACTGCCAGCGGGGACCAACTATAAGTGAGTGAGAAAAATGAGGCAATAAAAATAACACAATATAATCAGTGCGTTCTCTGGGATGGGATTTTAATGATTATTCGGTGTTTATATATATTTGACTTAAGGAGTGGTTTTTAGAAATTAATTTTCTGAATAATATTGCATCATTTTCTCGAATCAAATAGCCACCGTTAGATAAACGGTGGCCATTGTTTGATCAGGGTGCGCTATTACCCCGGTAACCGACTTTTCGGTCTGCCTGGCCCCAGTAAAATCGCCAGTTTGCTACCGCCTTTAGTGGTTTCCATCCAGATTTTACAGACGCTGGTTAATGGCACCGAAAGTAGCATCCCTACCGGACCGAGCAGCCATCCCCAAACCAACAACGAAAGAAATACCACCATGGTGGACATCCCCAGGCGATGGCCCATCATCCGTGGTTCTAAAATATTGCCGATGACCATATGGACAACTAAAAACAATGCGCCGACCAGAATACATTCGTAAACACCATTAAACAGCAGCACCTGAATCATTGGCGGTACGGCGGAAATTACCGCGCCGATATTGGGGACGTAGTTGAGTAAAAACGCCAGTACCGCCCACATCAGCGCAAACTGCACGCCCATCAGCGCCAGCCCCAGCCAGACGATAACGCCCGTCCATAAACTTAGCAGCGTTTTTAATGCCAGATAATGCGAAACGCCTTTTAATGCGCGGTGTAATCCGGCGATGTGAATCTGTGGGTTATTCAACGCAAAACGCATTTTGTAAGGGACGTGGCGTACTTCAAACAGCATAAAAACAACGGTCATCACCAGCAGAAGTACGCTCGCCATGGCCCCGGAAAGCCCGGTCATTAAAGCGGTGGTGAAGGTAACCACTTTTTCTGAATCCATCCGCTGCAACATTCGTTCCGGCGACATATGCAAATTAAGAAAAGGCAGCATCTCCTGCAATTTAAAAAGCTTGCGCGTCAGCTCCTTATTAAACTTCGGCAGCATAGAGATGAATTCGTTAAACGATGCCGCCAGCACACCGACCAGCGCAGTAAGCGCAATCAACATCACTACGACCACAATCGTAATGGCAACGGGACGCTGAACTCTGCGACGAATAAACCAGGTCACCAGGGGATTGAGGACGATGGCGAAAAACAGCGCCAGTAACAATTGCACAATGATATCTGCCGCTGCGTGAATACCCGCGAGGATTACTACCAGTGAAGCCAGCTTGAGTAGAATGTGCATGCCCGTTTTATCGGGTTGAGATGTTTCCATTGGGGCTTCCTTATGACTTTTTGTATTAAGTGTAGCGGGAGTCACGCCAGCAATATTCTGATTCTTCTTGCTGATTTACACGCCACCACGTGGTAAAAATGAAACACTGTTGTAAAAATGTGGTGCTTCTCATGCCCGTACCTGTTGCCGAACCGGCGCTTAACGGAATGCGTCTGAATTTGCGCATTGTCTCCATTGTCATGTTTAACTTCGCCAGCTATCTGACCATTGGGTTACCGCTCGCCGTGCTACCGGGCTATGTCCATGATGTGATGGGCTTTAGCGCCTTCTGGGCGGGGTTGGTTATCAGTCTGCAATATTTCGCCACGTTGCTGAGTCGTCCTCATGCCGGGCGTTATGCTGATTTGCTGGGGCCAAAAAAGATTGTCGTCTTCGGTTTGTGCGGCTGCTTTTTGAGCGGGTTGGGTTATCTGGTGGCTGGGTTAACCGCCAGTCTGCCAATTATCAGTCTGTTATTACTTTGCCTGGGGCGCGTGATTCTTGGGATTGGGCAAAGTTTTGCCGGAACGGGGTCGACACTGTGGGGCGTTGGCGTGGTCGGTTCGCTGCATATCGGACGAGTGATTTCGTGGAATGGCATTGTCACTTACGGAGCGATGGCGATGGGCGCGCCGTTAGGTGTGGTGTTTTATCACTGGGGCGGTTTGCAGGCGTTAGCATTAATCATTATGGGCGTGGCGCTGGTGGCTATTTTGTTGGCAATACCGCGTCCGACGGTGAAAGCCAGTAAAGGCAAACCTCTGCCGTTTCGCGCGGTGCTTGGGCGCGTCTGGCTGTACGGTATGGCGCTGGCGTTGGCTTCCGCCGGGTTTGGCGTTATCGCCACCTTTATCACGCTGTTTTATGACGCTAAAGGCTGGGATGGTGCGGCCTTCGCGCTGACGTTGTTTAGCTGTGCGTTTGTTGGAACGCGATTGTTATTCCCTAACGGCATAAACCGCATTGGTGGCTTAAACGTGGCGATGCTCTGCTTTAGCGTTGAGATAATCGGCCTGCTGCTGGTTGGCGTGGCGACTATGCCGTGGATGGCGAAAATCGGCGTCTTACTGGCGGGAGCGGGCTTTTCGCTGGTGTTCCCGGCATTGGGCGTAGTGGCGGTCAAAGCGGTGCCGCAGCAGAATCAGGGGGCGGCGCTGGCAACCTACACCGTATTTATGGATTTATCGCTTGGCGTGACCGGACCACTGGCAGGGCTGGTGATGAGTTGGGCGGGCGTACCGGTGATTTATCTGGCGGCGGCGGGGCTGGTCGCAATCGCGTTATTGCTGACGTGGCGATTAAAAAAACGGCCTCCGGTGGAAGCACCTGAGGCCGTTTCGTCATCTTAAAACTTACTGAATAACCAGCGTGTTAATGATGTTTTCTGCGGTGGTCTGCGCTTTTTGCTGATCGTCAGCAGGCAGTGTGATTTGCATGGTCAGCAGTTGGTTGCCCACGTTACCCAGAATGACGGAAGAGTACGCCGTCTGGCCTTTAGCAGAGATAACGCTGTCTAACTGCTGCATTTTGTGACCTTTCAGCTCAATGGCTTTGTTGGTCACCACTTGCAGCTGTGGATCGCGGCTACGTTGCTGATCTTCCAGACGCTTCGCCAGCACAGCCAGGTCTTCTTTCGGACCATCGCCCATAATAACAATCACCGCTTTCTGCCCGGTGGCGTCGGACCAGACGTGCATGTTATTGGCCTGTGTTCCCAGCTTACCGCTCTGGTCGGTCATATCCGCTGGCAGCGAGAAGCTTAACTTGCCATCAAGCAGGTTGACGGGATTCGCGGTAGCGTTACTTTCCGCGACTGTACCTTCCGCTGTAGTGTTAGTGTCTTTATCATCACAGGCCGCAAGCCCCATAACCAGCAGGCCAATTCCGACATATTTAACCAGATTGCGCATTGACATCTTCCTTTCGATAAACGGCCATAACGGCTCATTCATCCATCTTATCACAAGTCTGATAACGAACCTTTAACTGGCCTGCAAAGCGTTGATTTCGGATTTATCTGCCAGTCTTTTCAATAGCATATTGAGTAATACGCCATACATTGGCAGGAAAAAAACGATGCTGATTAACACTTTGAAACAGTAATCAACCAGCGCGATTTCCATCCAGTGTTCGGCCATAAAGGCATCCGGACTCCGCCAGAAAGCAATGAAGAAGAAGGCCAGTGTGTCACTGACGTTACCAAACAGTGTGGACGCCGTCGGCGCCAGCCACCAGCGACGACTCTGACGCAGGCGGTTAAAGACATGCACGTCGAGGATCTGCCCCAGCGCGTAGGCCATAAAGCTGGCGGTAGCGATACGAGCGACAAACAGGTTGAAGTGGGCGAGAGCACCGAATCCCTGCCATGAACCCATATAGAACAGCGACGAGATGACATAGGAGATCAATAACGCCGGGATCATCACCGCAAAGATGATACGACGGGCCAGCGGTGCGCCAAAAATACGCACGGTCAGGTCGGTAGCAAGAAAAATAAACGGAAAGCTAAACGCGCCCCAGGTGGTATGAAAACCAAAAATGGAGACCGGAAGCTGAACCAGATAGTTACTGGAGGTGATCACCAGCAGATGAAATAACGATAACCAGAACAACGCCTTATAGCGTTGAGTTTGTGAGGAAACGTTCATATTGTACCTTTTTGATTAGCCATTGGGGTGAGGGAACCCAATACGTACGACACGTCTGTTACCTTAACATAATAACGTGCTTACCCTTTTTTCGAGCCGCCGCATGATACTGCTTTACGTTGACAATGCAATGGCTAATTTTCACGCAATCGTTAACCTGGTTTGCTAACGGACATACAGAGCGTAAACTAGCGCCGTTTTTTTATGTGATGAGAAGAAAATGACCGATCTCTTTTCCAGCCCTGACCACACACTCGACGCGCTTGGCCTGCGCTGCCCGGAACCGGTGATGATGGTGCGCAAAACCGTGCGCAATATGCAGCCTGGCGAAACGTTACTGATTATCGCCGATGATCCGGCGACGACTCGCGATATTCCTGGGTTTTGTACCTTTATGGAACACGAACTGGTTGCTAAAGAGACGGATGGCTTGCCTTATCGTTATTTGATTCGTAAAGGCGGTTGATAGGGGCAGACGGGCTTCGATGCCGCCTTTTCCTCTCACCCTAACCTTCTCCCCAGAGGGGCGAGGGGACCGAACGTGCTCAATGTTGCGGCTTGCAACCGGTTTGCAGGACGGATAAAGCGTTCAAGCTGCATCTGCGATACGGTGCACAATGCCTGATGCGACGCTGCCGCGTCTTATCATGCCTACGAGTTCGATGCTCTGTGTAGGCCAGATAAGGCGTTCACGCCGCATCCGGCACGCAAGTGTAATGGAATGCACAAATGGATTATTTAATTCCAGTTTGTCTGGGATTGCTGGCGATATTCGCCCCCAATTGGCTGATGCCTGTTTTTATCATCATGGGGGGATGGCTGGGGGTACTTGCCTGGGGTTGGCTCTGGCTAATGATTTTTTTACCTTTACTTAACGGTGTCGGGCTTGCTTATGCCCTGTGGTTGATGTTCAAAAGGCCATCATTAGCATCCCGTCTGGTTGCAGCATTCTGTGTTATCTCCGTCATTCTGATGTTAGCGCTATATTACGCTTTCCTGACCATGCCGCCGTTCCCGCCTCAGCACTAAGCCTGATAGCCAGAGGCTATCAGGCAACACCTTTACTTCCTGCGCAACAATCTTAACGCATTCGCTGTCACCAGCACCGTCGCACCCGTATCTGCCAGCACCGCCAGCCACAGGCCGGTCATCCCTAACAGCGTCGTGACGAGGAAGATCCCTTTCAGCCCCAGCGCAATAGTGATGTTCTGGCGGATATTAGCGTGAGTGGCGCGCGCCAGTTCAATCATCTGCACCAGGCCGCGCAGGTGGTTATGGGTTAATGCTGCATCTGCGGTTTCCAGCGCCACGTCTGTGCCGCTGCCCATTGCAATCCCGATGGCGGCGGCTTTCATCGCTGGCGCGTCGTTAATACCGTCACCGACCATCGCCAGCGGCGCATGTTGATTCAGCTCGGTTACCGCTTTGACTTTATCTTCCGGCAACAGGCCAGCTTTAAATTCCAGCCCCAGTTCCCCGGCGATTGCCGCCGCTGCGCGTGGATTATCGCCAGTGAGGATCACCCCTTTGACGCCCAGCGCGTTCAGTTCATTGATAGCAGTTGCGGCATCGGCGCGCAGGGTGTCCTGCAATGCAATGACACCAAGTACGTCATCGTTACGTACCACCAGCACTACCGTTTGCCCGGCACTTTCCAGTTCATTAATCAAACCAGCAAATGCATCAGCAGGATGTTTACCAGCAGCGCATATCAATACGCGTTTACCGTTAACCTGCGCTTCAATACCTGACCCGACCAGCGCCCGCTGTGACTCGGCGGCGGGAATGGCGAGTGCTGCGACCTGCGCTTCACGAACTATAGCTTGCGCAAGTGGATGCGTTGCGCCTTGCTCGACCGCCGCCGCCAGTGTCAGCAGTTCAGATTCGCTAATACCCGTTGCCGGATGGATGGCGGTAACGCGTGGTTTCCCGATGGTCAGCGTTCCGGTTTTATCAAACGCCACCTGGGTAACGCGACCTAGCTGTTCCAGTGCCGCGCCACCTTTAATTAACGCCCCACGACGTGCCGCCGCCGCCAGCCCGGAGGTAATCGCCGCGGGCGTGGAGATAACTAACGCACACGGGCAACCAATCAGTAGCAGCGTCAGCCCTTTATAAATCCACTCCTGCCAGCTGGCGGCAAACAGCAGCGGCGGCACCAGCGTTACCAGCAGAGCGACGGCCATAATCGCGGGCGTATAGATACGGCTGAAACGGTCGATAAACCGCTCAATGGGCGCGCGGCGCTCTTCGGCTTCTTCGATCAGTTTCAGAATCCGGTCAATGGCGCTGGCACCCGGTTCTGACAGCACTTCCAGCGTTACCAGACGGTCTACGCTGGTGGCACCAGCAGGGACTTTATCGCCCGTTGTGCGCTCCACCGGAATAGATTCGCCGGTCAGGGCGCTTTCATCAAAACTGGCAAACGGTGAGAGCAGTTTACCGTCGGCAGGCAAACGCCCACCTGCCGCAACTTCAATCACATCGCCAGGCCGCAGGCTATTGATCGCCACCTCTTCCCGCTCACCGTTACGCAGGCGCGTGGCGGTTTCTGGTTTCAGCGCCATTAACGCGCTGACCCCTTGACGTGCGCGGCTGGCGGCCCAGCCTTCCAGTCGTTCGCCAATCAAAAACAGCAGCAACACCATCGCAGCTTCAGCCGTTGCGCCAATAAACAGCGCACCAATGGCGGCTACGCTCATTAACGTTTCAATAGCAAAGTAACTGCCGGATTTGATCAGCCGTAATGCCTGACGAGCAATTGGGTACAACCCAACCAGCGTGGTCGCGATAAACGCCAGTTGACCAAACGGATGATTGAACTGCTCCAGTCCCCAACTGATTGCCATCATCACGATAAGCGTAATCAGCGGCAGATTCTCTTTCAGGCGTGATTCTTGTGGTTCGTCGGTGGCCTGTTCATCGCGCAGGGAATAGCCTGCTTTTTGCACCGCAGATTCAATTTGTGCGCGGATGTCATTGTCGGCATCAACCACCAGCTTCTCGGTGGCGAACAACACCTGCACCTGATTCACGCCTGCAAGCTGGCGCACGGCATTTTCTACCTTGCGCGCACAGGCGGCACAGTCCATGCCACTGACTTTCCAGCTATAGCGGTTGCCGGAGACGTTTTCGGAGAGTGTTGGCGTACTGGAACATGCGCCGTCGCAGCAACAGTCGTTGGCGTTCTTTACCGGTGTTAGCGGTTTGAACGCAGCAAATTGGGGGGCTTTCTTGCCGAGATTGTCAGGAGTCGACATGGCATCCTCCGGTTAAGTTTTTTCTCATTAACCGAAGGATACACTCTGGAGTCGACTCCAGAGTCAAGTTTTATCAGAGATACAGCGAGCGGACGATGAGGAAGTGACCGGCAAAGTAGCAGGCAGCAGCAATGGCGTTATCGGCCCGGAAGCGGCGGCGATAGTGGCTACCCAGCCAGACAAAGTTGCTGATAAACAGTAACGAAGCGCCGACAAACGCAGAGAGCGCCGGAGCGGTCGGACGGAAGAACCACAGTTCACCTGCCAGCCACACCATCACCAGCGTCATACCGACAAAGGTACAAATGGGCCAACGTAACTCTTCCAGGCGTGTCCAGATAATGGCCAGCAATAGCGCGCCCAGTACCAGCAGCACCAGCGGCAATGGCCAGAAGAAAGAGAGCGTCATCTGGCTGGCGAAATAGATGGTGTACAGCAGGTGAGAGAGGAAAAATGCGCCAATGGCGTACATCAGACGCTGACGTGGTAATAGCGTTAGCGCATCGCCCAGCAGCGACGCACATAGCCCCGCCAGTACCAGATAGCTAATGGCGTCGAACATCGGCGCTTGCCAGGCCAGTAATAGCAGGAGAAGAAGAGTTAACGGTTTAAACACCCAGCGTTGCCAGGTTGAACCACGATAGGAGGCATCCACAGATAGCCATGCGGAAAGACAGACAGCGATAAACGACCAAAGCATCTTAGTTCCTTGAATTCGTTATTATTTAGTAAGCGGAATGCCTACAGTCTTGCTATTCAGTTTAGTGGCGAGGGCGGACAGATGACAACACCATAACGGGCAGGGTATGCTTATTTCCGCATTTTCCGATAAGGTACAAAGATGAGTAAACCACCTCTTTTCTTTATTGTTATCATTGGCTTAATTGTTGTCGCTGCATCGTTTCGCTTTATGCAGCAGCGGCGGGAAAAAGTTGATAATGATATGGCACCGCTCCAGCAAAAGCTGGTGGTGGTGAGTAACAAGCGGGAAAAACCAATTAACGATCGCCGTTCGCGCCAGCAGGAAGTGACTCCGGCTGGCACCAGTATGCGCTATGAGGCAAGCTTCAAACCGCAAAGCGGTGGACTGGAGCAGACGTTCCGCCTCGACGCCCAGCAGTACCACGCCCTGACAGTGGGCGATAAAGGTACGCTGAGCTATAAAGGCACGCGTTTTATCAGCTTTGTTGGCGAACAATAAGGTTATTTTTTAACTTTAAATTTCTTCTGCCAGGCCAGCAGTTCAAACACGCCGAAAAGGAAAATACGCACCTTTTCGGCACTGCTTAGCTGCGGACCATCCTTCGGCAAAGTGGATTTCAATAGCGCCAGCTGCATACCATGCATCAGCACGGTAAAAATCAGCGCCACGTTAACGAAAATATTCAGCGGTCGCGGAAATGGCTGAACAAGATTGAGGATTAAAAATCCCCATACGCAAAGCATTAACAAACGTCCAATATTAATCAGCATCACTTTCTCCTTGTGTTTCACGCTGATACAACCGATAAGCAACTTGACCCGCCACTTTTTCCCGATATAACGACCAGTTTGCCGGAACTGTAGGCAGGCCATTTTCTACTTCACTCTCGACATATATCCAGGCTTCGTCAGCCAGCCAGCCGTTGTCTTCCAGTAAATTAATGGTTTCTTCCAACAAGCCTCGGCGGAATGGCGGATCGACAAACACGATATTATGCGGCGTGCCTTTTTGCGCCAGGAATGACATTGCATTGCTGTTAACCACCCGCGCATTATCTGCTTTCAGGGTTGCCAGATTCTTGATTAATTGCTGATGCACCGCACGATCCATCTCAATCAGCGTGGCGCCCGCAGCGTAGCGAGACAAGGCTTCCAGCCCCAGCGCGCCGCTACCGGCGAAGCAATCCAGACATTGCGCATCGACGATAACCGGAGCAAGCCAGTTAAATAACGTTTCGCGCACGCGATCGGTGGTGGGGCGCAGGCCTGGGCTGTCCGGAACCGGGAGTTTACGGCCTCGCCACTGCCCGCCAATAATGCGGATTTGGCCGCTACCGGAATGATTCGGTTTTTTCATGATAAATTGCTCAATCCGCCAGATAACACATAATTGCAGGCGGTGATGTGTATTCAGTTAAGTGATAGACTATTTCATCATTTTTTTAGCTGCTATGTACATAGCGTTAACGCTGTGCCATGAAGCAACAGCGAGGAGTGTAGTCGCAGATGGCGAAAGAAAAAAAACGTGGCTTTTTTTCCTGGCTGGGCTTTGGTCAAAAAGAGCAGACCCCGGAAAAAGAGACAGAAGTCCAAAATGATCAATCGGTTGTAGAAGAAACTGTCCAGGCAGAAGAGCCTGCGAAGGTTGCTGAACAACCTGTTGAGGCGTTGCCGCAGGCCCATACTGAAGCCGAGGCGGAAACTTTTGCTGCCGAAGTGGTGGAAGTGACTGAACAGGTTGTCGAAAGCGAGAAAGTGCAGCCTGAAGCTGTTATCGAAGCGGAAGTCAGTGCGCAGCCAGAACCCGTAGTGGAAGAATCGCCAGCACCGGTAGTTGAACCTGAAGTTACGCCGGAGCCAGTGGCTATTGAACGTGAAGAGCTGCCATTGCCGGAAGACGTCAACGCCGAAGAGGTTTCGCCAGAAGAGTGGCAGGCCGAAGCGGAAACCGTAGAGATTGTCGAAGCGGCACAAGAAGAAGCGGCTAAAGAAGAAATCACCGACGAAGAGCTGGAAGCACAGGCGCTGGCTGCCGAAGCGGCAGAAGAGGCGGTGATGGTGGTTCCTCCGGCAGAAGAAGAGCAGCCGGTGGAAGAAATTGCCCAGGAGCAGGAAAAACCGACCAAAGAAGGTTTCTTCGCGCGCCTGAAACGCAGCCTGTTAAAAACCAAAGAAAATCTCGGTTCCGGATTTATCAGCCTGTTCCGCGGTAAAAAAATCGACGATGATCTGTTTGAGGAGCTGGAAGAGCAGCTTTTGATCGCCGATGTGGGTGTGGAAACCACGCGTAAAATCATCACCAATCTGACAGAAGGCGCATCCCGCAAGCAGCTTCGTGACGCCGAGGCGCTCTATGGCCTGCTGAAAGAAGAGATGGGCGAGATTCTGGCGAAAGTCGATGAACCACTGAACGTCGAAGGCAAAGCGCCGTTTGTGATCCTGATGGTCGGCGTCAATGGCGTGGGGAAAACCACGACGATTGGCAAGCTGGCGCGTCAGTTTGAACAGCAAGGTAAATCGGTGATGCTGGCGGCGGGCGATACTTTCCGTGCGGCAGCGGTTGAGCAGCTTCAGGTCTGGGGTCAGCGCAACAATATCCCGGTGATTGCTCAGCATACCGGTGCGGATTCCGCCTCTGTTATCTTCGACGCCATTCAGGCTGCGAAGGCGCGTAATGTTGACGTTCTGATTGCCGATACCGCCGGACGCTTGCAGAACAAATCGCACCTGATGGAAGAGCTGAAGAAAATCGTCCGCGTGATGAAGAAACTCGACGTTGAAGCCCCGCATGAAGTTATGCTGACTATCGACGCCAGCACCGGGCAGAACGCGGTAAGCCAGGCCAAACTGTTCCACGAAGCGGTTGGCTTAACCGGCATCACGTTAACGAAACTGGACGGCACGGCGAAAGGCGGGGTAATTTTCTCGGTGGCTGACCAGTTTGGTATTCCTATCCGCTATATTGGTGTCGGCGAACGTATTGAGGATTTGCGTCCGTTTAAAGCGGACGACTTTATAGAGGCACTTTTTGCCCGAGAGGATTAACAATGATTCGCTTTGAACATGTCAGCAAGGCTTATCTCGGTGGGAGACAGGCGCTGCAGGGCGTTACGTTTCATATGCAGCCGGGTGAGATGGCGTTTCTGACCGGTCATTCCGGTGCAGGGAAAAGTACCCTCCTGAAGCTGATCTGTGGGATTGAGCGGCCAAGCGCCGGGAAAATCTGGTTTAGCGGCCATGACATCACGCGTCTGAAAAACCGTGAGGTTCCGTTTCTGCGCCGCCAGATCGGCATGATTTTCCAGGATCACCATCTACTGATGGACCGTACTGTCTATGATAACGTGGCGATCCCGTTGATTATCGCCGGTGCCAGCGGTGACGATATTCGTCGCCGTGTATCGGCGGCGCTGGACAAAGTCGGGCTACTGGACAAAGCGAAAAACTTTCCAATACAGCTTTCTGGCGGTGAACAGCAGCGCGTTGGCATTGCCCGCGCGGTGGTGAACAAACCTGCGGTACTGCTGGCTGACGAACCGACCGGTAACCTGGATGATGCGCTGTCAGAAGGGATTTTACGTCTGTTTGAAGAGTTTAATCGCGTTGGGGTAACAGTATTGATGGCAACACACGACATCAACCTGATTTCACGACGTTCCTATCGCATGCTCACCCTGAGCGATGGTCACTTGCATGGAGGCGTGGGCCATGAATAAGCGCGATGCAATCAATCATATCCGGCAGTTTGGCGGGCGTCTTGATCGCTTCCGTAAATCGGCTGGCGGCTCTGGCGACGGTGGGCGTAACGCGCCGAAACGCGCGAAGTCCTCGCCAAAACCGGCAAATCGCAAAACCAACGTTTTCAACGAACAGGTGCGCTATGCGTTCCACGGCGCTTTGCAGGATCTGAAAAGCAAACCTTTCGCCACATTTTTAACGGTGATGGTTATCGCCATCTCCCTGACGCTGCCCAGCGTCTGTTATATGGTGTACAAAAACGTTAATCAGGCGGCGACGCAGTATTATCCGTCACCGCAAATCACTGTTTATCTGCAAAAAACGCTGGACGATGACGCCGCTGCGGGCGTGGTGGCACAGTTGCAGGCCGAGCAAGGCGTGGAGAAAGTGAATTATCTTTCTCGTGAAGACGCACTGGGTGAGTTCCGTAACTGGTCTGGTTTTGGTGGTGCGCTGGATATGCTGGAAGAAAACCCGCTTCCGGCAGTGGCGGTGGTGATCCCGAAACTCGATTTCCAGGGTACGGAGTCTCTGAATACGCTGCGTGATCGTATCACGCAGATTAACGGCATTGACGAAGTGCGGATGGATGACAGCTGGTTTGCCCGTCTGGCGGCGTTGACCGGGCTGGTCGGGCGCGTTTCGGCGATGATCGGCGTGTTGATGGTGGCGGCAGTGTTCCTCGTCATCGGTAACAGTGTGCGCCTGAGTATCTTTGCTCGCCGTGACTCCATTAACGTGCAGAAACTGATTGGTGCGACGGATGGTTTCATCCTGCGCCCGTTCCTGTACGGTGGCGCACTGCTGGGATTTTCTGGCGCATTGTTGTCATTAATTTTGTCAGAAATTCTGGTGCTGCGATTGTCATCGGCGGTTGCGGAAGTGGCACAGGTTTTCGGAACGAAGTTTGATATCAATGGCTTATCGTTCGATGAATGCCTGCTGTTGTTGCTGGTATGCTCGATGATTGGCTGGGTGGCAGCGTGGCTTGCCACGGTACAACATTTACGCCACTTTACGCCTGAATAATAAAAGCGTGTTATACTCTTTCCCTGCAATGGGTTCCGTAGCAGGGAAAGAGACCCCGTTGTCTCTTCCCGGTATTTCATCTCTATGTCACATTTTGTGCGTAATTTATTCACAAGCTTGCATTGAACTTGTGGATAAAATCACGGTCTGATAAAACAGTGAATGATAACCTCGTTGCTCTTAAGCTCTGGCACAGTTGTTGCTACCACTGAAGCGCCAGAAGATATCGATTGAGAGGATTTGAATGACTGACAAAATGCAAAGTTTAGCTTTAGCCCCAGTTGGCAACCTGGATTCCTACATCCGGGCAGCTAACGCGTGGCCGATGTTGTCGGCTGACGAGGAGCGGGCGCTGGCTGAAAAGCTGCATTACCATGGCGATCTGGAAGCAGCTAAAACGCTGATCCTGTCTCACCTGCGGTTTGTTGTTCATATTGCTCGTAATTATGCGGGCTATGGCCTGCCACAGGCGGATTTGATTCAGGAAGGTAACATCGGCCTGATGAAAGCAGTGCGCCGTTTCAACCCGGAAGTGGGTGTGCGCCTGGTCTCCTTCGCCGTTCACTGGATCAAAGCAGAGATCCACGAATACGTTCTGCGTAACTGGCGTATCGTCAAAGTTGCGACCACCAAAGCGCAGCGCAAACTGTTCTTCAACCTGCGTAAAACCAAGCAGCGTCTGGGCTGGTTTAACCAGGATGAAGTCGAAATGGTGGCCCGTGAACTGGGCGTAACCAGCAAAGACGTACGTGAGATGGAATCACGTATGGCGGCACAGGACATGACCTTTGACCTGTCTTCCGACGACGATTCCGACAGCCAGCCGATGGCTCCGGTGCTCTATCTGCAGGATAAATCATCTAACTTTGCCGACGGCATCGAAGATGATAACTGGGAAGAGCAGGCGGCAAACCGTCTGACCGACGCGATGCAAGGTCTGGACGAGCGTAGCCAGGATATCATCCGCGCGCGCTGGCTGGACGAAGACAACAAGTCCACGTTGCAGGAACTGGCTGACCGTTACGGCGTTTCCGCTGAGCGTGTGCGCCAGCTGGAAAAGAACGCGATGAAAAAACTGCGCGCTGCTATAGAAGCGTAATTTCCGCTATTAAGCAGAGAACCCTGGATGCGAGTCCGGGGTTTTTGTTTTTTGGGCCTCTACAATAATCAATTCCCCCTCCGGCAAAACGCCAATCCCCACGCAGATTGTTAATAAACTGTCAAAATAGCTATTCCAATATCATAAAAATCGGGTATGTTTTAGCAGAGTATGCTGCTAAAGCACGGGTAGTCATGCATAAAACGAAATAAAGTGCTGAACAACAACATCACAACACACGTAATAACCAGAAGAATGGGGATTCTCAGGATGAACATAAAGGGTAAAGCGTTACTGGCAGGATGTATCGCGCTGGCATTCAGCAATATGGCTCTGGCAGAAGATATTAAAGTCGCGGTCGTGGGCGCAATGTCCGGTCCGGTTGCACAGTACGGTGACCAGGAGTTTACCGGCGCAGAGCAGGCGGTTGCGGATATCAACGCTAAAGGCGGCATTAAAGGCAACAAACTGCAAATCGTAAAATATGACGATGCCTGTGACCCGAAACAGGCGGTTGCGGTGGCGAACAAAGTCGTTAACGACGGCATTAAATACGTGATTGGTCACCTCTGCTCTTCATCAACGCAGCCTGCGTCTGACATCTACGAAGACGAAGGCATTTTAATGATCACCCCAGCGGCAACCGCGCCGGAGCTGACCGCCCGTGGCTATCAGCTGATCCTGCGCACCACCGGCCTGGACTCCGACCAGGGGCCGACGGCGGCGAAATATATTCTTGAGAAAGTGAAACCGCAGCGTATTGCTATCGTTCACGACAAACAGCAATACGGCGAAGGTCTGGCGCGAGCGGTGCAGGACGGCCTGAAGAAAGGCAATGCTAACGTGGTGTTCTTTGATGGTATCACCGCCGGGGAAAAAGATTTCTCAACGCTGGTGGCGCGTCTGAAAAAAGAGAATATCGACTTCGTTTACTACGGCGGTTATCACCCGGAAATGGGGCAAATCCTGCGTCAGGCACGCGCGGCAGGGCTGAAAACTCAGTTTATGGGGCCGGAAGGTGTGGCTAACGTTTCGCTGTCTAACATTGCGGGCGAATCAGCGGAAGGGCTGCTGGTGACCAAGCCGAAGAACTACGATCAGGTTCCGGCGAACAAACCCATTGTTGATGCGATCAAAGCGAAAAAACAGGACCCAAGCGGCGCATTCGTTTGGACCACCTACGCCGCGCTGCAATCTTTGCTGGCGGGCCTGAATCAGTCTGACGATCCGGCGGAGATTGCCAAATACCTGAAAGCGAACTCCGTGGATACCGTAATGGGACCGCTGACCTGGGATGAGAAAGGCGATCTGAAAGGCTTTGAGTTCGGCGTATTTGACTGGCACGCCAACGGCACGGCGACCGATGCGAAGTAATTGTTAGATAAATCAGATTGATGACAAAGTTCAAAAGCGCTCGGACAGTCCCCTCGCCCCTTCGGGGAGAGGGTTAGGGTGAGGGGTAAAACCGTACCCGTATTAATAAGTGAGCTAGTTTGCCAGCAATCTCGTAAATGAAAATGCCCGATGCGCTGCACTGCCATCGGGTTTTTTATGTTTGTCGAAATGGTTGTAGAAAGATTGATCAATTGAGTTATGCTGGAGACTCGATAGTATTTCGTACATTTGATGAGTGGAAGGGAAATCACTATGTCTGTTGTTGAAAATCAGCATATTGTGCTGTGTTTAACTGATGATGATAAATGTTTGTTTGAAACGGCAGCTGCGATATCCCAACAGTCCTTAAGCCAGTTTATATTGAGTAGTGCTCACCTGCAGGCGTTAGAAATTAATGAACAACATCAGCGCATAATACTTAATGAGGCGTCATGGGCGCGAGTGATGGATGCACTGGGTAAATCGCCTTCACCTGGCGAAAAATTACAACGCGCAGCAAAACAACTTGAGGTGTTTTCCAGGATAACTAGTGATTGAACGCTAGTTGTTGCTCATGCCATGAAAGTCGTCTGGTCAGCCTCTTTAGCAGTAGGTATTCACTGTCTTTTTGTCGAGGCTCTGAATGAAAAAGCCCATACGTTTTATCAGTCGCTGGGCTTAATCCCGTTGGTCGGGGAAAACGAAAATGCGTTATTTTTCCCAACCAAATCCATCGAACTGCTTTTCACACAGAGCGATTAACGCTTCTCCCAGCCGCCCTGTTGTGCCGTAAACCCCAGCGCCTGCATAAACGCCGTCATCACACCGCGATCTTCCACGCCTGCATCCGCCATCCACCAGCCTGAAACGCCAGAATTGTTACGCAAAACCTCTTCCAGCAGATATTGCCCCACACCGCGACGTCGGGTGACTTCCCGCACGCGCAGGGAATCCAGTGCCCCCTCGGTGCCGCTTAAGGTTACCCGTACGGCAGCGAGCAGGCGCTCGTTAAAACGCGCGGCGTAGATACGGTGGTTATCGTCAACCTGTAAAGAGGAAGGGGAATACTCTGGCCAGATCTTTTGCAGGTCAATCCGGTCCTGGTCGCTAAAGTTTTCTAATCGAATGATGGTCAGCTTCATGGGTAACCCGTGTAAATCACAAAAGTGGAACCAGTGTAGCGAAATAATTTAATCGGAGGCTTTCTCTTTTTTATTTCTTTTGGCAGGTGATTAATTTTTTTTCAGCAATAATTACAAAGTTAAAACATTAGAGAATGAAAAATACCCAGCATAATCCCCTGAATGGTAGTGAATTATTCCGCCCTTTATGCCGTTATTTTATGCTGACAACGACGCTTTTTTCTGTTTATCTATCAGCACATTCAGAATATTATCTGTTCTTAATCGACTGAAAAATAGGGATTTTAATCGCTATTATCACAATATGCTGTGCTAAACCCTTAATCAGACAGGTAAAAACAGTGCAGTATAAAAAAAGAACAGTCTGATTTGTTAACACATAAAAACAAAGCAACACAACATTACGAGTGGGGATTTTGAATAATGAAACGGAATGCGAAAACTATCATCGCAGGGATGATTGCACTGGCAATATCACACACCGCTTTAGCCGACGATATTAAAGTCGCCGTTGTCGGTGCGATGTCCGGCCCGATTGCCCAGTGGGGCGATATGGAATTTAACGGCGCGCGTCAGGCGATTAAAGACATTAATGCCAAAGGGGGAATTAAGGGCGACAAGCTGGTTGGCGTGGAATATGACGACGCCTGCGACCCGAAACAAGCCGTTGCGGTCGCCAACAAAATCGTTAACGACGGCATTAAATATGTTATTGGTCATCTGTGTTCTTCTTCTACCCAGCCTGCATCAGATATTTACGAAGACGAAGGTATTCTGATGATCTCGCCGGGAGCGACCAACCCGGAGCTGACTCAACGCGGTTATCAATACATTATGCGTACTGCCGGGCTGGACTCTTCCCAGGGGCCTACGGCGGCAAAATACATTCTTGAGACGGTGAAGCCCCAGCGCATCGCCATCATTCACGACAAACAACAGTATGGCGAAGGGCTGGCACGTTCGGTGCAGGACGGGCTGAAAGCGGCTAACGCCAACGTCGTCTTCTTCGACGGCATTACCGCTGGCGAGAAAGATTTCTCCGCACTGATCGCCCGCCTGAAAAAAGAAAACATCGACTTCGTTTACTACGGCGGTTACTACCCGGAAATGGGGCAGATGCTGCGCCAGGCCCGTTCCGTTGGCCTGAAAACCCAGTTTATGGGGCCGGAAGGAGTGGGTAATGCGTCGCTGTCGAATATTGCTGGCGATGCTGCCGAAGGCATGTTGGTCACTATGCCAAAACGCTATGACCAGGATCCGGCAAACCAGGGCATCGTTGATGCGCTGAAAGCGGACAAGAAAGATCCGTCCGGGCCTTATGTCTGGATCACCTACGCGGCGGTGCAATCTCTGGCAACTGCCCTTGAGCGTACCGGCAGCGATGAGCCGCTGGCGCTGGTGAAAGATTTAAAAGCTAACGGTGCAAACACCGTGATTGGGCCGCTGAACTGGGATGAAAAAGGCGATCTTAAGGGATTTGATTTTGGTGTCTTCCAGTGGCATGCCGACGGTTCATCCACGGCAGCCAAGTGAAAATCCCACCGCCCGTGAAATGCGGGCGGGTTTAGAAAGGTTACCTTATGTCTGAGCAGTTTTTATATTTCTTGCAGCAGATGTTTAACGGCGTCACGCTGGGCAGTACCTACGCGCTGATAGCCATCGGCTACACCATGGTTTACGGCATTATCGGCATGATCAACTTCGCCCACGGCGAGGTTTATATGATTGGTAGCTATGTCTCCTTTATGATCATCGCCGCGCTGATGATGATGGGCATTGATACCGGCTGGCTGCTGGTGGCGGCGGGATTCGTCGGCGCAATCGTCATTGCCAGCGCCTACGGCTGGAGTATCGAACGGGTAGCCTATCGCCCGGTGCGTAACTCTAAGCGCCTGATTGCGCTCATCTCGGCAATCGGTATGTCCATCTTCCTGCAAAACTACGTCAGTCTGACCGAAGGTTCGCGCGATGTGGCGCTGCCCAGCTTGTTTAATGGTCAGTGGGTAGTGGGTCATAGCGAAAACTTCTCTGCCTCTATTACCACCATGCAGGCGGTGATCTGGATTGTCACCTTCCTCGCCATGCTGGCGCTGACGATTTTCATTCGTTATTCCCGTATGGGGCGCGCCTGCCGTGCCTGCGCGGAAGATCTGAAAATGGCGAGTCTGCTTGGCATCAACACCGACCGGGTGATTGCGCTGACCTTTGTGATTGGTGCGGCGATGGCGGCGGTGGCGGGCGTACTGCTCGGTCAGTTCTACGGCGTAATTAACCCCTATATCGGCTTTATGGCCGGGATGAAAGCCTTTACCGCGGCGGTGCTCGGTGGGATTGGCAGTATTCCAGGGGCGATGATTGGCGGGCTGATCCTGGGGATTGCGGAGGCGCTCTCTTCTGCCTATCTGAGTACGGAATATAAAGATGTGGTCTCATTCGCCCTGCTGATTCTGGTGCTGCTGGTGATGCCGACCGGTATTCTGGGTCGCCCGGAGGTAGAGAAAGTATGAAACCGATGCATATTGCAATGGCGCTGCTCTCTGCCGCGATGTTCTTTGTCCTCGCAGGCGTTTTTATGGGCGTGCAACTGGAGCTGGATGGCACCAAACTGGTGGTCGACACGGCTTCGGATGTCCGTTGGGAGTGGGTGTTTATCGGCACGGCGGTGGTCTTTTTCTTCCAGCTTTTGCGACCTGTTTTCCAGAAAGGGTTGAAAAGCGTTTCCGGGCCGAAGTTTATTCTGCCCGCGATTGATGGCTCCACGGTGAAACAGAAACTGTTCCTCGTGGCGCTGTTGGTGCTTGCGGTGGCGTGGCCATTTATGGTGTCGCGTGGGACGGTGGATATCGCCACCCTGACCATGATCTACATTATTCTTGGCCTTGGGCTGAACGTGGTGGTAGGGCTGTCTGGCCTGCTGGTGCTGGGTTACGGCGGCTTTTACGCCATCGGCGCTTACACCTTTGCGCTGCTCAATCACTATTACGGTCTGGGCTTCTGGACCTGTCTGCCGATTGCCGGGTTAACGGCAGCGGCGGCGGGCTTCCTGCTCGGTTTTCCGGTGCTGCGCTTGCGCGGTGACTATCTGGCGATCGTTACCCTCGGTTTCGGCGAAATTGTGCGCATATTGCTGCTCAATAACACCGAAATTACCGGCGGCCCGAACGGAATCAGTCAGATCCCGAAACCGACTTTCTTCGGCCTTGAGTTCAGCCGTACCGCTCGTGAAGGCGGCTGGGACACGTTCAGTAATTTCTTTGGCCTGAAATACGATCCCTCCGATCGTGTCATCTTCCTCTACCTGGTGGCGTTGCTGCTGGTGGTGCTAAGCCTGTTTGTCATTAACCGCCTGCTGCGGATGCCGCTGGGGCGTGCGTGGGAAGCGTTGCGTGAAGACGAGATCGCCTGCCGTTCGCTGGGTTTAAGCCCGCGTCGTATCAAGCTGACCGCTTTTACCATCAGTGCCGCGTTTGCCGGTTTTGCCGGAACGCTGTTTGCTGCGCGTCAGGGCTTTGTCAGCCCGGAATCCTTCACTTTTGCTGAATCAGCCTTTGTGCTGGCGATAGTGGTGCTCGGCGGTATGGGCTCGCAATTCGCAGTGATTCTGGCGGCAGTTCTGCTGGTGGTGTCGCGCGAATTGATGCGCGACTTTAACGAATACAGCATGTTAATGCTCGGTGGTTTGATGGTGCTGATGATGATCTGGCGTCCGCAGGGCTTGCTGCCCATGACGCGCCCGCAACTCAAGCTGAAAAACGGCGCAGCGAAAGGAGAGCAGGCATGAGTCAGCCATTATTATCTGTTAACGGCCTGATGATGCGCTTCGGCGGCCTGCTGGCGGTGAACAACGTCAATCTTGAACTGTACCCGCAGGAGATCGTCTCGTTAATCGGCCCTAACGGTGCCGGAAAAACCACGGTTTTTAACTGTCTGACCGGATTCTACAAACCCACCGGCGGCACCATTTTACTGCGCGATCAGCATCTGGAAGGTTTACCGGGGCAGCAAATTGCCCGCATGGGCGTGGTGCGCACCTTCCAGCATGTGCGTCTGTTCCGTGAAATGACGGTAATTGAAAACCTGCTGGTGGCACAGCATCAGCAACTGAAAACCGGGCTGTTCTCTGGCCTGTTGAAAACGCCATCCTTCCGTCGCGCCCAAAGTGAAGCGCTCGACCGCGCCGCCACCTGGCTTGAGCGTATTGGTTTGCTGGAACACGCCAACCGTCAGGCGAGTAACCTGGCCTATGGTGACCAACGCCGTCTGGAGATTGCCCGTTGCATGGTGACGCAGCCGGAGATTTTAATGCTCGACGAACCGGCGGCAGGTCTTAACCCGAAAGAGACGAAAGAGCTGGATGAGCTGATTGCCGAACTGCGCAATCATCACAACACCACTATCTTGTTGATTGAACACGATATGAAGCTGGTGATGGGAATTTCGGACCGAATTTACGTGGTCAATCAGGGGACGCCGCTGGCAAACGGTACGCCGGAGCAGATCCGTAATAACCCGGACGTGATCCGTGCCTATTTAGGTGAGGCATAAGATGGAAAAAGTCATGTTGTCCTTTGACAAAGTCAGCGCCCACTACGGCAAAATCCAGGCGCTGCATGAGGTGAGCCTGCATATCAATCAGGGCGAGATTGTCACCCTCATTGGCGCGAACGGGGCGGGGAAAACCACCTTGCTCGGCACGTTATGCGGCGATCCGCGCGCCACCAGCGGGCGAATTGTGTTTGATGATAAAGACATTACCGACTGGCAGACGGCGAAAATCATGCGCGAAGCGGTAGCAATTGTCCCGGAAGGGCGTCGCGTCTTCTCGCGGATGACGGTGGAAGAGAACCTGGCGATGGGCGGCTTCTTTGCCGAACGCGACCAGTTCCAGGAGCGCATAAAGTGGGTGTATGAACTGTTCCCGCGTCTGCATGAGCGTCGTGTTCAGCGGGCGGGCACCATGTCCGGCGGTGAACAGCAGATGCTGGCGATTGGTCGCGCGCTGATGAGCAACCCGCGTTTGTTGTTGCTTGATGAGCCATCGCTCGGTCTTGCGCCGATTATCATCCAGCAAATTTTCGACACCATCGAGCAGCTGCGCGAGCAGGGGATGACTATCTTCCTCGTCGAGCAGAACGCCAACCAGGCGCTGAAGCTCGCTGATCGCGGCTACGTGCTGGAAAACGGTCATGTGGTGCTCTCCGATACTGGTGATGCACTACTGGCGAATGAAGCAGTGAGAAGTGCGTATTTAGGCGGGTAAATTATCAATAACCCGGTAGCCACGTTCTGCCGGGTTTTTGTCCGAATACAGACTTGTTTCAACTGACCGGGAAGATTAAAACCAGACCACTTATTTACCACGGAAAGGTTCCCTCCCATGCATTATGCCGTTGTCGTCATGCTTGATCTGCTTTGCTGTATCCACGCTTATCGCTCCGGACAAGAGCGGTATTGGATTTTTATCATCTTCTGCTTTCCGGTGATTGGCTGCGTGGCGTATTTTGTCATGGTGATGCTGCCTGAAACGGGCGCTGACCGTCACGGGCGTACTTTGCTGATGCGCCTGCAGGATAAAATCAGCCCGGAACGCCACCTGCACAAATTAGGTGAAGAGCTGGCGATTGCCGAGACCAATCAAAACCATTATGCGCTGGCTAATGAACTGGCGCGTCTGGGGCGTTATTACGACGCCGTTCTCCATTATCAGCAGGCGTTACGCGGGGTATCTGCCCATGAAGCGGCAATGATGTTAAGTCTGGCGCAGGCGCAGTTTGCCCTTCTGGAGTTCGCCGCCTGTCAGCAGACGCTGGAAGATGTGATGCGTTATAACCCTGATTTTCAGTCGGCAGAAGGGCACTTGTTATTCGCCAGAACCTTAGCCGCTCAGGAAAAATACGCTGATGCGGAAAGCGAGTTTGAGGTGCTTGTTTCTTATTACCCCGGCCCGCAGGCGCGTATTTACTATGCGGAAATGCTGGCGAAAATGAGTCGGTTACGTGAAGCCAACGAGCAGTATGCTGCTGTGGTTGATACGGCGAAACGCTCAAGAGCGCATTATAGAAAACACCACCGGGAATGGATTAAGACCGCCAATGATCGGCTGAAGCAGAGTATTGTTCGATAAAGGTAACCAGGGATGAGGTTATGTATACACAGCAAGTTGAGCAAAGTTTTAAATTATTGCGCGAGAATGGCATATTTATTACCCGGGGGTTAACAGCGGCAGAAATAGACGCCGCAGAAAAGCGCTACAATTTTAAATTCCCGAACGATTACAAAGCATTGCTTATACAGGGAATGCCTTTGTATGACTATGATTTTACTGACTGGCGCAACCTCTCTGATGAGTATGTGGAATACATTCAATATAAAATGTTCGATGAAACTATTTCGGGCATTTTGTATTGCATCGATAAGTTCGACGCGTGGCCACAAGCTTGGGGAAACCGTCCAGATAATCTGGAGGAGCGACTCAATTTTTCGCGTGAGAAAATCAAGAAAAATCCCTTATTTATTCCAATAAAATCAAATCGCTATCTTGCACTTTCTCCGGCTGATAGTGGAAATCCTGTCTATTCAATTCACGAGGGAGATGATGTGATTTGTTATGGTGAGAATTTATGGGATTACTTTACTAAGATGTATGTCAGCGAAGATGAATGTGACATTCACATTAATCTAAAAACTATGCCAGAACCGTTCCCTGCATATAACACCTTTGTTTATCATAGCATTAATAGCTTCTTTTATCGGAGTACGCGATATTACGATGAAAGTGGGAGATTCATACCTGATGGGGAACCTTTTTCCCCGGACAATAATATATAGAGTTAGGATGAAGCGGATTTGTCTGCTCATCCAGACAAGCCTGGCTTAAGTAAGACCATTATCCGTGCCCCATATCCCATTTTCCCTCACCCGTACCGTCACCGCCTTGTCATCTTTCTGACACCTTACTATCTTACAAATGTAACAAAAAAGTTATTTTTCTGTAATTCGAGCATGTCATGTTACCCCGCGAGCATAAAACGCGTGAATTCGCGCATTCGGTACAACAAGAGAGATAAACGATGAAACCGTTACATTATACAGCTTCAGCACTGGCGCTCGGACTGGCGTTAATGGGGAATGCACAGGCAGTGACGACCATTCCGTTCTGGCATTCTATGGAAGGGGAACTGGGGAAAGAGGTGGACTCTCTGGCCCAACGATTTAACGCCGAAAACCCGGATTACAAAATTGTACCGACCTATAAAGGCAACTACGAACAGAATTTAAGCGCGGGGATTGCCGCATTCCGTACCGGTAACGCGCCGGCTATTTTGCAGGTTTATGAAGTTGGTACTGCCACCATGATGGCGTCGAAAGCCATTAAACCGGTGTATGACGTGTTTAAAGAGGCGGGGATTCAATTCGATGAGTCGCAGTTTGTGCCGACGGTTTCTGGTTACTACTCCGACAGCAAAACGGGCCACTTACTCTCCCAGCCATTCAACAGCTCGACCCCCGTTCTCTATTACAACAAAGACGCCTTCAAGAAAGCTGGGCTAGACCCGGAACAGCCGCCGAAAACCTGGCAGGATCTGGCGGACTATGCCGCGAAACTGAAAGCCTCCGGTATGAAGTGCGGCTACGCCAGCGGCTGGCAGGGCTGGATCCAACTGGAAAACTTTAGCGCCTGGAACGGTCTGCCGTTTGCCAGCAAAAACAACGGCTTTGACGGCACGGATGCGGTACTGGAGTTCAACAAGCCGGAGCAGGTGAAACACATCGCCATGCTCGAAGAGATGAACAAGAAGGGCGATTTCAGCTACGTCGGGCGTAAGGATGAATCCACCGAGAAGTTCTATAACGGTGATTGCGCGATGACCACCGCCTCTTCCGGTTCTCTCGCTAATATTCGTGAGTACGCCAAATTTAACTATGGCGTAGGCATGATGCCTTACGACGCCGATGCGAAAGATGCACCGCAAAACGCCATTATCGGCGGGGCCAGCCTGTGGGTGATGCAGGGCAAAGATAAAGAAACGTATACCGGCGTGGCGAAGTTCCTCGACTTCCTCGCGAAGCCAGAAAACGCTGCCGAGTGGCATCAGAAAACCGGTTATCTGCCAATCACCAAAGCAGCGTATGACCTGACCCGTGAGCAGGGCTTTTATGAGAAAAACCCAGGGGCGGATACCGCGACGCGTCAGATGCTGAATAAGCCGCCGTTGCCGTTCACCAAAGGGCTGCGTCTGGGCAACATGCCGCAGATCCGCGTGATTGTGGATGAAGAGCTGGAGAGCGTGTGGACCGGTAAGAAGACACCGCAGCAGGCACTGGATACCGCCGTTGAGCGTGGGAACCAGTTACTGCGCCGCTTTGAGAAATCGACGAAGTCTTAATCAGTGTAATGTCGGATGCGTTTCGCTTATCTGACCTGGCATCGCGTGTAGGCCGGATAAGCGAAGCGCATCCGGCACAGTTCAGGAATTAACCGTAATGTCATCATCCCGTCCGGTGTTCCGCTCGCGCTGGCTGCCTTATCTGCTGGTCGCGCCGCAGCTCATCATCACTGTTATCTTTTTTATCTGGCCTGCGGGCGAAGCGTTGTGGTACTCGCTACAAAGCGTCGATCCGTTTGGTTTCTCCAGCCAGTTCGTCGGCCTGGATAACTTCGTCACGCTGTTCCATGACAGCTACTATCTCGACTCCTTCTGGACGACGATAAAATTCAGCACCTTTGTCACCGTCAGCGGTTTGCTGGTGTCGCTATTCTTCGCGGCGCTGGTGGAGTACATCGTGCGCGGCAGCCGTTTCTATCAAACCTTAATGCTGCTGCCGTATGCCGTGGCTCCCGCCGTTGCCGCCGTATTGTGGATCTTCCTGTTTAACCCCGGTCGCGGGCTGATCACCCATTTTCTCGCAGAGTTCGGCTACGACTGGAACCACGCGCAAAACAGCGGTCAGGCGATGTTTCTGGTGGTATTTGCCTCGGTGTGGAAGCAAATCAGCTACAACTTCCTGTTCTTCTATGCCGCGCTGCAATCCATTCCCCGTTCGTTGATTGAAGCCGCAGCCATCGATGGCGCAGGGCCGATTCGCCGCTTCTTTAAGATTGCGCTGCCGCTTATTGCTCCAGTGAGTTTCTTCCTGCTGGTGGTGAACTTGGTGTATGCCTTCTTCGACACCTTCCCGGTGATCGACGCCGCCACGTCCGGCGGGCCGGTTCAGGCTACCACGACGCTGATTTATAAGATCTACCGCGAAGGCTTTACCGGACTGGATCTGGCTTCGTCTGCCGCGCAGTCGGTAGTGTTGATGTTCCTCGTCATCGTGCTGACGGTGGTGCAGTTCCGCTATGTTGAAAGCAAGGTGCGTTACCAATGATTGAGAACCGTCCGTGGCTGACGATATTCAGCCATACCATGCTGATCCTCGGGATCGCGGTGATCCTCTTCCCGCTGTACGTGGCGTTTGTCGCGGCGACGCTGGATAAACAAGAAGTCTACGCCGCGCCGATGACGCTTATTCCCGGCACGCATCTGCTGGAAAACATCCACAACATCTGGGTGAACGGGGTAGGCACGAATAGCGCGCCGTTCTGGCGGATGTTGCTTAACAGCTTTGTGATGGCGTTCAGCATTACGCTCGGCAAAATTACCGTCTCGATGCTCTCGGCATTTGCCATTGTCTGGTTTCGTTTTCCGCTACGTAACCTCTTCTTCTGGATGATTTTTATCACCCTGATGTTGCCGGTTGAAGTGCGTATCTTCCCGACGGTGGAAGTCATCGCCAACCTGAAGATGCTCGACAGCTACGCCGGTTTAACGCTGCCGCTGATGGCCTCGGCGACCGCTACCTTCCTGTTCCGCCAGTTCTTTATGACGCTGCCGGATGAACTGGTGGAAGCGGCGCGGATCGACGGCGCGTCGCCAATGCGTTTCTTTTGCGACATCGTTTTTCCGCTGTCAAAAACCAATCTGGCGGCGCTGTTTGTGATCACCTTTATTTACGGCTGGAACCAGTATTTGTGGCCGTTGTTGATTATTACCGACGTTGATCTCGGCACCACCGTGGCAGGGATTAAAGGGATGATCGCCACTGGCGAAGGCACCACGGAATGGAACTCGGTGATGGCGGCGATGTTGTTAACCCTGATCCCACCAGTAGTGATTGTTTTAGTGATGCAGCGTGCCTTTGTGCGCGGCCTGGTCGATAGTGAGAAATAAGATGGCAGGACTGAAATTACAGGCAGTAACCAAAAGCTGGGATGGCAAAACCCAGGTCATTAAACCGCTGACCCTTGATGTTGCGGATGGCGAATTTATCGTGATGGTCGGGCCGTCTGGCTGCGGGAAATCGACGTTATTGCGCATGGTGGCCGGACTGGAGCGGGTAACGACGGGCGATATCTGGATCGACCGCAAGCGTGTCACCGAAATGGAGCCGAAAGATCGTGGAATTGCGATGGTATTCCAGAACTACGCGCTTTATCCGCATATGAGCGTCGAAGAAAACATGGCGTGGGGGCTGAAAATCCGCGGCATGGGCAAGCAGCAAATTGCCGAGCGCGTTAAAGAAGCGGCGCGTATTCTGGAACTGGATGGCCTGCTCAAGCGTCGCCCGCGTGAGCTTTCCGGCGGTCAGCGCCAGCGTGTGGCGATGGGGCGCGCGATTGTGCGTGAGCCGGCGGTGTTCTTGTTTGATGAGCCGCTCTCTAACCTCGATGCCAAGCTGCGCGTGCAGATGCGGCTTGAGCTACAACAACTGCACCGTCGCCTGAAAACAACTTCACTCTACGTTACCCACGATCAGGTTGAAGCGATGACCCTCGCCCAGCGAGTGATGGTAATGAACGGCGGCGTTGCCGAACAGATTGGCACACCGGTTGAAGTGTACGAAAAGCCCGCCAGCCTGTTTGTGGCGAGCTTTATCGGCAGTCCGGCGATGAACCTGCTGGCTGGCCGCGTGAATAACGAAGGCACGCATTTCGAACTGGAAGGCGGTATTGTGCTGCCGCTAAACGGTTACTATCGCCAGTATGCCGGGCGTAAAATGACTCTCGGCATTCGCCCGGAACATATAGCGCTAAGCTCGCAGGCAGAAGGTGGCGTGCCGCTGGTGATGGACACGCTGGAGATCCTCGGCGCAGATAACCTGGCGCACGGACGCTGGGGCGAACAGAAGCTGGTGGTGCGACTGGCGCATCAGGAGCGCCCGACGGCAGGCAGCACGCTGTGGCTGCATCTGCCGGAAAATCAGCTACATCTTTTTGATGGTGAAACAGGACAACGAGTATGAGTAACTGGCCTTATCCCCGCATCGTCGCTCATCGTGGCGGCGGTAAGTTGGCCCCGGAAAACACCCTGGCGGCAATCGACGTAGGGGCAAAATACGGTCATAAGATGATCGAATTTGACGCGAAGTTATCGAAAGATGGCGAGATCTTTCTGCTCCATGATGACAACCTCGAACGTACCAGCAACGGCTGGGGCGTCGCGGGTGAGCTGAACTGGCAGGATTTACTGCGCGTGGATGCGGGCAGTTGGTACAGCAAAGCGTTTAAAGGTGAGCCGCTGCCGTTGCTTTCGCAGGTGGCGGAACGCTGTCGCAAACACGGGATGATGGCGAATATCGAAATCAAACCCACCACTGGCACCGGGCCATTAACGGGCAAAATGGTGGCGCTGGCGGCACGCGAACTGTGGGCCGGTATGACGCCGCCGCTGCTGTCATCGTTTGAGATTGATGCTTTAGAAGCCGCACAATTGGCGGCACCGGAACTGCCGCGTGGTTTGTTGCTTGATGAGTGGCGCGACGACTGGCGCGAACTGACCACGCGGCTGGGCTGCGTCTCTATTCATCTCAATCATAAGCTGCTCGATAAAGCGCGAGTGATGCAGTTAAAAGACGCCGGACTGCGGATTCTGGTGTATACCGTCAACAAACCCCAGCGCGCGGCAGAGTTGCTGCGCTGGGGCGTGGATTGCATCTGTACCGATGCGATTGATGTAATTGGTCCGAACTTTACGGCCCAATAGTTTTCAACGGAATGTCAGGCTGCGACGTGCTGGGCGGATTCAGCATGTCGCCGTTTTTCCTCTCTTGCAGCATATGCTGCTGATTTAGCGAACTATCCGGATTATGGTTACTGTTTAACATCCCGCCGTTGGTGTTGGGCAGCATTTGCTGCCGGGCGGGATTTAGCTCCCCCGGCTGCGACTGCAATACCCGTTGCGAGTTACTGTTAATCTGATTTTCTAAATGCTGCTGTTGTAATTGCGTCTGAGTTTTCAGTTGCTGATTCAGCATCCCTTTTTGCTGGATTTGCTGAGTCTGCATTTGAGTTTGCATCCGCTGCTGGCTGGGGATCTGATACCCCGGCTGGTTAGGATTATTCAGAGTATTAATGGGCTGTGCAAAGCCGACAAACGGCAGGAGTGCCGTCAAAAGCAGAAGTCGTTTCATCGCGTATCCTCCTCTGAAGATATCCTTTAAGTTTACTCGCTTCCCGGCAAAACGATGATTAATTCAGAGTTATATACCAGGCTTAGCTGGGGTTGCCCCACACATAACTGGAGAATAACGATGATAAAACCGACGTTTTTACGCCGGGCGGCGATTGCAGCTTTGCTTTCAGGATGTTGTTTTAGTGCGGCAGCCGCGCCACCTGTTTCTTATGGTGTGGAGGAAGATGTCTTCCATCCGGTACGCGCAAAGCAGGGGATGGTGGCGTCTGTAGATGCTACTGCCACTCAGGTGGGGGTGGATATCCTCAAGGAGGGCGGGAATGCCGTTGATGCTGCCGTGGCGGTGGGCTACGCGCTGGCGGTAACGCATCCGCAGGCGGGGAATCTGGGCGGCGGTGGTTTTATGTTAATCCGCTCGAAAAATGGCAATACCACGGCTATCGATTTCCGCGAAATGGCGCCGGCCAAAGCGACCCGCGATATGTTCCTTGATGATCAGGGCAACCCGGACAGCAAAAAATCACTCACTTCGCATCTGGCTTCCGGCACGCCCGGTACGGTAGCAGGTTTCTCGCTGGCGTTGGATAAATACGGCACCATGCCGTTGAACAAAGTGGTGCAGCCAGCGTTTAAACTGGCACGCGATGGTTTTATCGTTAACGACGCGCTGGCAGACGATCTCAAAACCTACGGTAGCGAAGTGTTGCCGAATCACGAAAACAGTAAAGCTATCTTCTGGAAAGAGGGCGAGCCGCTGAAAAAGGGCGACAAGCTGGTGCAGGCGAACCTGGCAAAGAGCCTGGAGATGATTGCCGAAAACGGCCCGGATGAATTCTACAAAGGCACGATAGCGGAACAGATTGCCCAGGAGATGCAGAAAAACGGTGGCTTGATCACGAAAGAAGATTTAGCGGCGTATAAAGCGGTCGAACGTACACCGATAAGCGGCGATTATCGCGGGTATCAGGTTTACTCCATGCCACCGCCATCTTCCGGCGGTATTCATATCGTACAAATCCTCAATATTCTGGAAAACTTCGATATGCAGAAATACGGCTTTGGCAGCGCCGATGCGATGCAAATCATGGCAGAAGCTGAGAAATACGCCTACGCCGACCGCTCGGAATATCTTGGCGACCCGGATTTTGTCAAAGTCCCGTGGCAGGCGCTGACCAATAAAGCCTATGCCAAATCCATTGCCGAGAAAATCGATATCAATAAAGCGAAGCCATCCAGCGAAATTCGCCCAGGCAAGCTTGCGCCTTATGAGAGTAATCAAACTACCCATTACTCAGTGGTGGATAAAGACGGTAACGCGGTAGCGGTGACCTATACGCTGAACACCACCTTCGGTACGGGTATTGTCGCAGGCGAGAGCGGTATTTTGCTCAATAACCAGATGGATGATTTCTCCGCCAAACCGGGCGTACCGAACGTTTACGGGCTGGTGGGCGGTGATGCCAACGCCGTAGGGCCGAATAAACGTCCGCTGTCGTCAATGTCGCCCACCATTGTGGTGAAAGACGGTAAAACCTGGCTGGTCACCGGAAGCCCAGGCGGGAGTCGGATTATCACCACCGTGCTGCAAATGGTAGTGAACAGCATCGATTATGGCATGAATATCGCCGAAGCGACCAATGCGCCGCGTTTCCACCATCAGTGGCTGCCGGACGAGCTGCGTGTCGAGAAAGGATTTAGCCCGGATACGATCAAGCTGCTGGAAGCAAAAGGTCAGAAAGTGGCGCTTAAAGAGGCGATGGGCAGCACGCAAAGCATTATGGTTGGGCCTGACGGTGAGTTGTACGGCGCATCCGACCCGCGCTCGGAGGATGATTTAACGGCGGGGTACTAATATCTTAAGCCCTCTCCTGGTAGGTGAGGGCTTAAATGACAAACTTAGATTGCAAATCCTCTACTTCACCCGCGCCATATAATACGCATCAACATATTCACCATTACGCAATGCGTACTTCTTGCCGGTCCCTTCAATCTCAAAGCCGAATTTTTTATAGACCTTAATTGCTGGCGCGTTATCGACGAACACCGTTAGTTCAATACGATCTACCCGCAACCAGTTGTCGCACATTTCAATCATCTCTCGCATCAGGGCGCTGGCGACGCCGCGATTCTTCCAGCGGGCGTCGACACAGATACCAAAATCGGCAACATGACTGCGGCGTGGGCGTTGCTGTACATCAATGGTGAGATGACCTACTACAGTTCCATCAATACAGGCGACGAGTTGCTTGATGCTGGGGCGATCGGCGAGTCGTTCCAGCCACATATGTTCTGAAGGATGAGGCACCTGTAGTGTGTTGTAATACACCTCCGGCTGGGCGTGGATATGTCGAATGGCCTCATAATCGCGCGTTTCTGCGTGGCGTATTACTATCTCACTCATTCCTCTGTCCTCTTTAGGGTAAATGTCCCTTTCAACATCATTGACTTTCAAATACGAGTCAAATGCATTTTTTTGCAAAAAGTGTTGGACAAGTGCGAATGAGAATGATTATTATTGTCTCGCGTTCAGGAAGACCCTCGCGGAGAACCTGAAAGCACGACATTGCTCACATTGCTTCCAGTATTACTTAGCCAGCCGGGTGCTGGCTTTTTTTTGCTTGTCATTTTGTCCACGGGAAGTGTTCCTCGTGTTGAGACAAATGCAAAATCGCCTGATGCGCTACGCTTATCAGGCCTACAAATAGTCCTGAACCGTAGGTCAGATAAGGCGTTCACGCCGCATCCGGCATGAATAAAGTGCACTTTGCCAACAATCTGACGTACTGAAGCCCAGGCATAGGAACCGCGTCCGCTTTGCGCTAAGGTGTAAATAACCACCTTAAAAAGGACGAAATCATGGTCATCAACTGTGCCTTTATTGGCTTCGGCAAAAGCACCACCCGTTACCATCTGCCGTATGTACTTAACCGCAAGGATAGCTGGCATGTCGCGCATATTTTTCGCCGCCATGCGAAGCCGGAAGAACAGGCCCCCATTTATTCCCATATTCATTTCACCAGCGATCTCGACGAAGTGTTAAACGATCCCGATGTTAAGCTGGTTGTCGTCTGCACCCACGCGGACAGCCACTTCGAGTACGCGAAGCGCGCACTGGAAGCCGGGAAAAATGTACTGGTCGAAAAACCGTTCACCCCGACGCTTGCGCAGGCGAAAGAGCTGTTTGCGCTGGCGAAAAGTAAAGGGCTGACCGTCACGCCGTATCAGAATCGTCGCTTTGATTCCTGCTTCCTGACGGCGAAAAAAGCGATTGAAAGCGGCAAGCTGGGAGAGATTGTCGAAGTGGAAAGCCATTTTGACTATTACCGCCCAGTGGCAGAAACCAAACCTGGACTGCCGCAGGATGGCGCGTTCTATGGGCTTGGTGTGCATACCCTGGACCAGGTTATCTCGCTGTTTGGTCGCCCGGATCACGTCGCTTATGACATCCGCAGCCTGCGTAATAAAGCCAATCCTGACGATACCTTTGAAGCGCAGCTGTTTTATGGCGACCTGAAAGCGATCGTTAAAACCAGTCATCTGGTGAAAATCGATTATCCGAAATTTATCGTTCACGGTAAGAAAGGTACATTTATTAAATACGGCATCGACCAGCAGGAAACCAGCCTGAAGGCTAATATTATGCCGGGCGAACCTGGATTTGCGGCGGATGATTCGGTCGGTGTGCTGGAGTATGTCAATGACGAGGGCGTGACGGTCAGAGAAGAGATGAAGCCGGAGATGGGCGACTATGGACGTGTGTATGATGCGTTGTACCAAACCATCACCAGCGGTGCGCCAAATTACGTCAAGGAATCTGAAGTTCTTACCAATCTGGAAATCCTTGAACGCGGTTTTGAACAAGCCTCTCCCTCCACAGTGACTCTCGAGAAGTAAGTTTGATGGCCCCTCGAATAGTTCAATTTTTTTGAACAGAGGGGTCAATTTTCACCCTCTATCATCCCAGGCAGATCGGGTCCACACTAAGCCCATCGAAATCATTCAGGGGGCGAATACAAATGATCTACTTACGCAAAGCAAATGAACGCGGTCATGCAAATCATGGCTGGCTGGACTCCTGGCATACTTTCTCTTTTGCCAACTATTATGATCCGAACTTTATGGGCTTCTCCGCGCTGCGCGTGATTAACGACGACGTGATTGAAGCAGGGCAGGGCTTCGGCACTCACCCGCATAAAGATATGGAAATTTTGACCTACGTGCTGGAAGGTACTGTTGAGCACCAGGACAGCATGGGCAATAAAGAACAGGTTCCGGCGGGCGAGTTCCAGATTATGAGTGCGGGTACGGGTATTCGTCACTCAGAGTACAACCCAAGCAGCACCGAGCGTCTGCATCTGTATCAGATCTGGATCATGCCGGAAGAAAACGGCATTACGCCGCGTTATGAACAGCGTCGCTTCGATGCCGTGCAGGGTAAACAACTGGTGCTCTCGCCGGATGCGCGTGACGGTTCGCTGAAAGTGTATCAGGATATGGAACTGTACCGCTGGGCGCTGGTAAAAGATGAGCAGTCGATACATCAGATTGCCGCTGAACGCCGCGTCTGGATCCAGGTGGTGAAAGGTAATGTCACTATTAACGGCGTAAAAGCCTCGACCAGCGATGGTCTGGCGATTTGGGATGAGCAGGCGATTTCCGTCCACGCTGATAGCGACAGTGAAATCCTGCTGTTCGATTTACCGCCAGTCTAAATTTATCTCACAAACCTTCCTGAGGAATCAGGAAGGTTGTGATGCGTCCGTGGTAAACTAAAGGAATCTATCCCTTTTGTACCTTTCAGGACGATGAAAAAGAAAAGACCCGTACTTCAGGATGTGGCTGACCGTGTAGGCGTGACCAAAATGACGGTCAGCCGCTTTTTGCGTAACCCGGAGCAAGTTTCCGTCGCTCTACGTGGCAAGATTGCCGCCGCTCTTGATGAACTGGGTTATATTCCCAATCGCGCGCCCGATATCCTCTCTAACGCCACCAGCCGGGCGATTGGCGTCCTGTTACCTTCTCTCACCAACCAGGTTTTTGCGGAAGTATTACGCGGAATCGAAAGCGTCACCGACGCGCACGGTTATCAAACCATGCTGGCGCACTACGGTTATAAACCGGAAATGGAGCAAGAACGCCTTGAATCGATGCTCTCCTGGAATATCGATGGCCTGATCCTTACCGAACGCACCCACACGCCACGCACCTTAAAGATGATTGAAGTGGCGGGTATTCCGGTGGTGGAGCTGATGGACAGCCAGTCGCCGTGCCTCGATATCGCTGTCGGTTTTAATAACTTTGAAGCGGCACGCCAGATGACTGCCGCTATTATTGCTCGCGGGCATCGTCACATTGCTTATCTCGGCGCACGTCTCGACGAACGTACTATCATCAAACAGAAGGGATATGAGCAGGCGATGCTGGATGCAGGCCTGGTGCCATATAGCGTGATGGTTGAACAATCTTCTTCTTACTCTTCCGGTATTGAACTGATTCGTCAGGCGCGGCGGGAATATCCACAGTTGGATGGCGTGTTCTGTACCAACGATGACCTGGCGGTCGGCGCGGCGTTTGAATGTCAGCGTCTGGGGTTGAAAGTTCCTGACGATATGGCGATTGCCGGTTTCCACGGTCATGACATCGGCCAGGTGATGGAGCCACGGCTGGCAAGTGTGCTGACGCCGCGTGAGCGGATGGGCAGCATTGGCGCTGAACGCCTGCTGGCGCGTATTCGTGGCGAAGCGGTGACGCCGAAAATGTTAGATTTAGGTTTCACCTTGTCACCGGGTGGATCTATTTAAGCCTACAAATTTGAAGTAGCTCACACTTATACACTTAAGGCACGGATGGATATTGCTTCTGTTTTTGTCCGGCTGGAGAATGTTACCGATAACAGTTACCCGTAACATTCTTAATTCTTGTACTGTGGGGGCACCACTTTGAGCACGACTAATCATGATCACCACATTTACGTCTTAATGGGCGTATCGGGCAGCGGCAAATCTGCGGTCGCCAGTGAAGTGGCGCATCAACTTCATGCCGCGTTTCTTGATGGCGATTTCCTCCATCCGCGCCGCAATATCGAAAAAATGGCGTCTGGTGAACCGCTGAATGACGACGATCGCAAACCGTGGTTGCAGGCGCTGAACGACGCCGCGTTTGCTATGCAGCGTACCAATAAAGTGTCGCTGATCGTCTGCTCTGCACTGAAAAAACACTATCGCGACCTGCTGCGTGAAGGTAATCCGAATCTCTCTTTCATCTACCTGAAAGGCGATTTTGATGTGATTGAAAGCCGCCTGAAAGCGCGCAAAGGCCATTTCTTTAAAACCCAAATGTTGGTGACGCAGTTTGAAACGCTGCAGGAGCCGGGTGCGGACGAAACCGATGTACTGGTGGTGGATATCGATCAACCGCTGGAAGGTGTTGTGGCAAGCACCATTGAGGTTATTAAAAAAGGCAAATAAGTAGTGACTACATTAACGCTTGTTTTAACAGCAGTAGGGTCTGTTTTACTGCTGCTGTTTTTAGTCATGAAGGCGCGTATGCACGCTTTCCTGGCTTTGATGGTGGTGTCTATGGGGGCTGGCCTTTTTTCCGGTATGCCGCTCGATAAAATCGCAGCGACGATGGAAAAAGGGATGGGAGGCACCCTCGGCTTCCTGGCGGTGGTTGTCGCCCTGGGAGCCATGTTTGGCAAGATCTTACATGAAACCGGCGCAGTCGATCAGATTGCCGTCAAAATGCTCAAATCCTTCGGTCACAGCCGCGCGCATTATGCCATCGGCCTTGCGGGGCTGGTCTGCGCGCTACCGCTGTTCTTTGAAGTGGCGATTGTTCTGCTGATTAGCGTTGCTTTCTCAATGGCGCGCCACACCGGCACGAACCTGGTGAAACTGGTAATCCCATTATTCGCAGGCGTGGCAGCAGCGGCTGCGTTCTTGGTGCCTGGACCAGCGCCGATGCTGCTGGCATCGCAGATGAATGCCGACTTTGGCTGGATGATCCTGATTGGCCTGTGTGCGGCAATTCCGGGGATGATTATTGCCGGGCCGCTGTGGGGTAACTTCATCAGCCGCTACGTGGAGCTGCATATTCCTGACGACATCAGCGAACCGCATCTCGGCGAAGGCAAAATGCCGTCTTTTGGATTCAGCCTGTCGCTGATCCTGCTACCGCTGGTGCTGGTAGGTCTTAAAACCATTGCTGCGCGTTTTGTACCAGAAGGATCAACTGCTTACGAATGGTTTGAATTTATCGGCCATCCGTTTACTGCGATTCTGGTTGCTTGTCTGGTAGCAATTTATGGCCTGGCAATGCGTCAGGGCATGCCAAAAGACAAAGTGATGGAGATTTGCGGTCACGCGCTACAACCAGCGGGGATTATTCTGCTGGTGATTGGTGCAGGCGGCGTGTTCAAACAGGTGCTGGTTGACTCTGGCGTAGGTCCGGCGCTGGGCGAAGCATTAACCGGCATGGGCCTGCCGATTGCTATCACCTGCTTCGTGCTGGCAGCTGCAGTGCGCATCATTCAGGGGTCTGCCACCGTTGCCTGTTTAACGGCGGTGGGGCTGGTGATGCCGGTCATTGAACAACTGAACTACTCCGGTGCGCAAATGGCGGCACTGTCGATTTGTATCGCTGGTGGTTCGATTGTCGTCAGCCACGTTAACGACGCTGGTTTCTGGCTGTTCGGTAAATTTACCGGCGCGACCGAAGCCGAAACGCTGAAAACCTGGACCATGATGGAAACCATCCTCGGCACTGTCGGTGCCATCGTTGGGATGATTGCGTTCCAGCTGTTGAGTTAATTACTGCGACAAATTACTGCGAGCTTGCTCGCAGTAATTCATTTCTCTTTTCTCCCCTCTTCATCTTTTTGATCTCTCTCGCAAATTTACCTGCTAATAATCCGTTCTAATCACTGCCTAAAGATCGCAGGAGATAAAGATGGAAAAGCACGGAGCTGAATTGCTTTTAAAGCGGATGTTAGGAAATACCACCGCTACTTTCAGGGAAGGGCAATGGGAAGCCATAGACGCGGTGGTGAACCAACGGCGAAAACTGCTGGTTGTCCAACGCACTGGCTGGGGGAAAAGTGCCGTGTACTTCATCGCCAGTAAAATCTTCCGCGATCGCGGCGTTGGCCCGACAATTATCATCTCTCCTTTGCTTGCCCTGATGCGTAACCAGGTTGCCGCCGCTGAACGGTTAGGTATTACGGCTGAAACGTTTAATTCTACAAACAGAGAAGAATGGCAGCGCATTAGCGATAAGTTGCTGCAAGGTGAGGTCGATTGCTTGCTGGTTTCCCCGGAACGTTTGGCAAACCAGGACTTTATCGAAACGGTTTTATATCCTATAGCCGATCGTATTGGCTTGCTTGTGGTCGACGAGGCGCACTGCATCTCTGATTGGGGCCACGATTTTCGCCCGGATTACCGACGTATATTAGATATTTTGCGCCAACTGCCTGCGAATACCCCTGTTCTGGGTACAACCGCGACAGCGAATAACCGTGTCGTTGAGGATATCCGTCAGCAATTGGGTGACATTGTGATTCAGCGTGGAACGCTGGCTCGCGAAAGTTTGGCGCTTGATGCCTTAGTCTTAGGTGAACAGTCATCCCGTCTGGCATGGTTAGCAACGGTTATCCCTCAGTTTTCCAAATCGGGAATTGTTTATACCCTGACTACTCGCGATGCCGAACTTGTCGCCGAGTGGTTAAGGAAAAATGGTATCAGTGCATTTGCTTACTACAGTGGCGTGACTTGTGAAGGCGCGGAAGATTCTAATACTGCCAGGGAATATCTGGAGCAGGCACTGCTGGCAAATAAAATTAAAGTTCTGGTCGCGACGACGGCGCTGGGAATGGGCTTTGACAAACCGGATTTGGGGTTTGTTATTCATTACCAGATGCCAGGTTCGATAGTTGGTTACTACCAACAGGTGGGGCGTGCCGGTCGCGGTATCGATTCTGCTGTTGGCATACTGCTTTGTGGCAGTGAAGACCGCGCTATTCATAAATTCTTCCGTGAAAGCGCCTTTCCTGCGGAGGCGCAAATTCATGAAATACTCAACGTACTTAGCGAGAATGACGGTCTTACCCTACGAGGCATTGAACAACGGACGAATCTTCGTTATGGGCAAATAGAAAAAGCACTGAAGTTACTGGTAGCTGAAAATCCATCGCCTGTGGTGTATACCGAGAAATTATGGCGCAGAACAATTGTCAGTTTTTCTCCTGACCATGAACGAATTAACCATTTGATGAATCAGAGAAAAAGTGAGCTGGAAGACGTTGAAAGCTATATCACGACCAAGGAGTGCAAAATGCAATTTCTGCGCCGCGCACTCGATGAGCCAAGTGCCGAACGTTGTGGTAAATGTAGCAGTTGTTTTCAGCATCCGTTGTTGTCGCCCGACATTGATAGCGGCTTACTCCATGCGGCAAATTTATTTATTAAACACGCTGACCTGCCATTAAATCTCAATAAACAGGTGGCAGCTGGGGCTTTTACGCAATACGGATTTAAAGGGAACTTGCCTGCGGGTTTACAAGGATCTACGGGGCGAGTCCTTTCTCGTTGGGGCGATTCCGGGTGGGGAAAGCAGGTAGCACAGGAGAAAAAAATGGGGCGCTTCAGTGATGAGCTGGTGGAGGCATGTGCGGAAATGGTTCGCCAACGCTGGAATCCGCATCCTGAACCAACCTGGGTATGCTGCGTTCCTTCATTAAGGCACCTCGACCTGGTTCCTGATTTTGCCCGGCGACTGGCGGCGAAACTAGGCTTACCTTTTATTGATGCCATTGGAAAAGTCGTGGACAATCCACCGCAGAAAATGCAGCAAAACCGTTTTCACCAGTGTCAAAATCTCGACGGGGCGTTTGTGATTACCCCTCCTTTGATGCCAGGTCCGGCGTTGCTGGTTGACGATATCGTGGATTCTGCATGGACGCTGACAGTTCTGACAGCACTGTTACGCCAGGCAGGTTGCCCGACGGTTTATCCTCTTGCCCTTGCTTCTACCTCGGTAAAAAATTGATGAATCTTTCAGCCAATGCACAAGCAACTCTCCTGCTAACCAGCGATTTTTCTCGCGCGGCGGCGAGTGAGTATAAACCTCTTAGTAATAGTGAATGGGGGAAGTTTGCATTATGGCTGAAGCACCAACGTATCAGTCCCGCCGATCTTCTGGTGCCGCAACCGCAAGAGAAACTTACAGGCTGGAGCGATCCGCGTATTTCTCAGGAGCGTATTCTTGGCTTGCTGGCGCGTGGTCATAGTCTGGCGTTGGCGGTAGATAAGTGGCAACGCGCCGGTTTATGGATCTTAACCCGAGGAGATGCCGATTATCCCGTTCGCTTGAAAAACCGATTGCGAACGGATGCACCTCCCGTTTTATTTGGCTGCGGGAATAAAGCATTACTGCAAGCGGAAGGTATGGCGATTGTTGGCTCGCGAGACGCTCCGACTGACGATTTGCGCTATACCCAACAACTGGCAGCGAAACTGGCCCAACAGGGGATTTGCGTTATCTCTGGTGGTGCGCGAGGTATTGATGAGTGTGCAATGGCGTCGGCACTAGAGGCCGGGGGAACTGCCGTTGGCGTATTAGCTGATAGCTTGTTAAAAACGAGCACGTTAGTGAAATGGCGTGAAGGGTTTATAGCAGGCAACCTGGTGTTGATTTCGCCGTTTTACCCAGAGGTACGTTTCACTGTCGGCAATGCGATGGCGCGGAATAAATATGTTTATTGCCTTGCTGAAAGCGCAATGGTTGTACGTGCGGGAATGACCGGTGGAACGATAACTGGGGCGATGGAGGCATTAAAACATCAGTGGCTGCCTGTCCTGGTTAAACCAAATCAGGATGTGCAATCAGCCAATTCACGATTAGTAGAAAATGGGGCGTCATGGAGTGCTGAACAGGCTGAAAATGTGACGATCAGACTGCCAGACGTTCCTGGGCAGATGTATGACAGAGCATTCCGTAACGCTCAACCAGAACTGTTTTCGCTGCATGAAGATGACGCAAATTATGCAGTAATGCCTGCGCATACGCCTGTCGATTTTTATCAACTCTTTGTAGCGGAACTGGCGATCCTTGCAAAGGAATCGATAAGTATTGAAAGGCTGGCGTCTTGTACTGGTTTAACCATCGAACAAGCTAGTGTATGGCTGAATCGCGCAGAAGAAGAGGGAAGGGTTATCCGATTGGGCGAAGGTCATTATCAGTTCAGGTAATAAAACAGGTGCCGCGTCTGATTGTTTGCAGCACCTGTTTGAACCTTACCCCTTCATCCACATCCGAATGCCGTCGAGGAACATCTGGGTTGCCATCATCACCAGAATCAATCCCATCAGGCGTTCCAGCGCGTTCACCCCTTTCTCGCCCAGCAGACGTAAAAATAGCGAAGACTGTAGCAGGATGACAAAGGTGCCGCCCCAGGCCAGCAGCAGAGCAATTACCAGATGTCCCATCTGATTCGGGTACTGGTGAGACAGCAACATTAATGTGGCGAGAATAGTCGGCCCTGCTACTAATGGGATTGCCAGCGGCACAATAAACGGCTCTTCACCTGCCGGAAGCCCACTGCTATTGCCTGAAGCACTGGGGAAAATCATCTTAATGGCGATCAGAAAGAGAATGATGCCGCCAGAAATGGAGACGGTTTCCGCCCGCAGGCTAAGAAATGCCAGAATTTTCTCACCCGCAAACAGGAACACCAGCATCACCATGAGAGCAATAAGCAACTCTCGTACCATGATTGCCCGACGTCTTTTCGGTTCTGTATGTTTCAGTACGGACATAAAAATAGGTAGGTTTCCGAGCGGATCCATAATCAAGATCAATAAAACTGCTGCAGAAATGATTTCATTCATAACTCAAGTTCCCTGATAATTGCCGTGGACTTTCTGCGTGCTACGAAAGCAGGATAAGTCGCATTACTGATGGCTTCGCTATCATTGATTAATTTCACTTGCGACTTTGGCTGCTTTTTGTATGGTGAAAGATGTGCCATGAGGACACCGGCACATATATACAGCACACATCTTTGCAGGAAAAAACGCTTATGAAAAATGTTGGTTTTATCGGCTGGCGCGGTATGGTCGGCTCCGTTCTCATGCAACGCATGGTTGAAGAGCGCGACTTCGACGCCATTCGCCCTGTCTTCTTTTCGACTTCACAGTCTGGTCAGGCTGCGCCTTCCTTCGGCGGTGCTTCTGGCACACTTCAGGATGCCTTTGATCTGGAGGCGCTGAAGGCTCTCGATATCATCGTAACCTGTCAGGGCGGCGAGTATACCAACGAAATCTATCCAAAGCTCCGTGAGAGCGGATGGCAAGGTTACTGGATTGACGCAGCATCGTCTCTGCGCATGAAAGATGACGCCATCATCATTCTTGACCCAGTCAATCAGGACGTCATTACTGATGGATTAAATAAAGGCATCAGGACTTTTGTTGGCGGTAACTGTACCGTAAGCCTGATGTTGATGTCGTTGGGCGGTTTATTCGCCAATGATCTTGTTGATTGGGTTTCCGTTGCAACCTACCAGGCGGCTTCCGGCGGTGGTGCGCGACATATGCGTGAGTTGTTAACCCAGATGGGCCAACTGTATGGCCATGTGGCGGATGAACTCGCGACACCGTCCTCTGCTATTCTCGATATTGAACGCAAAGTCACGACCTTAACCCGCAGCGGCGAGTTGTCAGTGGATAACTTTGGCGTGCCATTGGCAGGCAGCCTGATTCCGTGGATCGACAAACAGCTTGATAACGGTCAGAGCCGCGAAGAATGGAAAGGTCAGGCGGAAACCAACAAGATTCTCAACACATCTTCCGTTATTCCGGTAGATGGTTTGTGTGTGCGTGTCGGGGCGTTGCGCTGCCACAGCCAGGCATTCACCATCAAATTGAAAAAAGATGTGTCTATTCCGACCGTGGAAGAACTGTTGGCGGCCCATAACCCGTGGGCAAAAGTGGTTCCAAACGATCGCGAAATCACTATGCGTGAGCTAACCCCAGCTGCCGTCACCGGTACGCTGACCACGCCGGTAGGGCGTCTGCGTAAGCTGAATATGGGACCTGAGTTCCTGTCAGCCTTTACCGTGGGCGACCAGCTGCTGTGGGGGGCCGCGGAGCCGCTACGCCGGATGCTTCGTCAACTGGCGTAATGTTTATTCATTAAATTTGGGGCGTAATGCTGCCCCTTTTAGTGCGTAGTACAGGAGTAAGCGCAGATGTTTCATGATTTACCGGGAGTTAAATAGAGCATTGGCTATTCTTTAAGGGTGGCGGGATACATACGTATTCAATGCCTTACCTGAAGTGAGGACGGCGTAGAGAGGATGCACAGAGTGCTGCGCCGTTCAGGTCAAAAAAATGTCACAACCAGATGTCAAAAATTAGTTGGATGGGGTGACACAATAAAACAGGAAGACAAGCATGTCCGATCGTATCGATAGAGACGTGATTAACGCGCTAATTGCAGGTCATTTTGCGGATCCTTTTTCCGTACTTGGAATGCATAAAACCACAGCGGGACTGGAAGTCCGTGCCCTTTTACCTGACGCCACCGATGTGTGGGTAATTGAACCAAAAACTGGACGCAAAGTCGCTAAACTGGAGTGTCTCGACTCTCGTGGATTCTTCAGCGGCGTCGTTCCTCGGCGTAAAAATTTTTTCCGCTATCAGTTGGCGGTTGTCTGGCATGGCCAGCAGAATCTGATTGATGATCCTTACCGTTTTGGCCCTTTAATCCAGGAAATGGACGCCTGGCTGTTATCTGAAGGTACCCACCTGCGCCCGTATGAAACCTTAGGTGCGCACGCAGATACTATGGATGGCGTTACCGGCACGCGTTTTTCTGTCTGGGCGCCAAATGCCCGCCGTGTCTCGGTTGTTGGGCAATTCAACTACTGGGATGGTCGTCGTCACCCGATGCGCCTGCGTAAAGAGAGCGGCATCTGGGAACTGTTTATCCCTGGCGCGCATAACGGTCAGCTCTATAAATACGAAATGATTGATGCCAATGGCAATCTGCGTTTGAAGTCTGATCCTTATGCCTTCGAAGCACAGATGCGCCCGGAAACCGCTTCCCTTATTTGCGGACTGCCTGAAAAGGTCGTGCAGACCGAAGAGCGCAAAAAAGCGAATCAGTTTGATGCGCCAATTTCTATCTATGAAGTTCACCTGGGGTCATGGCGTCGTCACGCCGACAACAACTTCTGGTTAAGCTACCGTGAACTTGCCGATCAGTTGGTGCCTTACGCGAAATGGATGGGCTTTACCCACCTCGAACTGCTGCCAATTAACGAACATCCATTCGATGGCAGTTGGGGCTATCAGCCGACAGGTTTGTATGCGCCAACTCGCCGTTTTGGCACTCGCGATGATTTCCGCTATTTCATTGATGCCGCCCACGCAGCAGGTTTGAACGTGATTCTCGACTGGGTGCCGGGTCACTTCCCGACAGATGACTTTGCACTTGCCGAATTTGACGGCACAAATCTGTATGAACACAGCGATCCGCGTGAAGGCTACCATCAGGACTGGAACACCCTGATTTACAACTATGGCCGCCGTGAGGTCAGCAATTTCCTTGTTGGTAATGCGCTGTACTGGATCGAGCGTTTTGGTATCGATGCGCTGCGCGTCGATGCGGTTGCTTCGATGATTTATCGTGATTACAGCCGTAAAGAAGGCGAGTGGATCCCGAACGAGTATGGTGGACGCGAGAATCTGGAAGCGATTGAATTCCTTCGCAATACCAACCGTATTATCGGTGAACAAGTTCCTGGTGCAGTAACGATGGCGGAGGAGTCTACCGACTTCCCGAACGTTTCCCGCCCGCAGGATATTGGTGGTCTGGGCTTCTGGTACAAGTGGAACCTTGGCTGGATGCACGACACTCTGGATTACATGAAGCTCGACCCGGTTTATCGTCAATACCACCACAATAAACTCACCTTCGGGATGCTCTACAACTACACTGAAAACTTCGTCCTGCCGCTGTCGCACGACGAAGTGGTGCACGGCAAAAAATCGATTCTCGACAGGATGCCAGGCGATGCATGGCAGAAGTTTGCCAATCTGCGAGCCTACTATGCCTGGATGTGGGCGTTCCCGGGCAAGAAACTGTTGTTCATGGGTAATGAATTTGCCCAAGGGCGTGAGTGGAACCACGATGCCAGCCTCGACTGGCATCTGCTGGAAGGTGGCGACAACTGGCATCACGGTGTCCAGCGACTGGTACGCGATCTGAACCATACTTATCGTCACCACAAAGCTCTGCACGAGCTGGATTTCGACGCCTACGGCTTTGAATGGCTGGTGGTGGATGACCATGAACGCTCGGTGCTGATCTTTGTGCGTCGCGATAAAGAGGGTAACGAAATTATCGTTGCCAGCAACTTTACGCCGGTGCCGCGCCATGATTATCGCTTTGGCATTAATCAGCCAGGTAAGTGGCGTGAGATTCTCAACACCGATTCCATGCACTACCACGGCAGCAATGCTGGCAATGGCGGCGCGGTACATAGCGATGAGATCGCCAGCCACGGTCGTCAGCATTCATTGAGCCTTACTCTACCACCGCTGGCTACTATCTGGCTGGTGCGGGAGGGAGAATGACACAACTCGCCATTGGCAAACCTGCTCCCCTTGGCGCGCACTATGATGGCCAGGGCGTCAACTTCACGCTCTTTTCCGCTCATGCTGAGCGGGTAGAGCTATGTGTGTTTGACGCTCAGGGCATAGAACACCGGTATGACTTGCCAGGACGCAGCGGCGATGTCTGGCACGGTTACTTGCCGGATGCGCGCCCGGGTTTGCACTATGGGTATCGCGTACATGGCCCCTGGCAACCTGCCGTGGGGCATCGCTTTAACCCGGCGAAGTTGTTGATTGATCCTTGCGCGCGGCAAATTGAGGGTGAGTTTAAAGATAACCCGCTGCTGCATGCAGGCCATAATGAACCTGATTATCGTGACAACGCCGCCATTGCGCCGAAATGCGTGGTGGTGGTCGATCACTATGACTGGGAGGATGATGCCCCGCCGCGCACGCCGTGGGGCAGCACCATCATTTATGAAGCCCATGTCAAAGGATTAACCTATCTGCATCCGGAGATCCCGGTTGAGATCCGCGGCACCTATAAAGCGCTCGGCCATCCGGTGATGATCAACTATTTAAAACGGTTGGGCATTACCGCGCTGGAACTGTTGCCAGTGGCGCAGTTTGCCAGTGAACCGCGCCTGCAACGCATGGGGCTAAGTAACTACTGGGGCTACAATCCGGTGGCGCTGTTTGCGCTGCATCCGGCATATGCCAGCTCGCCCGAAACGGCGTTGGACGAGTTTCGCGACGCAGTGAAAGCCCTGCACAAGGCGGGTATTGAAGTCATTCTCGACATCGTACTCAACCACAGTGCGGAACTGGACCTCGACGGCCCGGTATTCTCACTGCGCGGGATCGACAACCGTAGCTATTATTGGATAAGAGAAGACGGCGATTATCACAACTGGACTGGTTGTGGTAATACGCTCAATTTGAGCCATCCGGCGGTAGTGGAGTACGCCAGCGCCTGTCTACGCTACTGGGTGGAAACCTGCCACGTTGATGGTTTCCGCTTCGATCTCGCAGCAGTCATGGGGCGAACACCGGAGTTTCGTCAGGATGCGCCGCTGTTTACGGCTATCCAGAATTGCCCTGTGCTTTCGCAAGTGAAGTTAATTGCCGAACCGTGGGATATCGCGCCAGGTGGTTATCAGGTGGGCAATTTCCCACCGCTGTTTGCCGAGTGGAATGATCATTTCCGCGACGCCGCACGCCGTTTCTGGCTGCACTATAACCTGTCGCTGGGTGAGTTTGCCGGGCGTTTTGCCGCCTCCAGCGATGTTTTTAAACGTAATGGCCGTCTGCCGAGTGCTGCGATTAATCTCGTCACTGCGCATGACGGTTTTACGCTTCGCGACTGCGTTTGTTTCAACCATAAACACAATGAAGCAAATGGAGAGGAAAATCGCGACGGGACCAACAACAATTACAGTAACAATCATGGTAAAGAAGGGTTAGGCGGTACTCTTGATTTGATTGAACGGCGGCGCGACAGCATTCACGCCCTGTTAACGACGTTGTTGCTCTCCCAGGGTACGCCGATGTTACTGGCAGGTGATGAACATGGTCACAGCCAGCATGGCAATAACAATGCCTACTGCCAGGATAACCAACTAACGTGGTTGGACTGGTCGCAGGCAAACAGTGGGTTAACGGGGTTTACCGCCGCGTTAATCCATTTGCGCAAGCGCATTCCTGCTTTGGTAGAGGATCGCTGGTGGGAAGAAGGCGATGGCAATGTCCGTTGGCTGAATCGATATGCTCAACCTTTAAGCTCGGACGAGTGGCAAAACGGGCCAAAGCAGCTGCAAATTTTGCTTTCGGATCGTTTTTTGATCGCAATAAACGCCACGCTTGAGGTAACAGAGATTGTTTTACCTGCTGGGGAGTGGCACGCCATTCCCCCATTCGCTGGAGAGGATAACCCAGTGATTACGGCTGTCTGGCCGGGACCTGCACACGGATTGTGTGTGTTCCAGAGATGATAAAAAAGGAGTTAGTCATGGTTAGTTTAGAGAAGAACGATCACTTAATGTTGGCGCGCCAGCTGCCATTGAAATCTGTTGCCCTGATACTGGCGGGAGGACGTGGTACCCGCCTGAAGGATTTAACCAATAAGAGAGCAAAGCCTGCCGTACACTTCGGCGGTAAGTTCCGCATTATCGACTTTGCGCTGTCCAACTGCATCAACTCTGGGATCCGTCGTATGGGCGTGATCACCCAGTACCAGTCTCACACCCTGGTGCAGCATATTCAGCGCGGCTGGTCGTTCTTCAATGAAGAAATGAACGAGTTTGTCGACCTGCTGCCCGCGCAGCAGAGAATGAAAGGGGAAAACTGGTATCGCGGTACCGCAGACGCGGTCACTCAAAACCTCGATATCATCCGCCGCTATAAAGCGGAGTATGTGGTGATCCTGGCTGGTGACCACATCTACAAGCAAGACTACTCGCGAATGCTTATCGACCACGTCGAAAAAGGTGCGCGTTGTACCGTTGCTTGTATGCCAGTACCGATTGAAGAAGCCTCTGCATTTGGCGTTATGGCAGTCGATGAAAACGATAAAATTATCGAATTTGTTGAAAAACCGGCTAACCCGCCATCAATGCCAAACGATCCGAGCAAATCTCTGGCGAGTATGGGTATCTACGTCTTTGACGCCGACTATCTATATGAATTGCTGGAAGAAGACGATCGCGATGAAAATTCCAGCCACGACTTTGGTAAAGATTTGATTCCAAAAATCACCGAAGCAGGCCTGGCTTATGCGCATCCATTCCCTCTCTCTTGCGTACAGTCTGACCCAGACGCCGAGCCGTACTGGCGCGATGTGGGTACGCTGGAAGCTTACTGGAAAGCGAACCTTGATCTGGCCTCTGTGGTGCCGGAACTGGATATGTACGATCGCAACTGGCCAATTCGCACCTACAATGAATCATTGCCACCAGCGAAATTTGTTCAGGATCGCTCCGGTAGTCATGGGATGACCCTTAACTCACTGGTTTCCGGCGGTTGTGTAATCTCTGGTTCAGTGGTGGTGCAGTCCGTTCTGTTCTCGCGCGTTCGTGTTAATTCATTCTGCAACATTGATTCCGCCGTATTGTTACCGGAAGTATGGGTAGGTCGCTCGTGCCGTCTGCGCCGCTGTGTCATTGACCGCGCTTGTGTCATTCCGGAAGGCATGGTGATTGGTGAGGATGCAGAGGAAGATGCACGTCGTTTCTATCGTTCAGAAGAAGGCATCGTGCTGGTTACGCGCGAAATGCTACGGAAGTTAGGGTATAAACAGGAGCGATAATGCAGGTTTTACATGTATGTTCAGAGATGTTCCCGCTGCTTAAAACCGGCGGTCTGGCTGATGTTATTGGGGCATTACCCGCAGCACAAATCGCAGACGGCGTTGACGCTCGCGTACTGTTGCCTGCATTTCCCGATATTCGCCGTGGCGTGACCGATGCGCAGGTGGTATCTCGTCGTGATACCTTTGCCGGGCATATCACGCTGCTGTTCGGACATTATAACGGGGTTGGTATTTACCTGATTGACGCGCCGCATCTCTACGATCGTCCCGGAAGCCCGTATCACGATACCAACTTATTTGCCTACACCGACAACGTGTTGCGTTTTGCGCTGTTGGGGTGGGTCGGGGCAGAAATGGCCAGTGGGCTGGACCCATTCTGGCGCCCTGATGTAGTGCACGCGCACGACTGGCATGCAGGCCTTGCGCCTGCGTATCTGGCGGCACGCGGGCGTCCGGCGAAGTCTGTGTTTACTGTGCACAATCTGGCCTATCAAGGCATGTTTTATGCACATCACATGAATGACATCCAATTGCCATGGTCATTCTTTAATGTTCATGGGCTGGAGTTCAACGGGCAAATCTCTTTCCTGAAAGCCGGACTGTATTACGCTGACCATATTACAGCGGTTAGTCCGACCTACGCTCGCGAGATTACTGAACCACAGTTTGCCTACGGTATGGAAGGTTTACTCCAGCAGCGTCATCGTGAAGGACGACTTTCCGGCGTACTGAACGGCGTGGACGAGAAAATATGGAGTCCCGAGACGGACTTACTTTTAGCCTCGCGTTACACCCGCGATTCATTGGAGGATAAAGCGGAGAATAAGCGCCAGTTGCAAATCGCAATGGGGCTTAAGGTTGACGATAAAGTGCCGCTTTTTGCAGTGGTGAGCCGTCTGACCAGCCAGAAAGGCCTGGATCTGGTGTTAGAAGCCTTACCGGGCCTTCTGGAACAGGGCGGACAACTGGCGCTGCTCGGCGCGGGCGATCCGGTATTGCAGGAAGGTTTCCTTGCTGCAGCAGCGGAGCACCCCGGTCAGGTTGGTGTACAGATTGGTTATCACGAAGCATTTTCGCATCGCATTATGGGCGGCGCGGACGTCATTTTGGTGCCCAGTCGTTTTGAACCGTGCGGTTTAACACAACTTTATGGATTGAAGTACGGCACGCTGCCTTTGGTGCGGCGTACCGGTGGGCTTGCTGATACAGTCTCTGACAGTTCTCTAGAGAACCTCGCAGATGGCGTCGCCAGTGGGTTTGTCTTTGAAGATAGTAATGCCTGGTCGCTGTTACGGGCTATTCGACGTGCTTTTGTACTTTGGTCCCGTCCTTCACTTTGGCGGTTTGTGCAACGTCAGGCTATGGCAATGGATTTTAGCTGGCAGGTCGCGGCGAAGTCGTACCGTGAGCTTTACTATCGCTTGAAATAGTTTTCAGGAAACGCCTATATGAATGCTCCGTTTACATATTCATCGCCCACCCTTAGCGTAGAAGCGCTTAAGCACTCTATCGCTTATAAGCTGATGTTTACGATTGGAAAGGATCCTGTCGTTGCCAATAAACATGAGTGGCTGAACGCAACGTTATTTGCTGTGCGCGATCGTCTCGTGGAGCGTTGGTTGCGCTCGAACCGTGCCCAACTGTCGCAAGAAACTCGCCAGGTTTACTACCTGTCGATGGAGTTTTTGATTGGCCGTACTCTCTCCAACGCCATGTTGTCGTTAGGTATTTATGACGATGTTCAGGGGGCGCTGGAGTCGATGGGGTTAAATCTCGAAGAGTTGATTGATGAAGAAAATGACCCGGGCCTCGGGAATGGTGGTCTGGGACGTCTGGCAGCTTGCTTCCTGGATTCACTGGCGACTTTAGGGTTGCCAGGTCGCGGCTACGGTATTCGTTACGACTACGGCATGTTCAAGCAGAACATCGTTAACGGCAGTCAGAAAGAGTCACCGGACTACTGGCTGGAATACGGCAACCCGTGGGAATTTAAACGACACAATACGCGCTACAAAGTGCGTTTTGGTGGACGTATTCAGCAAGAAGGCAAGAAAACTCGCTGGATTGAAACTGAAGAAATTCTGGCCGTTGCTTATGACCAGATAATCCCCGGCTATGACACTGACGCAACTAATACCCTGCGTTTATGGAGCGCACAAGCCAGTAGCGAAATTAACCTGGGTAAATTCAACCAGGGGGACTACTTCGCGGCGGTGGAAGACAAAAACCACTCTGAGAACGTATCCCGCGTACTGTACCCGGACGACTCCACTTATTCCGGGCGTGAACTGCGTCTGCGTCAGGAATACTTCCTGGTTTCCTCGACCATTCAGGACATTTTAAGCCGCCATTATCAGCTGCATAAAACCTACGATAATCTGGCAGATAAAATCGCGATTCATCTCAATGACACCCATCCGGTGCTGTCGATTCCTGAGCTGATGCGTCTGCTGATTGATGAGCATAAATTCAGCTGGGATGACGCTTTTGAAGTGTGTTGCGAGGTCTTCTCTTACACCAACCACACGCTGATGAGCGAGGCGCTGGAAACCTGGCCGGTCGATATGCTGGGTAAAATTCTGCCGCGTCACTTGCAGATAATCTTTGAAATCAATGACTATTTCCTGAAAACCTTGCAAGAGCAGTATCAGAACGACACTGACCTGCTGGGACGGGCGTCAATCATTGATGAATCCAACGGGCGTCGTGTGCGGATGGCCTGGCTGGCGGTTGTCGTGAGTCATAAAGTTAACGGTGTTTCAGAGTTGCACTCTAACCTGATGGTGCAGTCGCTGTTTGCTGATTTTGCGAAAATCTTCCCGGGTCGTTTCACCAACGTTACCAACGGTGTGACGCCGCGTCGCTGGCTGGCGGTAGCTAACCCATCGCTTTCAGCCGTGCTGGACGAACACCTGGGCCGTAACTGGCGCACCGACCTTAGCCTGCTGAGCGAGCTGCAACAGCACTGTGATTTCCCGATGGTCAACCATGCGGTGCATCAGGCGAAGCTGGATAACAAAAAACGTCTGGCCGAGTACATCGCCCAGCAGTTGAATGTGGTGGTGAATCCGAAGGCTCTGTTCGATGTGCAGATCAAACGTATTCACGAATACAAACGTCAATTGATGAATGTGTTGCACGTTATCACGCGTTATAACCGTATCAAGGCCGATCCGGAGGCTAATTGGGTACCGCGCGTGAATATTTTTGGCGGTAAGGCCGCTTCGGCTTATTACATGGCGAAGCACATTATCCATTTGATCAACGACGTAGCTAAAGTGATCAACAACGATCCGCAGATTGGCGACAAGTTGAAAGTGGTGTTTATCCCGAACTACAGCGTTAGTCTTGCGCAGTTGATCATTCCGGCGGCCGATCTGTCTGAACAGATTTCGCTGGCGGGGACGGAAGCCTCCGGCACCAGTAACATGAAGTTTGCCCTTAACGGCGCGCTGACTATCGGTACGCTGGACGGTGCGAACGTCGAAATGCTGGATCATGTCGGTGATGACAATATCTTTATCTTTGGTAACACAGCGGAAGAAGTGGAAGAACTGCGTCGTCAGGGTTACAAACCGCGTGAATACTACGAGAAAGATGAAGAGCTGCATCTGGTGCTGACGCAAATCGGCAGCGGTGTATTCAGTCCGGAAGATCCGGGACGCTATCGCGATCTGGTTGATTCGCTGATCAACTTCGGCGATCACTACCAGGTACTGGCGGATTATCGCAGCTATGTCGATTGTCAGGATAAAGTCGACGAACTCTACGAGCGTCAGGAAGAGTGGACCGCAAAAGCGATGCTGAACATTGCCAATATGGGCTACTTCTCTTCTGACCGTACGATCAAAGAGTACGCCGATCATATCTGGCATATTGATCCAGTGAGATTATAAGTTCGCAAAGTGTGATCACTGCCGTGTGTTCCCTTAAAGCTATCGTTAATGGGCACACGGCATTTTTATATCAGATAAACGATATGTCATGATAATTTACATACAGTATCGATATATAATTAATATTTATTAATTCTTAATAAAAATCCTCATCTGAGTATGTATCATATAATAAGCATTATAAGTGACTAATAAATTATTTATTATATTTATATATTGCCGCGCTCCTCAGTTATACTGCCTAAAATAAATCTCTTTGTTTTCAAATGACTGTATTTTTATATAAAGTCAATCATTGCGAGCATGGATTCTTTTAGTTACATTACCAGGCAGCTTATATAATATTTTCCAGCCATTATATCTCTTAATTTTCTGGGGTTAACCACACCAGCTTTATTCATTTAAATAATGTGCTTTGTTAAAGCTGAATGTAAAAATAATCGCCAATATTGCTTGGATTTTTTAACAAAAGGAAAGGTATAAATGAAATTCAATCTATCTAATTTATCCGTGGTTTTACTCGCATCAGGAATGCTGATGTCAACTGCGGTAACCGCTGCGCCAGACGATGCATCACAATTTGGTGGTGCGGATAAAAACTGGAGCACCGTTGATTATCCAAAACTCACCGATATGGATGACAACACTGATGCGATGGGCGGAAACATTCGCTTTACTGGTCGAGTGGTTAAAGCGACGTGTAAGGTCGCTACAGAATCAAAACAGATTGAAGTGGTACTGCCAGTCGTACCTTCTAACGCTTTCACGGGCATTGATACCGAAGCGACGGGCGCCAGTAACCAGACTGACTTCAACATTAAGCTGACCGATTGTAGCAATACGGACAGTCAAGACATTGAGTTTCGTTTTACTGGCGCCGCAGACGGTGCCAACCAGACGCTTGCCAATGAAGTGGAAGGACTTGCTAATGCTGATGGTACTGGCGAAACGGGAGCAACAGGTGTAGGGATTCGTATTTATTCTAAAAACACGACAACTGATGGCCTGATTAAACTGAATACACAAACTCCTCAGGGGAGTGGTTCTTCGGCAGCTTACGTGATTCCTGGCGATGCTGCTACCCATGATTTTACTGCCGCATTTACCGCAGGCTATGCGCAGAACGGTAGTTCCGTTGCACCAGGTCTGGTGAAAGCTACGGCAAGTTTCGTCGTGCTGTACGAATAATTACAGCAAAATAATTTCAGGTTACAGTTACTTGTAGCCTGAAATTAATATTACGTGTTTATTTGTAATAAATAGACTCGTATCAGTAATTACAATTAATTTCATCTACAAGGATGCAGTATGAGATGGATTTCAAAAAATAAATGTTTAGCCAATAGAAATATAAATTCTTTGCTAAAGACTCAATATGCCATAAGAGCAGCGGTTCTATTTTTACTATCCGCCATATCTATCAATGCTATTGCTGCGGGTGGCTTCGGTCTTGGTTCTACGCGTCTGGTTTATCCATCTGACAGTCAGCAAATTACGTTAAGTGTACAGAATGGTGGGGCTAACACCAGCTATTTAATCCAGTCATGGATTGATGACAATCAAAGCAGTAAAAAAAGTCAGGATTTTGTGGTTACGCCTCCTTTATTTATGTTGCCAACGCGAAAAGAAGCCTCATTGAGGATAATGTTTATTGGTAAATCGCAGTTACCGACTGATCGCGAAACATTATTCTGGATGAATGTGAAAGCGATTCCGCCAACGGACGAGAAGAATACCCAGAAAAACACGTTACAACTGGCGTTACAAAACAGAATTAAATTATTTTACCGTCCGACTAATTTATCCGTTCAAGCTGGTAAAGCACGGGATATGCTGCGATTTAAATACGAAGGTAAACAGCTGAGAGTCATTAACCCTTCTCCCTATTATCTGACGGTGACTGGAATCAGGGTGCAAGGGGCAAAATTACCTAATGCGTTTGTTCCCCCAAAAAGTGACGTAACAGTGTCTTCATCAGTGACGTTAGCCGGTGAAATTACTTATCAAACTATCAATGATTACGGTGCCACAACGGCCAGGCAAAAGGGAACGATGCAATAAACCTGGAAGATTAAAACGTTAAAGCAACTCAGGTCAGGGATATGAACCTAAAGCTCAGAAAACTCGAACACAGGATGGCAAGGCGCAAGCAGATGAGGCGGTGTGTGCTGCTTCTACTGACACTTTTGCCTACGTGTTCAGTGGCGGGTATGCGCTTTAACCCTGCATTCCTGTCGGGTGATACTGAAGCTGTTGCTGATTTATCTCGTTTTGAGAAAGGGATGACGTATCTTCCTGGTAGCTATGAGGTTGAAATATGGGTCAATGATTCGCCTTTGACATCACGTAAGGTTACTTTCAAAGCTGATGATCAGAATCAGTTGATCCCCTGTTTTTCGCTCGATGAGTTAGTTACTTTAGGAATTAACAAAAGTGCATTGCCGGAGCAGGCGCAAGCAGAGGGGAATAATTGTCTCGATTTACGTAAATGGTTTGCAGAAGTTCAATATACTCCTGAACTGGATGCGCAACGACTCAAACTGACCTTTCCGCAGGCAATATTAAAGCATGAAGCACGTGGTTATATTCCACCTGAGGAATGGGATAATGGTATCCCAGCCATTCTTATTAATTATGATTTTTCTGGCAACAGCGATCGTGGAGACTATGCGTCTGATAGTTATTATTTAAATCTTCGTTCAGGTTTAAACTTAGGAGCGTGGCGTTTTCGTGATTATTCTACATGGAGTCGTTCAGGTAATTCACCGGGTAAAATTGCACATGTGAGTAGTACGTTACAACGGGTCATTATTCCGTTCAAAAGTGAATTAACACTGGGTGATACCTGGTCTTCATCAGATGTTTTCGACAGCGTGAGTATTCGGGGTGTCAAACTTGAGTCCGATGAAAACATGCTGCCGGATAGCCAAAGTGGCTTTGCCCCGACTGTGCGCGGCATTGCTAAAAGTAATGCCCAGGTCACGATTAAACAAAATGGCTATGTTATTTATCAGACATATACTCCCCCTGGGCCTTTTGAAATCAACGATCTGAACCCTACGTCTTCCGCAGGGGATTTAGAAGTTACGATCAAAGAGTCTGATAATTCCGAAACTATCTATACCATTCCTTACGCCGCTGTACCCATCCTTCAACGCGAAGGACATATTAAATATTCCGCAACTGCCGGTAAATATCGTAGTAATAGCTATAATCAAAACAATCCGAATATCTTTCAAGGAGATTTGATTTGGGGGTTACCCTGGGATATTACCGCCTATGGAGGAATACAATACTCTAATAATTATCGGGCAATAGCACTCGGGCTTGGGTTCAACCTTGGTATGTTTGGTGCGACCTCATTTGATTTGACGCAAGCCAATAGCACACTTGCTGATGGCAGTAAACATCAAGGGCAATCGTACCGTTTTCTATACTCAAAATCGTTAGTGCAAACAGGTACGGCTTTTCAGGTTATTGGTTATCGTTACTCGACGGAGGGATTTTATTCGTTGAGTGATACGACATACAAACAAATGTCGGGTACGGTTATCGATCCAGATACCCTTAATGAAAAAGACTATGTTTATAACTGGAATGATTTTTATAATTTACGTTATAACAAAAGAGGAAAATTTCAGGCGAATATATCACAACCATTGGGTGAATATGGCTCTATGTATTTGGCAGCGAGTCAACAAACTTACTGGAATACGAATAATAAAGATACCTTATACCAGGTTGGCTATAATACGAGTGTGCATGGGGTTTATTTAAATATTGCTTATAATTACAGCAAATCACCAGGTTCAGATGCGGACAGAATCTTATCCGTCAACATATCATTGCCGATCAGCAATTGGTTATCACCAGCAGTCGATGGGCGCACTGCGACAAATTCTATGACTGCGACCTATGGTTACAGTCAAGATAATAGCGGTCATGTGAATCAGTATGCTGGAGTATCTGGTTCACTGCTGGAACAACATAATCTCAACTATAATATTCAACAAAATTTTGCCAACCAGAATAATGGCGAAAATGGCTCGGTAGGGTTAAATTACCGCGGTACTTATGGTTCACTAAATTCCGGATACAGCTACGATAATAATGGTAACCAGCAATTTAACTATGGTTTAAGTGGTGCCATGGTTGTTCACGAAAATGGTTTAACGCTAAGTCAGCCGTTAGGTGAAACAAATATACTGATAAAAGCACCAGGAGCAAACAATGTAAATGTGGAGCGCGGAACGGGGGTTAAAACAGACTGGCGTGGCTATGCTGTCGTGCCTTATGCCACGGAATATCGGCGTAATAATATCTCTTTAGACCCTATGTCTATGAGTATGCATACAGAATTAGATGCCACTACTATGGAAGTGATACCCAGTAAAGGTGCTTTAGTTCGCGCTGAGTTTAATGCACATGTCGGTATTCGTGGTTTATTTAATGTTCACTATCGTAATAAACCAGTTCCATTTGGTGCGACGGCCAGTGTACCCACTGAGGGGACCACTCAGATTACAGGAATAGTGGGTGACAGTGGGCAGGTTTATCTCTCCGGTTTGCCTTTACAAGGCATAATAAATATACAGTGGGGAGAAAGTTCTTATCAGCAATGTCAGGCAAGCTATCAATTACCAGAAAGCGAGCTGGATAATGCCATTAGCTATGCAAATCTGGAGTGCCGCTAATGAATATATTACAGAAATTTATTCTATTAATTTTTACATCATTGTTCATGATGGTGATTTCATGTAACGCACTGGCTAACGATACCGTAATAGTCACATTTACAGGACAATTATTAGCAAAAACGTGTGATATTACAGCTGGAAGCAAAGACCAGCCAGTAAATATGGGAACTTATGACGTCAATGATTTTTTGAATGTAGGAGATGTTTCTGGCAGCCATACATTTACGATTAATCTGGAAGGATGTCCTACAACAACCAGTACTGTGTATAGTTCAGGAGTAAGTGCTAATGTGAGGTTTACTGGAGATACTGATGCTATTAATACCACTTTATTACGCCTTACTTCCAGTGCAGATAGTGCAACTGGAGTGGGCGTCGAAATTTTAGATAGCAATGATAAAATTATAGCGATTAATAGTGAGTCAGGGTTCAAAGAATTAATTTTAGATAATAATGGCGATGCCAGTTTAGCCTTTAAACTCCGCTATAAGTCAACTCAGCAAAACGTACATGCGGGGCAGGCGAATGCGCTGTTGTACTTTGATATAGATTATCAGTGAGGATAATATGACGCGCTCCTGGAATTTAATTGCTCTGTTATTCTCTGTGATATCAATGCAATCCATTGCTGATGATACAACACATACAGGTGTTGTACGGATAGAAGGAATAATAACGGCAAAGACTTGTATTGTTGCCGATGAGTCTAAAAATTTCACAGTTAACATGCCTGATGTTCCCAGTTATAGGGTGAGAAATTCAGGGAGTGTTACTGAAAAAGTTGGCTTCTCTGTAAAGTTAACCCGTTGTGGCAGTGATGTCGGTCATGCCAATGTCACGTTTGATGGAACATCAGTTAGTGAAGACACGGCCCTATATAAACTGGAAGAGGGCTCAGTCGAGGGGTTAGCACTGGCTATTTTTGACAACAACAAACAAAGTATTAGTAATGGTATAAAGAGTACAAGTTATGCCCTTACACCATTGGTAGATAATACATTGCATTTCTTTGCTGCTTATAAAGCTATAAAAAATGATGTACAACCAGGAGAGGCGAATGCATCAGTTTCCTTTATCGTCACTTATGATTAATGTGCTGATATGCTTTTTTATATGTTGCACAAATGCGCAGGCAGGAGTTGTTGTTGGCGGTACCCGTTTTGTTTACCCAGAAAAGCAGTCATCAATTTCGGTCGAGCTTAAAAATACTGCCAGTAAAGATATGCTGGTTAAAATTTCCGTGATACCTGATGATGGCCGCCAGTTAAAAGGCACACTGGAATCCCAACCTTTACTACCAAATAAGACGTTTATTGCCACACCACCATTATTGGTACTTAAACAAGATAAAAATACCAAAATAAGAATTAATCGCGTGGGTGGTCAGTTACCTGTGGATCGTGAGAGTTTATTTATACTGAATGTTGCAGCGTTACCTGCTCAGGAACAAAACTCACAACTTAAGAACGAAAATCAACTCCAGGTAGCTGTACGCAATAGGATGAAAATATTTTATCGCCCGGAGACGTTATCAGGTAATCCACTTGATGCTTATCAACAGTTACGGTGGTCGCGACACAATGAAGCTGTCACCATTTTTAACCCTACGCCCTGGTATGTGACACTCTATAATTTATCTATTGATGGTAAAAGCGTAAATGGTGGCATGGTCGCACCATTTAGTCATCGTCAACAGAATTGGTGTCAGCGGCAAGGAAATTGTGAGATTAACTGGCAAACGTTGGATCTTTACAATAATGCTTTACCTGTTTGGAGCGTAAAATTAAATGTTTTACAAAATAATGCTATGGGTGCAGTAGCGATACATGGATAACCGGAGAAGCATGATGCTTACTTATTTTTGGGGAAATATAAAAGCAATTTGTATATTGTTTATTCTTTTAGTCAGTAGCTGCTATAACATCGTATATGCGGAAGATATGGGACGGGATCGCGCTTTTTGTTATCCTGGTGCACCAGGTAATAATACTACTCCTGCGACATTTTCTTATAACTTTGGTACGGTGACTGTCTCAGATGTTAATAATAATTCTCCCGGAACAGTATTGCCAGCACAGAACTGGAAAATAGGGCGTTACAAGGCTTATTGTAATTCATTGGATGATTATGAAATTTATTTTACAGCTACATCTGGCATAGATCCGTCAGGCGCATCTGGTGATCATCAGGGGAGCGATATATTTATCCCTTTGACACATGAGATATCTGTTTCGACACATATTAAACTTTATAATAAAAACGGCACAATGACAGATAAGACGGTACCTTTTGAGAACTATAGCACCAATTATCCAGCGGACAGAAGTAAACCAGATAATTGGTCCTCTGGAACAGAAGGTTATATAAAAATTAGACTTGATAAAAAAATAATATCCGATATATCGATAAATAACGTATTGCTGGTTTCTTTGTATGTCAGCCAATTCCCAACAGAGCACGGACCAATTCCCGTATTTAATGCTTATATTGGCAACTTAAATATTGAGGTTCCACAAGGCTGCACAATTAATGAGGGCACCAGCTTCACGGTTAATATGCCGGATGTTTGGGCCAGTGAGTTAAGTCGTGCTGGCGCTGGAGCAAAGCCAACAGGTGTTTCTCCAGTTGCAACCACTATTCCGATAAATTGTACGAATAAGGATATTGATGCCGTAATGACGCTGGTTTTTGATGGCAATATCTCATCCACGAGAGATGTTAATGGCCGGCAAAGCATTATTCAGGCGGAGGATAACCCAGACGTTGGCATTATGATTATGGATAGCCAACAGGAATCCGTAGACTTGAACGCCCTTGCTGCGCATGTTGGTGTGCCATTTAAGTTAATTGAAAACCGAGCTGAGTCAGCTCAGACGGCAGACGTGACTTTTTTGTCTCTACCCGTTAGTACCACAGGGCGACTACCCGCTGCGGGTCGTTATAATGCCCTGGCTGTTTTGCGGGTGGAATACCAGTGATGTATGAGTCAGTGCAGAAACGGATTAGCCCGCTTTTAGCCATCGGTGCAAAATAAAGCACAGTAACAGCAAGGATGAATAATATGCAAAACAGAAAATGGATTTTGACCTCGCTGGTAATGACTTTTTTCGGCATCCCCATACTGACGCAATTTTTGGCAGCGGTTGTTGCCATGCTGGGTGCCGGGCTTGCCGCCATTCTTGAAGTTTGCAATTTACTCTTCACGCCAACAATTTACCTTCTGCTTAACATTTTTATGTTGGCGCTGGGTGCGATAATGCTATTTTTCTCGGGGCGAGTATGGGCGGGCGATAGTGCACCAGAAAAAAGAGAAATAGCCGCCTGGCGGCAATGTCTTTTTTTAGTTCCCGCTTTATTAACCCTGATTGGCTGGATAATCACGCTGCATCTGGCAGATTATCAATTTCGCCAGATGGGATCAGGTTGGTTGGCAGACCTTATGCTCCCCTGGCTGGGCGTTTTGTTAGTCTCACTAGTCGGTGGTGAGTACTGGTGGGTAGTCATTATTCCCGTTGGGGCGCATATCAGTTTTTCGCTAGGATACAGCTGGCCAACCAGACATTCTTTAACCGGCACATCCGGGCTACGTTGCCGTAATTCCCTCCTGTTTATCCTTCTCATGCTTGGTTTTATCGCTGGTTATCAGGCTCATTTATATAAAGAACTTAATCCAGGCGTTGGTGTACGCGAAAATATTGATACCTGGGCCTGGCAACCCGATAAACTCAATAATCAACTGACGCCACTGCGTGGTAAACCGCAAATTCAGTTCACTCAAAACTGGCCGCGACTCGATGGCGCCACGGCAGCGTACCCAATTTATGCTTCTGCCTTTTATGCGTTAAGCGTAATACCAGAGGATTTTCACGTCTGGGAATATCTGGATAACTCTCGTACCCCCGAAGCATATAATAAGATTGTTAAAGGTGATGCCGATATTATCTTTGTGGCTCAACCTTCCGGTGGGCAGAAAAAACGCGCAGGGGAATCGGGCGTCACTTTGAACTACACACCTTTCGCCCGTGAAGCGTTTGTTTTCATCGTCAATGCGGATAACCCGGTTAATTCCCTGACTGAACAACAAGTGCGTGACATCTTCAGTGGCTCAATTACCAACTGGCGCACGGTTGGCGGTAATGATCAGGAGATCCAGACCTGGCAACGCCCGGAAGACTCTGGCAGTCAGACGGTGATGCAATCACAGGTTATGAAAAATGTCCGCATGATCTCACCACAGGAAACTGAGGTGGCTAGTATGATGGGAGGAATGATTAAAGTTGTTGCCGAATACCGTAATACAAACAACGCAATAGGCTACACCTTCCGCTATTACGCGACGCAAATGAATGCTGACAAAAATATCAAATTGTTATCGATTAACGGTATTACACCGACTGCGGAAAACATCCGTAACGGCAAATATCCGTATATCGTCGATGCCTTTATGGTAACGCGGGAAAATACGACGTCAGAGACACAAAAATTGGTGGAATGGTTTTTAACTCCGCAAGGGCAGAGCCTGGTGGAAGATGTGGGATATGTGCCGATGTATCCAACAATGAAATAACCCTCGAGGGAAAGGAATCAACGCGATGAATAAATTCACAGGCGTTTTACTGTTAGGTGCAGTATTACTGGCGGGATGCGCCGACCGGGAAGGGTACTATAACAGCGTCAGGGAAGAAGAGAGCCATGGCCTGACGTCTCTGCGGGGACAACCTGAATTCCGTTACAGCGAAGATTGGACAAGATGGCCGAGAGTGTACGGTGCAACAGCTTTATACCCGCTGTATGCTTCTGCATATTATGAATTAGTACCGGAGCCGAAAGATGCGGATCAAACCTCGCTGGCCTGGCAGGCGTATGGTTTACAGCAAACCCGAACAGCGGAAGCCTACGATAGTCTGATTAAAGGTACTGCGACTGTTATTTTTGTCGCGCAACCCTCTGAAGGGCAGAAAAAACGTGCAGGAGAAGCGGGCGTTAAGCTGAAATATACCGCGTTTGCCCGCGAAGCCTTTGTCTTTATCGTTGATATCAAAAACCCGGTTAATTCACTTAGCGAACGGCAGGTCAAAGACATTTTTAGCGGTAAAGTGAGTCGCTGGAATAAAGTGGGCGGCAGTGACGAAAGTATAAAAGTCTGGCAGCGGCCAGAAGATTCAGGAAGCCAAACGGTTATGAAGGGACTGGTTATGCAAGATACTCCAATGCTGCCAGCCAAAAAATCCACTGTTATTGATCTTATGGGCGGTTTAATTACCGAAGTCGCCGACTACCAAAATACACCATCTTCCATTGGATACACCTTCCACTATTACGTCACACGTATGAATGACAATATGCTTAAAATGCGCAAACAGATCAAACTGTTGGCTATAAACGGCGTTGCGCCTACAGAGGAAAATATTCGTAACGGATCTTATCCCTATGTTGTGGATGCCTATATGGTGACGCGTGAAAACCCCACGCCGGAAACGCAGAAATTCGTTGACTGGTTTTTAAGCCCGCAGGGGCAGCAATTGGTAGAGGATGTGGGCTATGTGCCGCTGTATAAAACGCAACCTTAGAGCAGGGAAATAATATGGATACTACCATTATTCGCCTGAACGCGGCGAATGCTCGTTTTGTTTATCAACCGTTTACACGCGACCAGCGGGCGAGGGGGTAATTATGCAACCCAGCCCCGCCATGCAGGCATTAATTGAGCAGATATATCACACCTTTCACCGTTATCCGGTGCCGAAGCAATTTGTGGTTTGTTGTGAATATTGCCTGAGTCAGCAGGAACAAAAGGCATTACGGAATACATCGTTACGAGCGATCCCTTATTCTTTAATCAATGCCTGGAATAGTAGTCCTGGTCCTGATCCGCAAAACAGCGATGAAGTCCGTTATTTTCTGCCGCGTCTACTGGAATTTGTTGCGCAGGGGTATTTTGACAATATTCACGAAGTCTTTTCTCTGCGCCGTATCAACCTGGCTAATAAAGCAAACTGGCGTGCGGATGAACTGGCGATATTGCAGCAATTTGCCTGCCAGTATATGGCTGATTGGGTATCTGGCGATGAAGCTGTCGAATTACAGTACATGCTGGAAATGTTTTTCCGTGCCGATATCGCCCTTGCGCCATTGCTTGATGCCGTTATCTCTGTACCCGGTTACCAGCCCACAGTGTCAGTGGCATGTTTACTGTGGCATAACAGGGAAGAGAATATCCAGAATAGTAGCTTTGAGCAGGATGATGACGATAAAGCTATTACCGCCCAAATCAATACCTGGGCTGACAACAATCAATCCATCCTGAAAGAACGCTCGCGGCAAGCGATTGAGAACCCGCTTAGGCAGCCTGAACAGGGCACACGATATCAGGTCTGGGAAGATGACTGGCTGATTGATGAGTGTTTATGCGCGATGTATGACGCATCATCCGAATCACCAGGGCAATAAAGATGAATAAAATCAGACTTTATATTCCCCCGCTAATTCTCGGCTTTATTATTGTACCGTTGTTGATATGGCCGACGGTAGTTGCGCTGGCTGCTTCTGTTATAACGCTGAGTTTTCTGGGGGAGATACTGTTCTCTATCCCGCTCATGATCAGGCGTATTTCACTTCTGCAATTACAACTTTGGTTATCGGTCGAATATGCGCTTTTCTTCTGTGTAATGTGCTGCGTCGGTTGGCAATTTGCTCGCAGAACTCAATCTGAATTGAAAAGCAGACTCCATTGTTGGCTGGTATTCGCACCAGTTTATTTCTGGTTGCTCCTGTGGAATATCATTTTTTATGTCGCGCCAGCGCAAATTGCTTTGCTGGAAAATATGCGCAGTTTCTTTCTGACAGTCGTCTGGCTCCCACTGAATTTTTCGCCATTTTGGTCCCAACCGTGGACTGGCTTTGTCGGCCCGATAAGTGCACAGCTTGGTTTTGCGTTGGGATATTATTGCCAGTGGCGTAGCAAAAATAGAAGCCAGAGGAAGAAGTGGGGCGAGTGGGTAATGTGTCTGAGTTTTGTTACGTTGGGTATGATGGCGTGGGCTTTGCGGTAATTCCCTGAATCAAAAAGTAGGTTAGATTGAAATTTGACCTCAGATTGTTGACGAAGTGCGCTTTGTGCATGCCGGATGCGACATGAACGTCTTATTGGCCTACAAGACCATGCAAATTCAATATATTGCATAAATCACGTAGACCTGATAAGCGTAGCGCATCAGGCAGTTTTTTTGTTTATCATCAGTCTCAGGTCAGATTGAAATCTGACCTGGCCACCTTACGTTAATTTACGACGCCAGCGACAACTTCTGCTGCGTATACTCCACCAGCCACTGACTCACACGAGACTGTTGTTCCGCATTCAGCCACATGCCTTGTTTTGTGCGACGCCACAGGGCATCGTCGGCGCGACGGACCCATTCGTGATCCACCAGATATTTCAGCTCCGCTTCGTAGAACTCATGACCGAAATCCTCCCCGAGGTCGCTTATCGCCCCCGCATTGCCGAGCAGCAGCTCGCTGTTGCTGCCGTAAGTGCGCGCATAATGACGTGCCAGCGATTCGGTCAGGAATGGGTAACGGCGGCGCAAACGCGCGGCATAATCGTCGCGGTCGCCTTCAATGGCACCACCCGGCAGCACGCTCTCTTTCGTCCACGCCGGGCCAATACCCTGATAATACGGCGTTAGTTTTTCCAGCGCATGTTCCGCCAGTTTGCGGTAGGTGGTCAGCTTACCGCCAAATACCGACAACAGCGGTGCTTTACCGTTTTCATCATGGATATCAAGGGTGTAATCACGGGTGATTGCCTGCGGTGAGTCGGATTCATCATCACACAGCGGGCGCACGCCGGAGTAGGTCCAGACGATATCGTCACGGCTTAGCTGCTTTTTAAAGTGCGTGTTATACACTTTCAGCAGGTAATTGATTTCACTCTCTTCAATCTTCACTGCTTTTGGATCGCCTTTGTATTCCACATCGGTGGTGCCGATGATGGAAAACTCGTCCATCCATGGGATCACGAACACAATACGTTTATCTTCGTTTTGCAGAATGTAGGCTTGCTTCTGGGTATGCACGCGTGGCACCACAATATGGCTGCCTTTGATCAGGCGAATGCCATAAGGCGAAGGCAGATGCATCCCATCGTCGAAGAACTGCTTCACCCACGGGCCGGTGGCGTTCACCAGGCCGCGTGCCTGCCAGCTGTATTTTTTACCGTTATCGATATCTTCCGCTTCCACAATCCACAGGCCGTTTTCGCGGCGAGCAGAAGTGGCACGAGTACGAGTAAGCACTTCGCCGCCTTTACGCACCACCATCTGGGCGTTGGCGAGTACCAGACGGGCGTCGTCAACCCAACAGTCGGAATATTCGAATCCGCGCTTAATTTCCGGTTTTAACACTGAGTTTGCGCCAAAACGCAAACCGGTTGATCCCGGCAGGCTGGTGCGTTTACCCAGATGATCGTACATAAACAGACCAATCCGAATCATCCACGCCGGGCGCAGATGCGGACGATGCGGCAAGCGAAAACGCATCGGGAAGGCGATATGCGGGGCCATTTTCAGTAGCACTTCACGTTCGGCCAGCGCCTCGCTGACCAGTCGGAATTCATAGTGCTCAAGGTAGCGCAGGCCACCGTGAATGAGTTTTGAACTGGCGGAAGAGGTCGCGCAAGCGAGATCCTGCGCCTCCAGCATCAGCACGGATAAACCGCGTCCAGCGGCGTCTGCCGCGATACCAGCACCATTGATGCCGCCACCTATCACAATCAGATCTTTGGTTTCCATGCTGCCCTCATTCACTTTCGTTAAAGCTCATAAATGCTCGTTATCGAACATATTAGCAAAGAATCGCGCTTTGGGTAACATTGAAAAAACATTTTAGAGTGATATGTATAACATTATGGCGTTTATCTGCCGCTTCGACGTAAACTGTGCGGTAAATTTGCCCACTTGTTTGTAAAGAAAGAGAGACGCATGGATCAGTTCGAATGTATTAACGTTGCCGACGCGCACCAGAAGTTGCAGGAAAAAGAGGCGGTGCTGGTCGATATTCGCGATCCACAGAGTTTCGCAATAGGGCATGCGGCGCAGGCTTTCCATTTGACTAACGACACGCTGGGCGCGTTTATGCGTGATAACGACTTCGATACACCGGTGATGGTGATGTGTTACCACGGTAATAGCAGCAAAGGCGCGGCGCAGTATCTGCTGCAACAGGGCTACGATGTGGTCTATAGCATTGATGGCGGCTTTGAAGCCTGGCAGCGTCAGTTTCCTGCAGAGGTGGCGTACGGCGCGTAACGCTTTATACTGTCCCCTTTTGTGTGGAATAAGCGACAGCAACGATGTTGATGATTACCTCTTTTGCTAACCCCCGCGTGGCGCAGGCGTTTGTTGATTATATGGCGACGCAGGGTGTTATCCTCACGATTCAACAACATAACCAAAGCGATGTCTGGCTGGCGGATGAGTCCCAGGCCGAGCGCGTGCGGGCGGAGCTGGCGCGTTTTCTCGAAAACCCGGCAGATCCGCGTTATCTGGCGGCGAGCTGGCAGGCGGGCCATACCGGCAGTGGCCTGCATTATCGCCGTTATCCTTTCTTTACTGCCTTGCGTGAACGTGCAGGTCCGGTAACCTGGGTGATGATGATCGCCTGCGTGGTGGTGTTTATCGCCATGCAAATTCTCGGCGATCAGGAAGTGATGTTATGGCTGGCCTGGCCATTCGATCCAACACTGAAATTTGAGTTCTGGCGTTACTTCACCCACGCGTTAATGCACTTCTCGCTGATGCATATCCTCTTTAACCTGCTCTGGTGGTGGTATCTCGGCGGTGCGGTGGAAAAACGCCTCGGCAGCGGTAAGCTAATTGTCATTACTCTCATTAGCGCCCTGTTAAGTGGCTATGTGCAGCAAAAATTCAGCGGGCCGTGGTTTGGCGGGCTTTCTGGCGTGGTGTATGCGCTGATGGGCTACGTCTGGCTACGTGGCGAACGCGATCCGCAAAGTGGCATTTACCTGCAACGTGGGTTAATTATCTTTGCGCTGATCTGGATTGTCGCCGGATGGTTTGATTTGTTTGGGATGTCGATGGCGAATGGAGCACATATCGCCGGGTTAGCCGTGGGTTTAGCGATGGCTTTTGTTGATTCGCTCAATGCGCGAAAACGAAAATAATTCCAGGGATTTATAAATGAAACAAACACAACGTCACAACGGTATTATCGAACTGGTTAAACAGCAGGGTTATGTCAGCACCGAAGAGCTGGTAGAACATTTCTCCGTCAGCCCGCAGACTATTCGCCGCGACCTCAACGAGCTGGCAGAGCAAAACCTGATCCTGCGCCATCATGGCGGAGCGGCGCTGCCTTCCAGTTCGGTTAACACGCCGTGGCACGATCGCAAGGCCACCCAGACCGAAGAAAAAGAGCGCATCGCCCGTAAAGTGGCGGAGCAAATCCCCAACGGCTCGACGCTGTTTATCGATATCGGCACCACGCCGGAAGCGGTGGCGCACGCGCTGCTCAATCACAGCAATTTGCGCATTGTCACCAACAATCTCAACGTTGCTAACACGTTGATGGTAAAAGACGATTTTCGCATCATTCTCGCCGGAGGCGAATTACGCAGCCGCGATGGCGGGATCATTGGCGAAGCGACGCTCGATTTTATCTCTCAGTTCCGTCTGGACTTTGGCATTCTGGGGATCAGCGGCATCGATAGCGACGGCTCGCTGCTGGAGTTCGATTACCACGAAGTTCGCACCAAACGCGCCATTATTGAGAACTCGCGTCACGTTATGCTGGTTGTCGATCACTCGAAATTTGGCCGTAATGCGATGGTCAATATGGGTAGCATCAGCATGGTTGATGCCGTCTACACCGACGCCCCGCCGCCAGCGGGCGTGATGCAGGTGCTGACGGACCATCATATTCAACTGGAGCTGTGCTGATCCTGCACGGCTTCCCACGTCAGACCAAAACGCGCCAGGTATTTGCGTAGCCGATCCGCGTCATTGACGCTGGCTTTGCCCTGGCGCGAAACATCAAAGAGCTGTCGTCCGGCAGCAGAAAGCGACTTTGCCTGGCGGCAGATAGCTATTACGTGTTCCAGTTGCAGCCGATCAAAGAGGTCGATGTTTTCCGCTTCAGCGCCCAGCAGCTGTGCAAGCACGGAGGGGCTGCTCTCCTGCCAGTTATAGCGCAGACGGTTTATCTCATCTTCAACCACGTCCAGAGTGATGCGTCCGCTAGTGGCAAAGGTTGCCATCCGCGTGACGCTGGCAGAAAGTTCGCGAAAGTTACCGCGCCATGTTGCCTGGGGAGATGTCGCAAAGGCCAGCCAGGCGCGCCGCGCTTCGGTGTTAAAACGCACGCTGTCGCCGGTGAGTGAGGCGTGGCGCTCCACTTCATAATCCAGGTTAGGTTCAATATCTTCCTGACGCTGGCGCAGCCCCGGTAGGGTGAAGGTCCAGAGATTGATCCGCGCGTACAGATCTTCGCGGAATTTGCCTTCGGCAACCAGCTGGCGCAAATCGCGCACCGTTCCGGCGATAAGCTGAAAATCACTGCTCACCTGGCGATCGCTGCCAAACGGGTAAAAGGTTTTCTCTTCAATGGCTTTCAGCAGCATTGCCTGTTCGTCTGCGCCCAGTTCGCCAATCTCATCAAGAAACAACATTCCACCGTTGGCGCTGCGTAATAATCCTTCACGAGATTCCCGCGCCCCGGTAAACGCGCCTTTCACATGACCAAACAGCGTCGACATGGCGGTATCGCCGCGCAGGGTGGCGCAGTTCACTTCCACAAACGCGCCGCTAAACTGATGCCGTGCCTGTTTTAACTCGAAGATGCGTCGCGCCAGAAATGACTTGCCCGCACCGGTTGGGCCGTTAAGCAGGATCGGTGCGCGGGATTTAATCGCCACTTTTTCAATCTGCTCAATCATGCTGTTGAAGTGGGGGTTACGCGTGGCGATGCCGGATTTGAGGGAATCGAGCGTTTGCTGGCGTTCCTCGGCAAAGCGGCTGGCGATGGCGTTATAACGGCTTAAATCGAGATCGATAATCGTCACCGCGCCTGGACTATCGGGCTGCTCTTTTTTGCGCGGAGGCGAGGTCTGCGCCAGCCGGGCGGGTAGATAACGCGCTTCTGCCAGCAGAAACCAGCAAATCTGCGCGACGTGGGTACCGGTGGTGATGTGAATTAAATAGTCTTCTTTATCAGGGTGAAACGAGTAGCCACGGGCGAAATCATGCAGGCAGGCGTAAACCTCTTCGAAATCCCATGGGTTATGCAGTTCAATCTCAACGCTCACCACTTCTGTTTCTGGCGAAACGCTGGCGATATCGCGTTTAAGCGTTTCAAACAGCGAGCGCGAGCGGGCATCGTGCAATAATTCCAGTCGATCGATGACTAACGATTCTTGCTGGCATAAACAAAGCGTCGGACGCCATTTCGACCAGCGCTGACTACCGCGCCCGGCATAATCCAGCACCGTTCCGACAAAGCCAAAAGCCACTGTTTTACGCATCTTAGATATCCTTATAAAAGACGATATTTCATTATCGGTGAATTGGTTTTGTGGAAAATCTCCGTTTACGGACGTAAAGATTTAACCTATTTAAAAACAATGAATTAAAAAATTAACCTGCATATTTAATTTTCTGGCACGACGGTTGCAATTATCAGGACAGCAAACAACGAAAAGAGAAAAACAAAATGAATTACGAATTACTGACCACTGAAAATGCCCCGGTAAAAATGTGGACCAAAGGCGTGCCGGTAGAAGCCGATGCACGTCAGCAACTTATTAATACGGCGAAGATGCCGTTTATTTTCAAACATATTGCGGTAATGCCTGATGTACACCTGGGTAAAGGTTCCACCATTGGTAGCGTGATCCCGACCAAAGGGGCGATTATTCCGGCAGCGGTGGGCGTGGATATCGGTTGTGGAATGAACGCACTGCGTACCGCGTTAACGGCGGCAGACCTGCCTGAAAACCTGGTGGAGCTGCGTCAGGCGATTGAAACGGCCGTACCGCACGGGCGTACCACTGGCCGTTGTAAACGTGATAAAGGTGCCTGGGAAAATCCGCCTGTTAACGTCGATGCGAAATGGGCTGAGCTTGAAGCCGGTTATCAGTGGTTAACGCAAAAATATCCCCGTTTCCTTAACACTAACAACTATAAACACCTGGGAACGCTGGGAACGGGTAACCACTTTATTGAAATCTGCCTTGATGAGTCGGACCAGGTGTGGATTATGCTGCACTCCGGTTCACGCGGAATCGGTAACGCCATCGGAACATATTTTATCGATCTGGCACAAAAAGAGATGCAGGACCAGCTTGAGACGTTGCCGTCGCGTGATCTGGCGTACTTTATGGAAGGTACGGAATACTTTGATGATTACCTGAAAGCCGTGGCCTGGGCGCAGCTTTTTGCCAGCCTTAACCGCGATGCGATGATGGAAAACGTGGTAACGGCGTTGCAGAGCATTACGCAGAAAACGGTAAGACAGCCACAAACGCTGGCGATGGAAGAGATCAACTGTCACCACAACTATGTGCAAAAAGAACAGCACTTTGGCGAAGAGATCTATGTGACGCGTAAAGGCGCGGTGTCTGCGCGTGCTGGTCAATATGGAATTATTCCCGGTTCGATGGGAGCGAAAAGCTTTATCGTCCGTGGGCTGGGAAATGAAGAGTCGTTCTGTTCATGCAGCCACGGTGCCGGGCGGGTAATGAGCCGTACTAAAGCGAAAAAACTGTTCAGCGTGGAAGATCAAATTCGTGCCACCGCGCATGTGGAATGCCGTAAAGATGCCGAAGTGATCGACGAAATCCCGATGGCGTATAAAGATATTGATGCGGTGATGGCGGCACAAAGCGATCTGGTGGAAGTTATCTACACCCTGCGTCAGGTGGTGTGCGTAAAAGGATAAATGATGAAAAGGATGATTGCGCTGGATGGCGCACAGGGCGAAGGCGGCGGGCAGATCCTGCGTTCGGCGCTGAGCCTGTCGATGATAACCGGCCAGCCATTTACCATCACCGGCATTCGTGCCGGGCGGGCGAAACCGGGGCTGTTGCGCCAGCATCTGACTGCGGTAAAGGCGGCGACGGAAATTTGCGGAGCAACGGTGGAAGGCGCGGAGCTGGGATCGCAGCGCCTGGTCTTCCGGCCTGGTACCGTGCGCGGCGGCGATTACCGCTTTGCTATCGGTAGCGCCGGAAGTTGTACGCTGGTGCTGCAAACGGTGCTGCCCGCGCTGTGGTTTGCCGATGGGCCTTCGCGTGTTGAAGTGAGCGGCGGCACCGATAACCCGTCGGCCCCGCCTGCGGATTTTATCCGCCGGGTGCTGGAGCCGCTGCTGGCGAAAATAGGAGTTCATCAGCAAACCACATTATTACGCCACGGTTTTTACCCTGCCGGAGGCGGCGTGGTGGCAACGGATGTCTCGCCCGTGGCATCGTTTAACACCTTGCAACTTGGCGAGCGCGGGAACATTGTGCAGATGCGTGGAGAGGTGCTACTGGCTGGTGTGCCGCGCCATGTTGCTGAGCGTGAAATCGCTACACTGGTGGGTAGTTTTTCCCTGCATGAGCAGAATATTCATAACCTGCCGCGCGACCAGGGGCCGGGTAATACCGTCTCGCTTGAAGTCGAAAGTGAAAATATCACCGAACGCTTTTTTGTCGTCGGTGAAAAGCGCGTCAGTGCCGAGGTGGTCGCGGCACAGTTAGTGAAAGAGGTGAAACGCTACCTGGCAAGCCCAGCGGCGGTGGGGGAATATCTCGCTGACCAGTTGGTACTGCCGATGGCGCTGGCGGGCGCGGGAGAATTTACGGTCGCCCATCCCTCATGTCATCTGCTGACCAATATCGCCGTGGTGGAGCGTTTCTTGCCCGTGCAGTTCAGTCTGACAGAAACAGACGGCGTAACGCGAGTGAGCGTTGAATGATGCAGAGATGTAAGCCGGATCTGGCGCGTTATCCGGCTAAATTCACACTCCATACCCCATCATCTTCAGCAGTTTCTGCGCGTGTTGTACCGCAGCCTGGCGGTGGGCGACGCCGAGTTTTTGGTACAGATTGCGGATATGCGTTTTGATGGTGGTCGCTGCGACTTCCAGTTCACCGGCAATTTGTTCGTTGCTGTAACCGGAGTAAATCAGCCCCAGTACCTGCCATTCACGTTGTGTCAGCGGGCTGGTGCGGATAAGTTCTGGCACTTCCGGATGATTTAGCAGACGTTCAACGAAACTCTCATCGAAATGGGCGAATTTATGTCGATGATGTTGATTGATTTCCCGCAGAATACGCTGCGCGCGGTGCTGTTCCAGTTCCGGCAGCGTATTAAGCTGAATCAGCTGGCGCAGTTGTTGCGCCATCGCTTCGCCTTCAATGACAAAATGACTGATAAATCCAGTGCGGTTTGCCAGTTTTAATGCATCCAGCAGCACACGCTGGGCGTCGCTTTTACGCCCGGCTTGCCAGTACAACTGATTGAGTAAAAGCAGGTTACGGTTGAGGTCGCTCATCAACCGCAGACTGCGGGCGTTTTCGTTCAGTTCTTCGAGGACAATTTCCGCTGGTTCAAACTCTCCCAGCAAGATTTGTGCGCGGGCAATGTTGCGCCATTGACCTTGCAGGAAGTGATTGTTCGCAAACTCTGGTTTCGCAGTATGGCTCAGCCAGTTGGCGGCAGCCGCTTTATCTCCGGTCATTTGCCAGTAAATCACCCGGACTTTGTTGGCGTTAGAAATCCAGTCGCTGTGATATTTGCCATTCCCCAGCAGGTTTTCCAGACGGTTTAGCTGGCTACGGGCGTTATCTAAATCACCACGGGCCAGCGAGCATTGGATCAACATTGCCAGGCACTGAAGCTGTTGCTGCGGCTGATAAGACGACAAGACTTCAATCCCGCTTCGCGCCGAGGCTTCGGCTTCATCCAGCCGCGCCCAGGCCCATAGCAGCTGTGCACGGATGCGCACCAGAAACTCATGCATCGGCAACTGTTCCAGATGCTGCTCGTTGATCAACTGGAACGCTTTTTCCTGTGTTTCCCATGCAGTTTGCAGGAACCCTTGGGCAAACAGAATTTCACTTTGCTGAATCAGACTCCACAAAGCGTAGTGCCAGACATCGTGCTGGCGCGCCATTTGTTCGGTTTGCTGCATTAACGCCAGTGAACGGGTCAATTCGCCTTTGCAGTGCAACACTTCGCCAAGCACGGAGGTTGCCACAATGCGGCTGTAGAACCAGCCCGGGGGCAGTTCTTCCAGCGCCAGTTTTGCCAGCCGCTCGGCTTCATCCGGATTGCCGTCGTTAATAGCCACCTGGGCGCGCAGAGCGTTAAATTCTGCGTGCATGGTACCTTCCCTGATATCCTTGATCTCATGCTCGGCACGCGCCAGCAGGGTGTTCACTTCGCCATAGCGATGTTGGCTTTGCATCAGCCACGCCTGCAACAACACCAGCTGTGGGTTTTCCAGCAGGCTGTCCCACGGCAGGGCGTTGAGCGACTCTTCCAGCAGTGACAGTTCGCTATGGTTGAACAAACTCCAGGCGTGATTAAGCAGAATATCGCGCAGCATCAGCGCGTCGCCTGCGGCCAGCGCATGATGAATAGCTTCGCTGGGAAAACCTTGCGCCATCCAGCTTTCTGCGGCAGCACGGTGAATTTCCGGCAGTTCCGCCGCCAGTTCCCACTGGCAGCGCTGGCGCAGGAAGTTGCCAAACAACGGGTGATAGCAGAACCACTCGCCGGTATCATCCATCCGTTGCAAAAACAGTCCCTGACGTTCAATTTCTTCGAGGCGCATTTGCCCGTTGTCTTCACCGGTCACGCGGGTGATTAGCGCATCGTTCATCGAGCGTAAAATGGCACTTTTCAGTAGAAAATGGCGTGTCGCCAGATCAACGTTATCCAACACTTCATCGACCAGATAATCAGAAAGATGGCTGGCATTAATGCCCGCCAGGCGACGTGCGGATTTGTGCGCAGAGTGGGTATTCTGTCGGACGGAGAGGGCGATTAATTGTAAAGCCGTTGCCCAACCAGAAACGTCATCGCAAATCCGGCTACTTTCAGCGGCTTCAATGGGCGAAGACAGACGGCAATCAAAAAACTGCTTGGCTTCCTGGTGGGTAAACGCCAGTTGCTGGCTGCCAATTTCCAGCAGTTGGTCACGTACACGCAAATTGGCAATACCCAGTTGCGGAAGATTGCGCGACAAAACCACCAGGGTCAGATTTTCTGGTTGATGACGAATAAAGAAGCGCATTGACTCGTGAATCACTGGGTTGGTGATCAGATGATAATCGTCAATAACCAGGTAGAGCGGCTGGTGCCACTCTGCCAGTTCGATAAACAGTTGGGCAAAAAGTGAGGATAGACTGGCATATTGCCGCTTTTGCGCCATCACTTCACTGGCGGGGCAATGCCCGTTGGTGGCCTGTTGAATTGCGGCAATCAGGTAGCTGGCGAAACGTTCTTGCTGGTTATCGCCGTCATCCAGCGAGTACCAGCCCAAATCGTTTTTGCCTGCCGCCCATTGGGATATGAGCGTTGTCTTTCCGTAGCCCGCAGGACTTGTGATCAGCACCAGCCTGAAGTTGTTCGCGCCGGAAAGTTTAGCCAGCAGGCGCTCACGAACCACGGTATGGTCGAGTCGAACCGGACGACTTAATTTTGACGGAATCAGCATAGTTAATCACTTCACTGTGGAAATTGAGGAAATATTATTTTTTTTGCGCTTCGTAATTAATGGTTATAAGGTCGGCCAGAAATCTGTGCAATGCAAGCGATGACGGTTTTTTATGTGTCTGAATTTGCACTCTGTCACAATTCAAAACCTTTATTAATGTTTCATCTTAAAACTACGCTGATCCAGCGTAGATACTGGATCTTATGGTGTTTTCTCGTGGTTCAATAGTGTTATTAAAGCAATGATGCTTCCTTAATTCATGATGAAAGGTCTATCTAAAAAGATGATCTTAATAAATCTATTAAGAATGAGATGAATCACGATTGGTATTTCATTGCTGAAACTATTTCGCTGCTTTACTTAATTTATAGAGTGGCTTTCCGCTTTTTGATAATACGCGACGCCCTTTCTTACTGTTAATCGTCGATTTTTTTGCGCTCTTTGGCACTGGGCCGATGCTTTTGCAGTTGATTGCACTACCTTTAAGTGTTCGCGATCACATTTTCTTGCTCATCCCCGTCACTCCTCCCCGCCTAATCCCCCGTAGGATGAGGAAGGTCAACATGGAGCCTGGCAAACTAACGATAACGTTGTGTTTAATGTCTAAGAAAACTGGAACTCCTATGTCACAACCCATTTTTAATGAAAAGCAATTTCAGGAAGCCCTGTCACGTCAATGGCAGCGTTATGGCTTAACTTCTGCAGCTGAGATGACCCCTCGTCAGTGGTGGCAGGCCGTGAGTGAAGCGCTGGCGGAAATGTTGCGTGCCCAGCCTTTTGCCAAACCGACGGCGAATCAGCGCCATGTTAACTACATCTCAATGGAGTTTTTGATTGGTCGTCTGACGGGCAACAACCTGTTAAATCTCGGTTGGTATCAGGCTGTTCAGGATTCGCTGAAGTCTTATGACATCAACCTGACAGATTTGCTGGAAGAAGAGACTGACCCGGCGCTGGGCAACGGCGGTCTGGGCCGTCTGGCGGCATGTTTCCTCGACTCAATGGCGACCGTCGGACAGTCCGCAACAGGCTATGGTCTGAACTATCAATACGGTCTGTTCCGTCAGTCATTTGTTGACGGTCAACAAATGGAAGCGCCAGATGACTGGCATCGCGGTAACTATCCGTGGTTCAGCCATAATGAAGCGCTTGACGTGCAGGTTGGGATTGGTGGCAAGGTCACGAAAGACGGACGTTGGGAGCCCGCATTTACCATTACCGGCCAGGCGTGGGATTTACCTGTGTTGGGCTACCGAAATGGTGTGGCGCAGCCGCTGCGTTTATGGCAAGCGACACATGCGCATCCGTTTAACCTCACCAAATTCAACGACGGCGATTTCCTGCGTGCTGAACAACAGGGCATCGACGCTGAAAAACTGACTAAAGTGCTCTATCCAAACGACAACCATACTGCCGGTAAAAAACTGCGTCTGATGCAGCAATATTTCCAGTGCGCTTGTTCGGTTGCCGACATTCTGCGTCGTCACCATCTGGCGGGGCGTAAACTGCACGAACTGGCGGATTACGAAGTTATTCAGCTGAACGATACCCACCCGACTATCGCTATTCCGGAGCTGCTTCGTGTGCTAATCGATGAGCACCAGATGAGCTGGGATGACGCATGGGCAATCACCAGCAATACCTTTGCTTATACCAACCATACCCTGATGCCAGAAGCACTGGAGTGCTGGGATGAGAAACTGGTAAAAGCCCTGCTGCCACGCCATATGCAGGTAATCAACGAAATTAACAACCGCTTTAAGAAGTTGGTGGAAAAAACCTGGCCGGGCGATAAAGCGGTATGGGCGAAGCTGGCGGTGGTGCATGACAAACAAGTTCGCATGGCCAATATGTGCGTGGTAAGCGGCTTTGCGGTGAACGGTGTGGCGGCGCTGCACTCGGATCTGGTGGTGAAAGATCTGTTCCCGGAATATCACCAGCTATGGCCGAACAAATTCCATAACGTCACCAACGGTATTACGCCACGTCGCTGGATCAAACAGTGCAACCCGGCACTGGCGGCTCTGTTGGATAAATCACTGAAAAAAGAGTGGGCTAACGATCTCGATCAACTGATTAATCTGGAAAAATTCGCTGATGACGCGAAATTCCGTCAGCAATATCGCGAGATAAAACAGGCGAATAAAGTTCGTCTGGCGGAGTTTGTGAAAGTCCGTACTGGTATTGAAATCAATCCTCAGGCGATTTTCGATATTCAGATCAAACGCCTGCACGAGTACAAACGCCAGCACCTGAATCTGCTGCATATTCTGGCGTTGTACAAAGAGATTCGCGAGAACCCACAGGCTGACCGCGTACCGCGCGTGTTCCTGTTTGGAGCGAAAGCGGCACCGGGCTACTACCTGGCGAAGAACATTATCTTTGCGATCAACAAAGTGGCAGATGTGATCAACAACGATCCACAGGTGGGCGACAAGCTGAAGGTTGTATTCCTGCCAGATTATTGTGTATCTGCTGCGGAAATGCTGATCCCGGCGGCGGATATCTCCGAACAGATCTCCACCGCAGGTAAAGAAGCTTCTGGTACTGGCAATATGAAACTGGCGCTTAACGGTGCGCTCACTGTCGGCACGCTGGATGGCGCAAACGTCGAAATCGCTGAGAAAGTCGGTGAAGAGAATATCTTTATCTTTGGTCATACTGTCGAGCAGGTTAAGGCGCTGAAAGCGAAGGGCTATGACCCGGTGAAATGGCGGAAGAAAGATAAGGTCCTTGATGCGGTATTAAAAGAGCTGGAAAGCGGTAAATATAGCGATGGCGATAAACACGCGTTTGACCAGATGCTGCATAGCCTCGGTAAGCAGGGCGGCGATCCGTATCTGGTGATGGCGGACTTTGCGGCTTATGTCGAAGCGCAAAAACGCGTGGATGTGCTGTACCGCGACCATGAGGCCTGGACTCGCGCGGCGATCCTCAATACCGCCCGCTGCGGTATGTTCAGCTCGGATCGCTCAATCCGTGATTATCAGGCTCGTATCTGGCAGGCAAAACGCTAAGGAAGCGCGATGGAAAGCAAACGTCTGGATAAAGCCGCGTTGGCGGCGGGGATCAGCCCCAATTACATCAATGCCCACGGAAAACCGCAGTCGATTAGCGCCGAAACCAAACGGCGTTTGCTTGATGCGATGCATCAAAGTACCGCCACGAAAGTGGCGGTAACACCAGTGCCAAATGTCATGGTGTATACCTCCGGGAAAAAAATGCCAATGGCGGTAGAGGGCAGCGGCGAATTTAGCTGGTTGCTGACCACCGAAGAAGGTACGCAGTACAAAGGCCACGTGAGCGGTGGTAACGCATTCAATCTACCGACGAAGCTGCCGGAAGGTTATCACACGCTGACGCTTACCCAGGATGAACAGCGTGCTCATTGTCGGGTGATTGTCGCCCCGAAACGCTGCTACGAACCGCAGGCATTGCTCAACAAGCAAAAGCTGTGGGGGGCCTGCGTTCAGCTTTATACGCTGCGATCGGAAAAAAACTGGGGTATTGGGGATTTTGGCGATCTCAAAGCGATGCTGGTGGATGTGGCGAAACGTGGTGGAGCGTTTATCGGCCTGAATCCGATTCATGCGCTCTATCCGGCAAACCCGGAAAGCGCCAGCCCATATAGCCCGTCTTCTCGCCGCTGGCTGAACGTGATTTATATCGACGTCAACGCCGTTGAAGATTTTCAGCTGAGCGAAGAGGCGCAAACCTGGTGGCACATGCCGACGACGCAGCAGACGCTGCAACAGGCGCGGGATGCCGACTGGGTCGATTACTCCACGGTTACCGCCTTAAAAATGACAGCATTGCGCATGGCGTGGAAAGGTTTCGCGCAACGTGATGATGAGCAGATGACCGCGTTTCGCCAGTTTGTTGCAGAGCAAGGCGACAGCCTGTTTTGGCAGGCAGCCTTTGATGCGCTACATGCCCAGCAAGTGAAAGAAGACGAAATGCGCTGGGGCTGGCCAGTATGGCCTGAGATGTATCAGAACGTGGATTCGCCAGAAGTGCGTCAGTTCTGCGAAGAACATCGCGATGACGTCGATTTTTATCTCTGGTTGCAGTGGCTGGCTTACAGCCAGTTTGCCGCCTGCTGGGAGATAAGCCAGGGCTATGAAATGCCGATTGGCTTGTATCGTGATCTGGCGGTTGGTGTAGCAGAAGGTGGGGCAGAAACCTGGTGCGACCGTGAACTGTATTGCCTGAAAGCGTCGGTTGGCGCGCCGCCGGATATCCTCGGCCCGTTGGGGCAGAACTGGGGATTGCCTCCGATGGACCCGCATATCATCACCGCGCGCGCCTATGAACCGTTTATCGAGCTGCTGCGTGCCAATATGCAAAACTGCGGCGCATTACGAATTGACCATGTGATGTCGATGCTGCGTTTGTGGTGGATACCGTATGGCGAGACGGCGGATCAGGGGGCATATGTTCACTATCCGGTGGATGATCTGCTCTCGATTCTGGCACTTGAAAGTCAGCGTCATCGCTGCATGGTGATTGGGGAAGATCTCGGCACTGTACCAGTAGAGATTGTCGGTAAACTGCGCAGTAGCGGTGTTTACTCCTATAAAGTGCTCTATTTCGAAAGCGACCATGAGAAGACATTCCGCGCGCCGAAAGCGTACCCGGAGCAGTCGATGGCAGTTGCGGCGACACACGACCTGCCAACGCTTCGCGGTTACTGGGAGAGCGGTGATTTAACGCTGGGCAAAACGCTGGGGCTGTATCCGGATGAAGAGGTGCTACGCGGTTTGTATCATGATCGCGAACTGGCGAAGCAGGGGCTGCTGGATGCACTGCATAAATACGGTTGTCTGCCTAAACGCGCCGGGCATAAGGCGTCGCTGATGGCGATGACGCCGACGCTTAATCGTGGTTTGCAACGCTACATTGCCGACAGTAACAGCGCCCTGTTAGGGCTACAGCCGGAAGACTGGCTCGATATGGCGGAACCGGTAAATATTCCTGGAACCAGTTACCAGTACAAAAACTGGCGACGCAAGCTTTCCGCAACGTTTGAGACGATGTTTGCCGATGATGGGGTGAACAAGTTGATTAAGGATCTGGACAAGCGGCGCAGGGCGGTAGGGAAGAAGAAGTAGAGTGCGGTTGATGCCGGATGCGACGCTTGACGCGTCTTATCCGGCCTACTAATTAATGCCGAATCGTAGGCCGGATAAGGCGTTCACGCCGCATCCGGCCATCAGTATTATCAAATCACCATATTCAGCAGCAGACAGCCAACCAGACCGCACACTGAGATAATGGTTTCCAGCATCGACCAGGACTTGATGGTCTCGCCGATAGTCAGGTTAAAGTACTCTTTGAACAGCCAGAAGCCCGGATCGTTCACGTGCGAGAAAATCACACTACCGGAACCAACCGCAATAACCATCAGCTCTGGGCTAACGCCTGTCGTTGCAATCAGCGGTGCCGCGATACCACCCGCAGTGATTGCCGCAACGGTTGCGGAACCCAGCGCGATACGCAGTACGGCAGCAATCGACCATGCCATCAGCAGCGGAGAAATGTTGGTTTCGTGCATCATGGAAGCAATGTATTTGTCCACGCCGCTGTCTACCAGCACCTGCTTGAACGCACCGCCACCGCCGATGATCAACAGCATCATCGCAATGATTTTGATGGAAGAAACCAGCGTGTCGTTAATCTGATCCATTGAACGGCCACGGTTCAGACCAAAGGTGAACATCGCAATCAGCACAGCAATCAGCGTTGCCATTACCGGGTCACCGAGGAACTCCGCCACCGGCAGGAACGCGTGACCTTTCGGCAAGATCATTTCGGCAATCGCACGCATCGCCATCAGCACAACCGGCACCAGAGAGGTCCAGACGCTGACGCCAAAGCTCGGCATCTCTTCTTCGCTGAAGGTTTTCGCGCTGTACAGACCTTCCGGGATTGGCTTATCGATACCTTTCAGCACGCGAGCGTAAACCGGACCCGCGAGAATCACGGTCGGGATTGCCAGAATGGTGCCGTACAGCAGGGTTTTACCCATATCGGCCTGGAAGATGGTGGCAATCGCAGTCGGACCCGGATGCGGCGGCAGGAAACCGTGAGTAACAGACAGCGCAGCAGCCATCGGTACACCAACGTACAACAGTGGAATATTCGCCGCTGCAGCGATAGTGAACACCAGAGGCAGCATCAGTACGAAACCCACTTCATAGAACAGGGCAAAACCAACGGTGAAACCGGTCAGTACCACTGCCCACTGGATGTGCTTTTTACCAAATTTGGCAATCAGCGTGGTGGCGATACGTTGTGCACCACCGCAGTCTGCCAGCATTTTGCCCAGCATTGCGCCAAAACCCATGATCAGGGCAAGGCTACCGAGCGTACCGCCGACACCGGCTTTGATAGAGCCAATAACTTTATCCAGTGGCATACCTTGCATTAATCCAACAGCAAGCGCCACCAGGACGAGAGCGATGAAGCCGTTCATTTTGAAGCGGATCATCAGGAGTAATAACAAGATTACACCGATAGCAACAATGACTAATGGCATGATTTACCTGGCCTTTCATTTGTTATGGGTAACGTCAGGCTTCTGACGATAAATTCTGATCGTCCCAACTGGGAACAGAGATATAACAGCACCATGGCTGACGACTTCTAAAACTAATTAGTGTAGTCAGATGTTATGAGTGTGTTTGGTGCCCACGCAAATGATACGGGTAACATTGTGTGCTTGAGAATCACCAGAGCGGGGTAAATTTAAATTATGAGAGGTTGGTCATATTATCGCGGGGAAACGAAGGGATGGATTTGCCGAGTCAATGTAGAGCCAATGCCTGGCAGACGGCCCGATAAGACGCTTTAGCGTCGCATCGGGCTATCTACAAAAGAGGGGTGACTTAGTAGTAAGAGTGCTCGCCGCGCTGGTGTTCGGTGAGATCGCGTACACCTTTCAGCTCCGGGAATTCGTTCAGCAGCTGCTTCTCGATCCCTTCTTTCAGCGTCACATCGACCATAGAACAACCGTTACAGCCGCCGCCGAATTGCAGAATGGCGTAACCGTCTTCGGTGATTTCCATCAGCGAAACGCGACCACCGTGACCGGCAAGTTGCGGGTTGATCTGCGATTGCAGCATATACTCCACACGCTCCATCAGTGGCGCATCGTCAGCCACTTTACGCATTTTGGCGTTCGGGGCTTTCAGCGTCAGCTGAGAACCCAACTGGTCGGTAACAAAGTCGATCTCTGCATCTTCCAGGTATGGCGCGCTTAACTCATCAACATACGCAGTCAGCAGGTCAAATTTCAGGGCGGTGTCGGTGGCTTCCACAGCGTCCGGCGGACAATAAGAAACGCCACATTCAGCGTTAGGCGTGCCAGGGTTAATCACAAATACGCGGATTTGTGTCCCTTCTTCCTGGTTTGCCAGCAGTTTGGCAAAGTGCGCTTGTGCAGCATCGGAAATACGGATCATAGTAATGGCCTAATAGTTGACTATTTTAGTTGGTTATAATACGCCCATCATCGAGGCTCTACAAGGTTCGACAAAGGCACCAGACCTGGACTGTCGCCGCACCATTGCGTAAAAGCAGCTGCGCAATCTCTGCGACGGTACTTCCGGTGGTAACGACATCATCCACAATCACCATATGGCGACCTTGCACAGGCAATTCAAGGCGAAAAGCATTTTTCAGGTTGCGCTTGCGCAGCCGGGCACTGAGAAAATGCTGGATAGCGGTGGCCCGTGTTCGTACGACGGCTTCGCTATCCCACTGGCAGTGCAACCAGCGTGATAACGGCTGACACAGCAAATCGCTCTGATTAAATCCCCGACGCCAGTGACGCCGCTGCCATAACGGAACGCTGATGATGCGATCCGGCAGTTGTAATCCGGTAGTCCGACGGGCGTGTAAGACTTCCAATAGTAACAGACGTGCCAGGGCGCTGGCGATTTCGCTGCGCCGGGAAAACTTAAGCTGGTGGATGAGCGGACTTAATGGCGGCGCATAGTTGGCGACCGTGACCAGTCTTTGCCAGGGCGGCGGTTTTTGCAGGCAGCGGCCGCAAGGAAGATGTGAGTGTGTGGCAGGTAATCCACATTGTGGGCATAACGTTTTATCTGTACGGGCGGCGCGTGAACAGACCGAACAAATCCCCCAATGACCTAACGCCAGCGGCATTCGGCATAGCCAGCATAATCCCGGTACTGTTAGCATATGTTCATCCTTGTAAGTAAAAAGAGAACAATAGCGGATGAATAACATCTGGTGGCAGACCAAAGGTCAGGGGAATGTTCATCTTGTGCTGCTGCACGGATGGGGACTGAATGCTGAAGTGTGGCGTTGCATTGACGAGGAACTTAGCTCGCATTTTACGCTGCACCTTGTTGACCTGCCCGGCTTCGGGCGCAGCCAGGGATTTGGTGCGATGTCGCTTGCTGAGATGGCAGAAGTCGTGCTGCGACAGGCACCAGATAAGGCCATCTGGCTGGGCTGGAGTCTGGGTGGACTGGTGGCAAGCCAGATTGCGTTAACCCATCCCGAGCGTGTTCAGGCGTTGGTTACCGTGGCATCGTCACCGTGTTTCAGTGCTTGTGACGGCTGGCCTGGGATAAAACCGGACGTGCTAGCAGGTTTCCAGCAGCAACTGAGTGAAGATTTTCAGCGGACAGTAGAACGGTTCCTTGCGTTACAAACCATGGGTACAGAAACGGCACGCCAGGATGCGCGAGCGCTGAAGAAAACCGTTCTGGCGTTACCGATGCCGGAGGTTGACGTGCTTAATGGTGGGCTGGAAATTCTGAAAACGGTCGATCTCCGTCAGCCGCTGCAAAACGTACCTATGCCGTTTTTGCGATTGTATGGCTATCTCGACGGTCTGGTGCCGCGCAAAGTGGTGCCGATGCTGGATAAACTCTGGCCGCACAGCGAGTCATACATCTTCGCCAAAGCGGCCCATGCGCCGTTTATTTCGCATCCGGACGAGTTTTGTCACCTGCTGGTGGCATTGAAGCAGAGGGTGTAGGCAGGAAGTGAGGGTTACTGTTGTGGGTCGATTATATTCACCAGTTTACCGATCACCTCACTAATCAATGCTTCATCGGCAACAGTATGAAATTTAGCGCCACGGGCAATAAGATCGACTGCTTTCAGCTGGTGACAAAGCACAACGCCATGCAGGTTACCGGTTTGCGTATCATGGGGGAGGACGTTCACCGTCACCCCTGTGGAACGTGCTGCATTTGCCCCTGTTGAAATCGGACAGCACATAGCAACTTTTAAAACATTGTTGAGTTCTTTGTCTGTTACCACAATGCAATAATGTGGATCCCGAAGTTCATGCCCGGCAACCGGATCAGGGTTAAAACACCAAATCTCACCACGATGTGGCGTCCGTGCCTTTACCATGCTTCATTACCTTTTTTCCCTTCAGCCCATCCTTCTGTGGACTGATTTAGCTCCGTAATTTCGCTTTCATCGATCTGACTCAACAACTGCGCGACGGTAAGACGCCCACGTGGTTTGTGCTCTGTTGCGCGCAAATTAACGCTATCGCCTTTTTTCTCCACGGTAAGCTCTGTGCCCGGTGACCAGCCAAGATCGGTGGCAACATCTCGTGGGATAGTAACGATCATGGCTCCTCCTTGTTGCCGTAATTTCACTGTCTGCATATCAGTTCCTAAGTGCTACTTTGTGTTACACGTAAGATAGCACAAAGTAGCACTTAAGCAGGGGATAGTGTCTACTGGTTCGCCGCAGCCAATTCTTCCTCTGACAGCCCGGTAAATCGCAGAACGTCCTCAAGAGGGACTCCGGCATCCAGCATGGTTTTGGCAATAGCACGTATACCTTTCTGAAACCCCTCCTGCCGCAATCTTTCCGCAATAGTCATTAAACTCTCCTTGTGTTTCGGTGAACGTTCGGCCACACCGTCGATAAAATCGTTAAAACGCACCGCATCGCCGGTTTGCAATATGTAATTAAACAGCCCTTTGATTTGTCTGTCATTAGCGTATCCACTACTTAATAAGCAGGCCATTTGCTCTACCAGCCCCATCAGGTCGCGTTGACGAATATGTTTTTGAATTAACTCCAGCAGCGCCATGCGTCGGTGTTGCATGATTTCATCATCAGGCATGACGGTGACATCAATCAGCGGAAATGCAGAGGCGTAAAGCTGCCTGGCCAGGTTGGGATCGGCGAAACAATCCAGCCAACACAGCGAATAGGGATAGGGGCTTTCAATACCGTGGTAAAACAACAACGGCACCACCATCGGCAACGTTTTGTATCCGGCATCAAGGTGATTTTGCATTGCGGCAATGGCGTAACGCATCATGCGAAATGCGATCAGTTTGTTTGAGGTGCTTTGATGTTCAATCAGGCAATAGATATATCCCGGTCCTTGTTCCGTTTTCACCGACCACAGCACGTCGGAGTAGCTTTCACGCAGATCGTCATCAATAAAACTGCTCGACTCCAGCTTGAGGGTTTTCATATCACAGAGCGCGTGAATGGGGGCCGGTAAATGGAACGCAAGAAAATCGCGTGCCGTGTCCGGTTGGCGTAAAAAGAGTTTGAACAGTGCATCGTGTGGGGTGGAACTCTGCTTTTTGCTCATGGCGTTCCTTCACCTGTTGTTTGAATGCCGCGACTCTACGCGCCACTCCACACCTGTGCATTAGCCAGTTTTCATCCCTGCGAGACACTTTCAGAGGAACTTCCGTCGTGCTGCAAGAATTGCATTTTTATGGAAAGCCGCACGCAAAAAAAGCCCGGTTGCAAACGCATACCGGGCTTTTCAAAACAGGCGGTGGAGTATGGTTAACGCAGCGCCCACCACTCGCGCAGACAGGCTTTTCCTTCCGGGCAGCTTTTACAACTGCCGGAGAGGCAGCCGTCAGGTTCTTCCTGAATCCGCACGGCTTTGCCCATACTTTCCAGTTGTTGCAGCATGGCGTTAATCATTGGCTGTGGAGTGTTCAATGTCTGGCTTATCTGGGCCGCTTCCATACGACCCCGTAACGCCAGCAAATCACGCACCTGAATGAGCGAAGCCATTGCTGTATCCTTAGTGGCAATCGCCAGTCGTGCTGGCTGCACAGCAACTGCTTACCGACTTGCGCGTTGCCAGCAGTTCGATATCCACCCGGCTACGCGCGCGGCGCAGCAGACCGATAACCACGATGTTAAACAGGATAACCGCCAGAATGCACACCAGGCTGTAAGTTGGATGCTGACTGTAGCTGGCGACCTGATAGAACAATGTTGCCAGCGAGTAAGCGATATTCAGCCCCCACAGGATGGAGAAGCCCATCCAGCCACGGCTTGATTCACGCGCGATAGCACCCATCACCGAGATGCACGGTACATACAGCAGGACGAAAATCAGGTAGCTGTATGCGGCAGCTGCGCTACCGAATTTCTGATCCATCACGCCCATCGCCCCGGTACCCATTTCGCCGTCGCCTTTGCTCGCTTCAATGGGGTTCATCAGTACGCTAAGGCTGAAGGTGTCTTTCAGGCTCTGCCAGGTTTCATCTACCGCGCTGAACAGCTCTTCACCGAGGTTAAATTCTGCCGGATTGAACTCTTCGTCCTGAATATTTTCTGCGGTGTAGAGGGTGTTGAGCGTACCCACCACCACTTCTTTCGCCATTGCGCCCGTGAACAGGCCAACCGTTGCCTGCCAGTTATCTTCATGTACGCCAATCGGCTTGAAGACCGGAGTGATCACACGGCTGACGGAAGCCAGCGCCGAGTCGTTGATGTTATCGACGATTTTCCCGCTCAACGAGAAGCTGTTGAAGGCGCTCAGGAAAATGCTGACGATGATGATCACTTTACCTGCGCGCATCACGAAGCCTTTCAGACGCTGCCAGGTCTGGATAATCAGACTCTTAACGTGTGGTACGTGATAGACCGGCAGCTCCATGACGAACGGCGTCGCTTCACCGCGCATGATGGTGTACTTGAGCATCAGGCCCGTCAGCACCGCCATCACGATACCCAGCATATACAGCGAGAAGACCGCCAGCGCGCCGTTCTGCCCGAAGAAGGCAGCCGCAAATACTGCGAAGATAGCCAGACGCGCGCCGCAGGACATAAACGGTGCCATCATGATGGTCATCAGACGTTCACGCGGTGCATCAAGCGTACGTGCGCCCATTACCGACGGTACGTTACAACCGAAACCAACGATCAGCGGTACAAAGGATTTCCCCGGCAAGCCCAGCGCCTGCATCAGACGGTCCATCACAAACGCCGCACGCGCCATATAGCCGGAGTCCTCAAGGAAGGAGAGGAACAGGTACATCATGCCGATCTGCGGCACCAGTGGCAGCACGGTGTTAATACCGCCGCCCAGGCCCTGGGCGAGGAAGATAGTCAGCCAGTCCGGGAAGTGGAGCGTGTAGCCAATCCACTGAATACCATGCACAAAGAGTGCTACGGAGCCGACGTCAAACAGCGGCTGTAACGCCCCGCCGATGTTGATAGCCAGCAGGAACATCAGGTACATCACAAAGAGGAAAATCGGCAGCCCGAGAAAACGGTTGAGCACGATTTTATCTACCGCAGTGGTGAAACGGCTGGGTTCTGCCGTCAGCGTGTTGCTTACCACATCGCAGATAGCAGCAATACACTGGTAACGCGCATCGGCAATGTGCAGCGCCGGATCGTCCATCTCATTACGCAGACGGGCAAGGGCGGCATCCAGATGCTGCGACGCTTCACCGGCGTAGGCGCGGCTGTAGATATCGCCTTCCAGCATTTGCAGGCCCAGCCAGCGACGCTGCTTGAGCGGGATGTCGGACGGCATCACTTTTGCCAGCGAGTCGGCTTCATTGATTAGCGGCTGGGCGTAATGCACCAGTTCTACATTGTCGTTGGCTTTGTAGCGGTCAATCGCCAGTTTCAGAGCTTCGATACCGCGACCACGCGTGGAAACCAGTGGAACTACCGGGCAGCCAAGACGCGCCGACAGCGCATCAATTTCGATGCGAATATTTTGTTTCTCGGCAATGTCGAGCATGTTCAGCGCCACGATGCAGGGAATGCCGAGTTCCAGCAGCTGTAGCGTCAAGTACAGGTTACGCTCAAGGTTAGACGCATCCACCACGTTAATCAGCAGATCGGCGTCGCCACTCAAAATGTAGTGGCAGGCGATTTGCTCGTCCAACGACGTCTGCGATGAAATAGTAGTCAGAGAATAAGTACCGGGCAGATCCACCAGCGTGACCTGATGATCGGTGGTGGAAAACTGACCCTCTTTACGTTCGACGGTAACGCCAGCCCAGTTACCTACACGCTGACGTGCTCCGGTGAGCTGGTTAAATAAGGTTGTCTTGCCAGAATTTGGATTACCAATTAAGCCAATGGTTAATTTTTTCATTGTTGTTATCACCGTATTAACAGGAAACCGCTTCCACTTCTAATAAGGCCAGATCTTTTTTGCGTAATACCAGGCTTACACGACGGGTTTCGATATGAATGGGGTCGCCGAGTGGAGCGACGCGCACCACATTAAAAGAGGAGCCAGGTAACATGCCAAGAGAAAGCAGTTTTTGGCGATATGCCGGGCTGATTTCACGGGAAAAGCCAGTGATTTTCCACGCAGTATCTGGAGTGTATTGCATAGGTGCCTACTTGTTTCTCACTAACTGGATAACTACCTCATGGGGCGTTTGACAGCGACATGAGACCAGATGATTTGCCAACGAAGGAGAGATTAAATAATCAACAGTACAATGATAATGAGAATGGTTTCTATCAGCAATACTTAAAATGTGTGCGAATGTTGGTTTAGATAATAATCTGACTCAATGTTGATGTGGCTCAAGGTTATATCGCAGCCAAAATATAATTCGAATGACGAATTATTAGGGCGGGTTAATGTTTAATTAAGGTTTCAGTTGTTAATGATGTGATAAATATTAACGGAATATATTGTGAGTTTGGCTGTGGAATAAATATGCCGGAGAATATCTCCGGCATATTTATGTCAGGCAAGGCGTTCGTTGCCAGATGCGGCGTGAACGCCTTATCTGGCCTACGATTTCGTGAAAATTTGAACCGTAGGCCAATCAGGGTGTTTAACGCTTTTTACCCATTGCTGCCGCCAGCGCATCCATCATCGCGCTGTTACCGGCAGGCTGCGCTTCACGCCCACGCGGTTTGGCTGCCGGGCGGTTGTTTTGCGGGCGATCGTTACCGCCGCCGCGACGAGCGTTGGTTTCGCCAGGCTGCTCGTCCAGACGCATGGTCAGGGCGATACGTTTACGCTGAAGATCCACTTCCAGCACTTTCACCTTCACAATGTCGCCCGCTTTCACCACGGTATGCGGATCTTCCACAAACTTGTTCGACAAAGAAGAGATGTGAACCAGGCCGTCCTGATGTACGCCGATATCAACAAAAGCACCAAAATTGGTGACGTTGGTGACCGCGCCTTCGAGGATCATACCCGGTTGCAGGTCGTTCATTGTCTCGACGCCATCGGCAAACTGAGCGGTTTTAAATTCCGGACGCGGATCGCGACCCGGTTTTTCCAGCTCTTTGATGATGTCGGTTACTGTCGGCACACCGAATTTCTCATCGGTGAAATCAGACGCTTTCAGATTACGCAGTTCACTGCTGTTACCCATCAGATCTTTCAGCGCCTGCTGTGTTGTTGCCAGAATGCGTTCCACCACCGGATAGGCTTCCGGGTGAACGGTAGACGCGTCCAGCGGGTTATCACCGTGGTTAATGCGCAAGAAGCCCGCACACTGCTCGAAGGCTTTCGGCCCCAGACGGCTCACTTTTAACAGTTGCTGACGATTCTGGAACTGGCCGTTCTCATCGCGCCAGGCCACGATGTTTTGCGCCATCATGCGCGTCAGGCCCGCTACGCGAGTTAACAGCGGAACAGAAGCGGTGTTGAGATCAACGCCAACGGCGTTTACGCAGTCTTCTACTACTGCATCCAGCTTGCGGGCCAGTTGCGTCTGGCTGACGTCATGCTGATATTGACCCACGCCGATAGATTTCGGATCGATTTTCACCAGCTCCGCCAGCGGATCCTGCAAACGGCGGGCGATAGATACTGCGCCACGCAGAGAAACGTCGAGATCCGGGAACTCCTGCGCTGCCAGCTCGGAAGCCGAGTAAACTGATGCGCCAGCTTCGCTGACGATCACTTTCTGCGCGGTCACTTTCGGGAACTGCTTCTGGACATCAAGATAGAAACGCTCGGTTTCGCGGGAAGCTGTACCGTTGCCGATCGCCACCAGTTCAACGTTATGCTTTTCACACAGGGCAGCAACGGTCATCGCTGCTTTTGCGGCTTGTCCGGTGTGCGGGTAAATGGTATCGGTTGCCACCAGTTTGCCGGTTGCATCGACTACCGCTACTTTTACCCCGGTACGCAGACCCGGATCGAGGCCCATCGTCGCACGCAGTCCGGCAGGGGCCGCCATCAGCAGATCGTGCAGGTTACGGGCAAAGACATTAATCGCTTCATCTTCCGCACGTTCGCGCACGGTGCCCATCAGTTCGGTTTCCAGATGCATCAGCACCTTGATGCGCCACGTCCAGCTCACCACGCCTTTGCGCCAGCTATCCGCCGGGGCATTGTTCAGGCGCAGGCCGAGATGATCCATGATGATTTGCTCGCAATAGCTCTCTTTTGGCGGCTCATCGAACTGCGGATCGGCATTCAGCGAAAGCTGGAGTATGCCTTCGTTACGCCCACGGAACATCGCCAGCGCACGGTGCGAAGGCACCGTTGACAGCGGTTCGTGATGATCGAAATAGTCGCGGAATTTCGCCCCTTCCTCTTCTTTACCGCTCACCACCGTAGAAACCAAATGCGCGTTTTTCCACAGATAATCACGCACTTTTGCCAGCAGCGCGGCATCTTCGGCAAAGCGTTCCATCAGGATATAACGCGCGCCGTCCAGCGCGGCTTTGGTATCTGCCACGCCTTTATCGGCATCAACATATTGTGCAGCGGCGACTTCTGGCATGTGTGATGGATCGCTCCACAGCAGGTCAGCCAACGGCTCAAGCCCTGCTTCAATGGCGATTTGCCCGCGGGTACGACGTTTAGGTTTGTAAGGCAGGTAGAGGTCTTCGAGTTCGGTTTTGCTCAAGGTAGCGTTGATGGCATTCGCCAGCTCGTCGGTGAGTTTACCTTGCTCAGAAATGGACTTGAGAATAGCCTGACGTCTCTCTTCCAGCTCGCGCAGATATCCCAGACGTGTTTCCAGATTACGCAGCTGCGTGTCATCCAGACCGCCGGTGATTTCCTTACGATAACGTGCGATAAACGGCACGGTATTCCCTTCGTCAAGCAGGCGAACGGCAGCGTCAACCTGTTCCGGGCGCGCCTGAATTTCACCCGCAATAATGCGGCAGAACGAATCATTCATCATGGTGTGAGTTCATCTTTTCGGATCAAAAATCAGGGGATAGTTATACGGACTGGCTGGCAAAAATGCCAGCCATCGGCAGGAGGTTAAGACTCTTCCTTACGGTTTCACGTACTCGATAGCATTAACATACCAGCTCGCTTCCCCGGCAGGGGTATTCACCACCGCCAGATCGCCCACCTCTTTTTTCAGCAATGCGCGGGCCATCGGGGAATCGATAGAGATGTAGTCTTTACGGCCAAAGATTTCATCATAGCCGACGATACGGAAACGGTGAGTCACGCCATCGTCGTTTTCAATCTCTACCCACGCGCCAAAGAAAACTTTGCCTTCCTGCTGGGGCGAGTAATCGACGATTTTGAGATTTTCCATGCATTTAGTGAGATAGCGCACACGACGGTCGATTTCACGCAGGCGCTTTTTATTATACTGATAGTCAGCGTTTTCGCTGCGGTCGCCCAGACTTGCGGCCCAGGTCACCTTCTTTGTGACTTCCGGGCGCTCTTCACGCCAGAGATAATTTAGCTCTTGTTTGAGTTTTTCATACCCTTCCCGGGTAACCAGGGGCGTTTTCATCTCGTTGATTCCCTTTGTCTGTTTGATAATGCGCACATTGGGTATAACGTGATCATATCAACAGAATCAATAATGTTTCGCTGAATAAATTGTATACTTAAGCCGCTGTTTAATATGCTTTGTAACAATTTAGGCTGAAATTCATACCAGATTTAGCTGGTGACGAACGTGAGCTTTTTTAAGAATACACGCTTACAAATTGTTGCGAACCTTTGGGAGTACAAACAATGCAAGAGAACTACAAGATTCTGGTGGTCGATGACGACATGCGCTTGCGTGCGCTGCTGGAGCGTTATCTCACCGAACAAGGCTTCCAGGTTCGAAGCGTCGCTAATGCAGAACAGATGGATCGCCTGCTGACTCGTGAATCTTTCCATCTTATGGTACTGGATTTGATGTTACCTGGTGAAGATGGTTTGTCGATTTGCCGACGTCTTCGTAGCCAGAGTAACCCGATGCCGATCATTATGGTAACGGCGAAAGGGGAAGAAGTTGACCGTATCGTTGGCCTGGAAATTGGTGCTGACGATTACATTCCAAAACCGTTTAACCCGCGTGAATTGCTGGCCCGCATCCGTGCGGTGCTGCGTCGTCAGGCGAATGAACTGCCGGGCGCGCCGTCACAGGAAGAAGCTGTGATTGCTTTCGGTAAGTTCAAACTTAACCTGGGGACGCGTGAAATGTTCCGCGAAGATGAACCGATGCCGCTGACCAGCGGTGAATTTGCGGTCCTGAAGGCGCTGGTCAGCCATCCGCGTGAGCCGCTCTCCCGCGATAAGCTGATGAACCTTGCCCGTGGCCGTGAATATTCCGCAATGGAACGTTCCATCGACGTGCAGATCTCTCGTCTGCGCCGCATGGTGGAAGAAGATCCGGCACATCCGCGTTACATTCAGACCGTCTGGGGTCTGGGCTACGTCTTTGTACCGGACGGTTCTAAAGCATGAGGCGATTGCGCTTCTCGCCACGAAGTTCATTTGCCCGCACGTTATTGCTCATCGTCACCTTGCTGTTCGTCAGCCTGGTGACGACTTATCTGGTGGTGCTGAACTTCGCGATTTTGCCGAGCCTCCAGCAGTTTAATAAAGTCCTCGCGTACGAAGTGCGTATGTTGATGACCGACAAACTGCAACTGGAGGACGGCACGCAGTTGGTTGTGCCTCCCGCTTTCCGTCGGGAGATCTACCGTGAGCTGGGGATCTCTCTCTATTCCAACGAAGCTGCCGAAGAGGCCGGGCTGCGTTGGGCGCAACACTATGAATTCTTAAGCCATCAGATGGCGCAGCAGCTGGGCGGTCCGACGGAAGTTCGCGTCGAGGTTAACAAAAGCTCGCCTGTTGTCTGGCTGAAAACCTGGCTGTCGCCCAATATCTGGGTACGTGTGCCGCTGACCGAAATTCATCAGGGCGATTTCTCCCCGCTGTTCCGCTATACGCTGGCGATTATGCTGATGGCGATTGGCGGGGCGTGGCTGTTTATTCGTATTCAGAACCGACCGTTGGTCGATCTTGAACATGCTGCTTTGCAGGTCGGTAAAGGGATTATTCCGCCGCCGCTGCGTGAATATGGCGCTTCGGAGGTGCGTTCGGTTACCCGCGCCTTCAACCATATGGCGGCTGGTGTTAAGCAACTGGCGGATGACCGCACGCTGCTGATGGCGGGGGTAAGTCATGACCTGCGCACGCCACTGACGCGTATTCGCCTGGCGACCGAGATGATGAGCGAGCAGGATGGCTACCTGGCAGAATCGATCAACAAAGATATCGAAGAGTGCAACGCCATCATTGAGCAGTTTATCGACTACCTGCGCACCGGGCAGGAAATGCCGATGGAGTTGGCGGATCTTAACGCGGTGCTTGGTGAAGTGATTGCTGCCGAAAGTGGCTATGAGCGTGAAATTGATACCGCGCTTTATCCTGGCTGCATAGAAGTGAAAATGCATCCGCTGTCAATCAAACGTGCGGTGGCGAATATGGTGGTGAACGCTGCCCGCTATGGCAATGGTTGGATCAAAGTCAGCAGCGGAACGGAGCCAAATCGCGCCTGGTTCCAGGTGGAAGACGACGGTCCGGGTATCGAGCCTGAACAGCGTAAGCATCTGTTCCAGCCTTTTGTCCGCGGCGACAGTGCGCGCACCATTAGCGGCACGGGACTAGGCCTGGCGATTGTGCAGCGTATCGTGGATAACCATAACGGGATGCTGGAGCTTGGCACCAGCGAGCGGGGCGGGCTTTCCATTCGCGCCTGGCTGCCATTACCGGTAACGCGGGCGCAGGGCACGACAAAAGAAGGGTAAATAAACGGGAGGCGAAGGTGCCTCCCGTTTTTAGATTGTTTTCAATTGATTGATAATGAAAGGATTCGCTTGCAAAAGCAGGAGCAATTTTCGAGGTGCTCCGGTAGGTTGACGGCGTTTGGTTTCCCAGCTTTTTACCAGGTCGTAACTCACCCCCACGGCGACAGCGAAATCTTGCTGACGTAAGCCAGTTGCTTCACGGATCGCTTTTACATCGATTTCGCTAAAAGTATGGACGTGTTCTGGCTCAGGCGTTTTTTCACCCTTTTCGATGCGTACCATTTCTTCTGCGCTGGCAAGAAGATCAGCAAATAATTCGTCTTTCATCTATTTCCAATGCCTCCGTTGGCGTTGCGGCCGTGATGGGATTTGTTGAGCTTCAACATTAAAGCCGCTTTTCGGACAATAGTTTCAATGCCTTTTTTTGTTCTTCTGTTAAATCATCCTGTTCATTTTTAGGATAAATCAATGCCAGATAAATTCGGCCATTGCGTGTCACGTTGTAATAAATTATCCGAATGCCGCCCCGTTTCCCCATTCCAGAACGGTTCCAGCGAATTTTTCTGAAACTGCAGATATAAAAAAACCCCTTATCCGTTTGGATAAGGGGTCAGTGAAATATTAACCGATTACAGCTTAGGACCAGCCGCTACCAGCGCGGCACCTGCAGGGGTGTCGGTGTATTTATCGAAGTTGTCGATAAACAGTTTCGCCAGCGTTTCGGCTTTTTCCTGCCACTGTTCCGGGGAAGCGTAGGTGTTACGCGGATCGAGGATCTTCGTGTCTACGCCCGGCAGTTCGGTTGGGATCGCCAGGTTAAACATCGGCAGAGTGAAGGTTTCTGCGTTATCCAGCGAACCGTTGAGGATGGCGTCGATAATGGCGCGGGTATCTTTAATGGAGATACGTTTGCCAGTGCCGTTCCAGCCAGTGTTAACCAGATATGCCTGCGCGCCCGCTGCCTGCATACGTTTTACCAGCACTTCTGCGTACTGAGTCGGGTGCAGCGACAGGAATGCCGCGCCGAAGCAGGCAGAGAAGGTTGGCGTCGGTTCGGTGATGCCACGCTCTGTACCAGCCAGTTTGGCGGTGAAGCCTGAGAGGAAGTGGTACTGAGTTTGATCGGCAGTCAGGCGAGAAACCGGTGGCAGTACGCCAAAAGCATCTGCGGTCAGGAAGATAACTTTAGTCGCGTGGCCCGCTTTGGAAACTGGCTTAACGATGTTATCGATGTGATAGATCGGATAAGAAACGCGGGTGTTCTCGGTTTTTGAACCATCATCAAAGTCGATGGTGCCATCTTCACGTACAGTGACGTTTTCCAGCAGTGCATCGCGACGGATAGCGCCATAGATTTCTGGCTCTGCTTCTTTCGACAGTTTAATGGTTTTCGCGTAGCAGCCGCCTTCGAAGTTAAACACACCGTCATCGTCCCAACCGTGCTCGTCATCGCCAATCAGACGACGTTTCGGGTCGGTGGAAAGGGTGGTTTTACCGGTGCCGGAAAGGCCGAAGAACACCGCAACATCGCCTTTCTCGCCAACGTTGGCGGAGCAGTGCATAGAAGCGATACCTTTCAGCGGCAGCAGGTAGTTCATCATTGAGAACATCCCTTTCTTCATTTCGCCGCCGTACCAGGTGCCACCAATCAGCTGCATGCGCTCGGTGAGGTTAAACGCCACGAAGTTTTCAGAGTTCAGACCCTGTTCTTTCCACTGCGGGTTGGTGCACTTCGCGCCGTTCATGACGATAAAGTCAGGTTTGAAACCTTCCAGCTCTTCATCACTCGGGCGAATAAACATGTTCTTGACGAAATGCGCCTGCCAGGCCACTTCGGTGATGAAACGTACGGAAAGGCGAGTATCCGGGTTAGCGCCACAGAAAGCATCAACCACGAACAGGCGTTTGCCGGAAAGCTGTTTGGTCACCAGGCCTTTCAGATGCTGCCAGGTTTCCGGAGAGAGAGGTTTGTTGTCGTTCTTACCTTTGCCTTTGTCTGCCCACCAGAAAGTATCGCGAGTGGTATCGTCGCGGACGATATACTTATCTTTTGGTGAACGCCCGGTGAAGATCCCGGTATCCACGGCAACGGCACCCAGATTAGTTAACACCCCGCGCTCATAACCTGTCAGGCTCGGATCGAGCTCTTCCTGATACAGCAGGTCGTAGCTTGGGTTGTAAACGATATCATGAACGTCACTGATACCATAAGCCTCGAGTTCTTGCGGGGTCAAACCATTGTTAACGCGCATTTCACTGCTCCTTAGCCAATATGTATTGCCTGAATAGTAAAGTCTTTTTGGGGGTGTTAACCGCGACAAGGCTCATAGATTTACGCATCTGGAGAAATTCATATTTGACAAAAAACTCCGTGATTCCTGTCACGAAACGGTTGCTATTATCGCAGAAATGGCATTCCAGGTGTGGAAAATGTTCCTAAAAGGTTAAAAGTTAGTTTAATTGGCCATTATAATGTGAGTTAAATCTCATTCCTGATTGAAATTTATGCAAAATCAATCAGTAAAGTATCGATTCACCACCGCAAAATTTTTTGTAAATTTTTCTTAAAATAAATATTAGTACTGCCTGAATGCAATAATTAACCTTCCTTTTGATTCCGGATCACGAACATGGATAACGTTGAACTTTCACCTGCAACACGGTGGGGAATGGTCGCCACTGGATTAATCCAGGGGCTGGTTTGCTATTTTCTGATAACCTGGCTGGCTGTGGACAATAACAACTGGCTTGTTTACGGCATTCCTGCGACCGTGGCGCTTTCATCCGTTTTGTTATTCACCGTGGAATCCTTCAAACAGAAGCGTTTGTGGGGGTGGCTGGCGCTGGTATTTATTGCCACCCTGGCGATGAGCGGCTGGCTGAAATGGCAAATTGATGGCATGAGTCCCTGGCGAGCGGACCAGGAACTCTGGGAATTTGGTTGTTATCTGCTGTTAATGGCGATGTTGTTATTGCCCTGGATACAACTGAATTTGCACGACAGAAAAGAGCAAACGAACTATAGCTTTTTTTACCAGTCAGCGTGGCATAACGCTCTAATATTGATGGTGATTTTGATCACTAATGGTCTGACATGGCTGGTACTTTTACTGTGGAGTGAGTTATTTAAACTTGTTGGCATCACGTTTTTCAGTATCCTCTTTTTTTCAACCGACTGGTTTATTTATCTTACGCTGGGCCTGGTTACCGCGCTGGCAGTCATTCTTGCGCGGACTCAATCGCGGTTAATCGCCTCTATTCAAAAGCTCTTCACGTTAATCGCCACAGGTTTGCTACCACTGGTTTCACTGCTGACGCTGCTGTTTATTATCACTTTGCCCTTTGCTGGTTTGAATGCGATTTCCCGCCACATCTCCGCCGCTGGGCTGCTTTTAACTCTGGCCTTTTTGCAGTTGCTCTTAATGGCCATTGTCCGCGATCCGCGAAAAGCATCGCTTCCCTGGACTGGCCCATTGCGTTGCCTGATAAAAATGTCTCTGCTGGTGGCGCCGCTCTATGTGCTGATCGCCGCCTGGGCTATATGGATGCGGGTCGCTCAATACGGCTGGACTACCGAACGCTTGCACGGCGCACTGGCGGTGGTGGTGTTACTGGTCTGGTCGCTGGGGTATTTCGTCAGTATTGCCTGGCGTAAAGGGCAAAATCCCCTTGTTCTTCAGGGCAAAGTGAACCTTACGGTTTCGTTATTGGTGCTGGTGATACTGGTGCTTCTTAATTCGCCGGTGCTGGACAGTATGCGCATTAGCGTGAACAGCCATATGGCGCGTTATCAGAGTGGCAAGAACATGCCAGACCAGGTAAGTATCTACATGCTCGAACATAGCGGTCGCTATGGACGTGCAGCGCTTGAGTCGCTGAAAAGCGATGTCGAGTATATGAAAGACCCGAAACGCAGGTGGGGTCTGCTGATGGCGTTTGATGGAGTGCAACGTCTTCAGCAGCAGATATCGGAAAAAGCATTAGCTGATAATGTATTTATTGCCCCAGGTTCTGGAAAGCCGGATATGACATTCTGGTCGGCAGTGATGAAAAATCGCTATAACGCAATGATATGTATTGAAAAAGATGCCTGCGTGCTGGTAGAGCAAGATCTGAATAGTGATGGTAGGGCAGAGCGGATCCTGTTTGCCTTTAATGATGAAAGAGTCATTGTCTATGGTATTGATCCTGCCGGGAAAGAATGGAAAGAGATTACGATGAGTTCACTCCCGCGTGTAATAACGAAAGAGAAATTACTCACAGCGGCGAAGAATGGAAAACTGGGGACGAAGCCTAAGGTGTGGCGCGATCTTACGGTGGATGGTGAAACGCTGGATTTGAATCTGAATGAGTGACAGCGCGTTTGGATGCTGCGCCTTATCTTACCTGCGATAAATTGCATTTAATCCGTAGGCCAGATAAGCGCAGCGCATCAGGCAATTTAGTTATGATATCCGGCAGAGTCACCTCTGCCGGACATGGCGATTAATGAACCTGCGGATCTGCCGGAGACGCATTGTTGCGGATCTCGGCAATATCCATTGCATTGAACAGATAGTGGTTACCACAGTAATCACAATGCATGTCAATTTCGCCTTCTTCCGCGAGGATGCTATCAACTTCTTCATCCGGCAGCGTTTTCAGCGCGCCTGCGCAACGTTCACGCGAGCAGGTGCATTTGAATTCAACATCCTGCGGATCATAAACCGTCACCTCTTCTTCGTGATACAAACGCCACAAAACTTCGTTTGCCGGTAACGTCAGCAGCTCTTCAGTTTTGATGGTTTCGGTCAGCGTCGCCAGGTGGTCGAAGTCGTCTTGCTGGGCATTTTGCGCAGGCATTACCTGCAACAACATACCGCCCGCAGCCGGTTTGCCATCTACGTCACCGGTGCGAATAAACAGGCGCGTCGGCAGCTGTTCAGAACGCATAAAGTAATCTTCCAGGCAAGTCGCCAGGGTATCACCTTCCAGACCAACTACGCCCTGATAGCGTTCGCCTTCGCTCGGGGTAATGGTGATCACCACGTAACCATTGCCAACCAGCGTTTTCAGGTCGGCATTTTCTGGAATTTCGCCCTGCACGCGCGCCACACCGCGCATCTGCTGTTTGTTGTTACCGTTAATAACCGCCAGATTCATCGGACCGTCGCCTTGCAGCTGTACGGTGATATCACCATCAAACTTCAGCGTAGCGGTCAACAGGCTGGTCGCGACCAGCAGTTCTGCCAGCACGTTTTTCACGGGCTGCGGATAATCGTGATTCTCAAGGATCTGTTGCAGGGTTTCCGAAACGGTTACCAGTTCGCCGCGAACGGCAAAGTTTTCAAACAGATAGCGATGTAATTGGTCATGTTGCGGCATAATCATCTCTCTTGCAGGTGACAGTTATTCACTGTCGCCGTGTTTAAATCGTAACAGGTCGCGGCGCTCTTTTTTGTCCGGGCGCCGGTCCGGGTGCGGCATGGTTAAGGCATTAAGTTTACGTGCCAGCGCCATTTTTTCGCGTTTCTCTACACTTTCCGCAGTCTCTTCATACAGCAAGACCGCCTCGCTGGCGGGGCGACGCTGTTCAGTAATCGCCTTTACAATCACCGTTCGTTCGTCATTTCCCTGGCGCAGCGTGAGCGTGGCATTCAGCTCGACGATTTTACTCGGCTTGCTGCGTTGCCCGTTGTAATGCACCTTACCGCCTTCAATCATTTCGCGGGCCAGCGCGCGGGTTTTATAAAAACGGGCGGCCCATAGCCATTTATCCAGTCGAACCTCAACAGCCGGTTTTTCTTTCATGGCGTCTCCTTCACATTAGCGAGGGGATCAGGCGGCGGTAGTCATTCAGTGACGGATGGCGTTCATACTGTTTTTCGGCTATTCCAGAGTCAGGGTTGGTGACGCCGAGACAGTAACGAATACCAAATTGCGCGGCAGCATCGAGAATGGCTTCGCTGTCATCAATAAACAGCGTTCTTTCAGCTTTCAGACCCGTAGCTTCGGCCACCGCATGCCATAACCGCTGATCCTCTTTCGGATAACCAAATGTGTGGGTGGAAAGTAATAAATCAAGGTGTGCGTCCAGACCCGTATGCTCAAGTTTAACGGCCAGGTTATGTGGATGGGCGTTAGTGAGCAAAATTCGCTGCTTGCCGCTGGCTTTCAGCGCTTCGAGAAACGGAATAGTATCTTCACGCAACACAGCACGCGGCCCCATCTCGGTGGTCATCGCACAGATATCCAGACCCAGTTGCTCGCTCCAGTAATCAAGACAGTACCAGTTTAGCGTATGCTGCACGTCGTGATATTGCCGGCGCATATATTCCATTGCTTCCTGTGGCGTAACACCGTTTTTCGCGCCCCATGTTTCAGGCACCAGCTTTTGCCAAAAATAGTTATCGAAGGCGAGGTCGAGCAACGTGCCGTCCATATCCAGCAGAACGGTGTCTACGTCCTGCCAGGCAATGTTGATATGCATGGGGGAAATCTCCAGAGTGAAGCAATTTGCGCGACAGGGTAGCATAACCTGCCGCGCAAACGTGTTATTCGATGAGGCTTTCTGAAGACGTGAGCAGCGTCGGATTCAGGCAGCTTTCGTAATACTCCTTAATCTCCATCATGCGGGTGCGATGACGCTGGTAACGACGCCAGGCCTGCACGCCATTATAGATGGCACAGCCGAACATCGTCAGTAGCAGTAATGTGGTGCCGAGATAGCGCCACAGGCCAGAACGGTCCGGAATAGGGTGCAAGCTGATATGCTGCGTACCGTTGGCATCGGTGAAAATATTGGTGACGATCCCCTCGGCGTTAAACGGTGTATGCATCAACATTTGCGCCAGCTTCTGGAAAGCGTTCCATTGTTCTTGCGCCGGGTAGTCATAAAGCGAGGCTGCTGGCCACGGTTGATCGACAAAATCGCTGCCTTCGTCGCTGACAATCAGGAAGCCGCCAGGCGCTGGGCTATTCAGTGATTGTGCCGCTCGCGCCGTTTCATGAGTGATAAACGGTGCGGTGGAAGTCGCCACCAGATTATCCAGCGATTCTGCGCTCACCGGGCGGAGTAATACATTCACACCATCAAGTTTTCCTGCGTTGGCGCGTTTTACCAGTGCGTCCCAGTCCTTACTGTTGCCGAGATTCACCAGCGCATTTTTCAACCGAACACAATCATCTTTGGCGGCACAGAGATCGGCGGTCTTCAGTACGATGTCGCCAAAGTCATCAAGCAAAACCATGCCGGATTTCTGAATTGCTGAACGCAATGTGGCGCTGACGCGAGATTCATCATCCGGTTTCGGGTGCAACTGGCGGTTTACTGCTTCGGTCAACGCCGTAGCTTTGTTAACCAGTTCCGATTCTGGTAATGGCAATGAACGGGCGTCATTCCAGATGATTTGCGAGCAGTCAAACGGCAAAAACGGTGAATTGGTTTTCGCGCTCCAGGTGCCGGAAGTGCGGATATTACACATGCCTGTACCACTTAGACGTAAGGTATCGCCTACGCGTACGCCAGCGTCCGCAAGTTGTTTAACACTGGTGGCCTCAATAGTCTGCGCGCCTTTCATCCACGAGAGAGTGAATTTCAGCGGCATATCCAGTGGGATCCAGAACAGCAGCATAAACAAGACTATCAGCGAACCGGCTGCGATAACCGTGCTGCGTAGCCAGTGTTGCAACGGGAAGTTTTTTACTTCGTCATGTAGCGAAAGATAGCGCCCCTGGCGCACGACGTGACGGTCGAGGTAGATATCTATATCGGTTTGTTGTCCGAGATCCTGGGCAATGTAAGGTTGCCAGTGCGCGGGGTAGACCAGATCGATAATACCAAGCGAAATATTGTTAATCTGTTCCTGAGAGTTTTCACCAAACAGCCCCCAGCGACGCGGTGTCCCGCGCAGGCAGTGGATTTCCCTTAGGGAAGATTTGGCAGGTGGCGCATATAATCCCCACAGGCCCGCGCCCAGCAGCAGTAGCGCGCCGCCAACCAACCACGGGACAAATACATCTGGGGTCACCAGGCAGAAATAGAACATCAGGAATGAGGCGACAATCAGCAGCGCTTCCCGCAATCCTCGTGGGCGGCTAAGTGCATACTCTTCGTGCGTTTCCTGGCGAATGTTGAGCAACTCAATTTGTTCGCTCTCTTCACCGCGAATCGATGCCTGTGTTGATGGAATAGGTTGTAACGTGTAACCGCGAGTCTCCTGCATATACTCTTGCAGCGTATGGCCGTTGAGTGAAATGACTAATGGGAGTGAGTCGGTATAAATCAGTTCAACGGTGTTTTCGTCGTTGATGTACTGCTCCCAGAAAGGCGGCAGGTGGACTTCTACCGAGTCAAGGTAGTAGCGCCATTTATTGGGATCGTCGGTAGAGATGCCATAACGTGTGATAGCGTGCGTCAGCATCATCACATTATTGCTTTCGGCGTTCAGCGTCAGAGAGACAGGCGCCGTGCTGGCACCCGTCGGGCCGGGAACCTGCAAAATCTGCGTCAGGCTCTCGAGATAATTTTCAACAGCGCTACGTTCTTCCGGAGTGAGTTTGCGCGTTTGCGCATCAGCGAAGGCGTTAGCCCAGGGCAATTGTCGCCGCCTGGTGCGGGTTTTTATCAGCCATCCCGCAAGTAGTGAGCAGGCCAGCAAAGCAGCTAAAAAAATCACAATGGTGCTCATGCTTTCCCCATCTTACTTAATTTGTCAGGCGTGATTATTCGCACCCTGGACACAATATAGGATTCTGCGGTTGGCTATCGGCAAGCGTGGAGTTGAACTTGAGCATCATTAAGCGCATCCCAGTAACCGCTGATCATAGCAAACCCTCTGAGGGCGGAATATCAGCAAATTCCTGGAGTTATTTCAACCTATTGACTTTTAATTTGATTTGAGAACGATTATTTATCAGGTTGCATAAATGTAAATAACATGCAATTCACATTGCCGAAACGGTGTCCGATATCGCACAATAAATACTGATTTCACTGCAAAGATTCCACAATGAGAAAATCATTACAAAAACCCACCATTCTGAATGTTGAAACTGTAGCCCGTTCCCGACTGTTTACCGTCGAAAGCGTGGATCTGGAGTTCAGCAATGGCGTGCGGCGTGTTTATGAACGAATGCGTCCAACCAACAGGGAAGCGGTGATGATTGTGCCTATTGTGGACGACCATCTGATCCTGATTCGTGAGTATGCGGTGGGAACTGAATCCTATGAGTTAGGGTTTTCGAAAGGGCTGATTGATCCCGGTGAAAGCGTCTACGAAGCAGCTAACCGCGAGCTAAAAGAAGAAGTGGGATTTGGTGCGAACGATCTGACTTTTTTGAAGAAACTCAGCATGGCGCCGTCTTACTTTTCCAGCAAAATGAATATTGTGGTGGCGCAGGATCTCTACCCGGAGTCGCTGGAAGGCGATGAGCCAGAGCCGCTACCGCAGGTTCGCTGGCCGCTGGCGCATATGATGGATTTGCTTGAAGATCCTGACTTCAATGAAGCGCGCAATGTCAGTGCGCTGTTTCTGGTACGTGAGTGGTTGAAGGGGCAGGGGCGGTTGTAAATATGTAGAGCTTGCCTGATGCGCCATGCTTACCAGGCCTACGGGATTCCTGCAATGTATTGAATTTTCAATGTGTTGCATGCCGGCTAAGGCGTTCATGCCGCATCCGGCATGAACAACGCGCACTTTGCCAGCAAACTGAAAAGGCGCCGAAGCGCCTTTTTAATTAGAACAATTCCTGTGCCTCACCATTATCGATAATGGTCGTTCCCACCTCGCGCACCGCCTGCTGTGTAGGCTGTGTACCTTCAATGAAGTACTCTTCGCGGCTGTTGCCGCCGCTGGCCAGTTGCCCAGTGCTGCGATCGATATTCACCGTCACAATACCCGGCGGCGGCGTCAGCGGTTGTTCCGGTACGCCTTCCAGAACGGCTTTCATATAAGCGTCCCATGCAGGCTGCGCGCTTTTAGCACCACCTTCATAACCAGAGATCTGATCTTTAATTGCCCCTGAAGCCGTGGTATGACCGAGATTACGACGGTGGTCGTCAAAGCCAATCCATACTGAGGTTACTACGCCTGGTCCGTAACCCGAGAACCATGCATCCTTCGAGCTGTTGGTGGTCCCGGTTTTCCCGCCGATATCATGACGTTGCAAATCACGACCTGCGCGCCAGCCAGTACCTTGCCAGCCTGGTTCACCAAAGATATTGGTGTTCAGTGCGCTCTTAATCAGGAATGCCAGCGGAGTGCTGATAACGTGCGGTGCATACTCCTGCGCTCCGGTCTTCGCGACTAATGTCTGATTAGCTTGCTCTAGTTGCGGCATCGGCACCGAAACATTTTGCTGCTCGCGGGAGATAGCCACGTCTTCAACGTCGTTATTTTCCAGCACGTTCGATTTTTGCGTATCGCCGTAAATCACCGGGATATCGCATTCCGGGCAAGCTACTTTCGGTTTCGCTTCGAAAATCACGCCGCCCTGGTCGTTTTCAATTTTGCTGATAAACCACGGATCCACCAGGAAGCCACCGTTCGCCATTACTGCGTAGCCGCGCGCCACCTGCAGCGGCGTGAAGGACGCGGAACCCAGCGCCAGCGATTCGGTATGAACAATGTTTTGCGCCGGGAAGCCGAAGCGTTGCAGATACTCTGCAGCGTAGTCAACGCCCATAGCCCGCATTGCACGCACCATCACTACGTTCTTCGACTGGCCCAGTCCCTGACGTAAACGGATTGGACCGGCATATTGCGGCGGTGAGTTTTTCGGCTCCCAGTCAGAACCAGCACCGGCGTCCCAGCGGGAAATCGGCACATCGTTCAGCATACTTGCCAGCGTCAGACCTTTATCCATTGCTGCGGTGTAGAGGAACGGTTTGATATTCGAACCCACCTGACGCAGCGCCTGAGTTGCGCGGTTGAACTTGCTCTGGTTGAAGTCAAAGCCACCCACCAGCGCCATGACGGCACCGTTTTGCGGATTGATCGACACAAGCGCCGAGTTCACCTCTGGCACCTGCGCCAGCCACCAGGCATCGCCAACCTGGCGAACCCAGATTTGCTGACCCGTTTGCACCACATCAGTCACTTTACGCGGCGTCGGTCCCTGTTGAGTGTCTGAACGGTAAGGACGCGCCCAGCGAACGCCTTCCATACGCAACGTTACGGACGTTCCGTCAGCCAGCATCGCTGTCGCTTCCTGCGGATTGGTGCTGGTAACTGCGGCAGGCAGCAGCGGACCGTAAGTCGGCAACGCTTTCAGAGTATTGGTTATCTTTTTGGTGTCCCACGCCGTCTCACCCACTTTCCACAGCACATTAGCCGGGCCGCGATAACCGTGACGCATGTCGTAGTCCAGCACGTTGTTACGCACCGCTTGCTGCGCGGCCTGCTGAACTTTGCGGGTAATGGTGGTGTAAATGCGATAACCGTCTTCATAAGCGCTTTCGCCGTAACGGCTATACATCTCCTGACGCACCATTTCGGTGAGATACGGCGCCGAGAACGCAATTTCCGGTGCGTGATAATTGGCGTTAATCGGCTCACTACGCGTCTGATCGTATTGCTGCTGGGTGATATACCCTTCGCTCAACATACGTGACAGCACAACGTTACGCCGCGCGACGGCGCGATCCATTGAGTAGAGCGGGTTGAAAGTGGATGGGGCTTTTGGCAGCCCGGCAATCACCGCCATTTCGTTCAGCGTCAGTTGGTCGACCGTTTTACCGAAATAGACTTGTGCCGCAGCACCGACACCATAGGCACGGTAACCGAGGTAAATCTTGTTCAGATAAAGCTCGAGGATCTCGTCTTTAGTCAGCAACTGTTCAATACGAATCGCGAGGAAGACTTCCTTAATCTTACGCATCAGCGTGCGTTCCGGACTGAGGAAGAAGTTTCTCGCCAGTTGCTGGGTAATGGTACTCGCCCCTTGTGACGCGTGACCAGAGAACAACGCCACACTTGCCGCACGGAAGATCCCCACCGGGTCAACGCCGTGATGCTCATAAAAGCGGCTGTCCTCCGTCGCGATAAAGGCTTTCACCATTTCCGGCGGGATTTGATCCAACGTAACCGGAATACGACGCTTTTCACCATATTGCGCAATTAGCTCGCCATCGGCGCTGTAAATCTGCATCGGAATTTGTAGGCGAACATCTTTTAATGTCGCCACATCCGGCAGTTGTGGCTCGATGTAGCGGTAGAGGCCATAAATCGAGCCTGCTCCCAGCAGAATGCAACAGACTGCAAGGATCAATAAATACTTTACGAACTTCACTGGAAATTTCCGATTTGGTTTCATTTGGGCAGTTTATAAACAAACGCGCGGTAGTATAAAGGCAAGCCAGACGCATTGATATACCCGTCAGAGTGACGGGTGATAAGGAGATCATCACAATGGCATTTAAGAACTGGCAAATTGGGTTGCATTTACAACAGCAAGAAGCGGTGGCGGTTGCTATCGTGCGTGGTGCAAAAGAATGTTTTTTGCAACGTTGGTGGCGTTTGCCGCTGGCGACAGACATTATCAAAGATGGACGCATTCTCGATACAGAGCGGCTGGCAAAAACGTTGTTACCGTGGAGTCGTGAACTGCCGCATCGACATCACATTATGCTGGCATTTCCTGCTGGTCGAACGTTACAGAGGGCATTTCCACGCCCGGCGATGTCTCTCGGTGAGCGAGAGCAAACGGCATGGCTGGCAGGCACAATGGCACGCGAGCTGGATATGGAACCGGACTCTCTGCGCTTCGATTATAGCGAAGATTCACTAAGCCCGGCCTATAACGTGACCGCCGCGCAAAGCAAAGAGTTGGCAACGTTACTTACCCTGGCAGAAAGATTGCGTGTTCACGTTAGCGCGATTACCCCAGATGCCTGCGCTTTACAACGGTTTCTGCCTTTTTTACCCCCTCACAAGCAATGTCTGGCCTGGTGTGACCACGAACAGTGGTTGTGGGCGACGCGTTATAACTGGGGGCGCAAGCTGGTGGTGGGGATGACAAGCGCGAATGACCTTGCAGCGATGTTATCCGTGGACCCCGACAGTATCGCAATATGCGGCGAAGGCGGATTTGACCCCTGGGAGGCGGTTTCTGTTCGTCAGCCGCCGCTACCGCCACCAGGTGGAGACTTCGCCATTGCGCTGGGGTTGGCGCTTGGGGAGAGTCGCTAATGAACCCACCAATCAATTTTTTGCCCTGGCGACAGCAACGCCGTGCGGCCTTTTTTCGCTTCTGGTTGCAGATGTTTGTTGCCCCTCTGCTGCTGACCGTAGGGATAACGCTAATGCAGCGTCTGGCATATAACGCCGAAGCACGTGTAGACGCCATTTTGCTCGAGGGAGAACAACAACTCGCCCGTAGCTTACAGGTCACTAAGCCACGTTTGCTGGAACGCCAACAGTTACGCGAACAGCATTTGCGACGTCAGCGTCAGCGACAATTTACCCGCGACTGGCAACCAGCGCTGGAAGCGCTGGCGATGCTTTTACCAGAAAAAGCCTGGCTGACCACGCTGAGCTGGCAGCAGGGAACGCTGGAAGTCAAAGGACTTACGTCGAACATCACCGCACTAAATGTGTTGGAGAAGTCACTCCGTGAGGATGCCTCTTTTCAGCTCAACCAGCGAGGGGCCACGCAGCAGGATGCACAAGGGCGCTGGCAATTTGCGTATCAGTTAACAAGGAAGGTTAGTGATGAACTCGCTCTTTGACTGGTGGTTTGCCACATCTCCTCGTACCCGTCAGTTTGGCTGGGCAGTCTGGTTGCTGGTGTTGTTCACAATCATCGTTCTTTCATTGGCTCATCAGGAAGAGAGCGACGCATTAATTCGACTGCGGGCAAGTAATCACCAGCAGTGGGCTGCACTGCATCGCCTGGTAGACACCACACCCATCCGCGAAGAAAAGACGTTGCCCTTTTCGCCGCTGGATTTTCAGTTGCCTGGCGCGCAACTGGTTTACTGGCATCCGTCCGCCCAGGGAGGGGAGTTGGCGTTGAAAACGCTCTGGGAAGCGGTGCCGTCGGCATTTACACGACTGGCAGAGCGCAACGTCAGCGTAAGTCGTTTTTCGTTAAGTGTGGAAGGTGATGAACTCTTGTTCACGCTCCAACTGGAGGGGGCGAATGATGGCTAAACGTTGGCTGCTGGCTGGTGTTGCATTATGGCTATTAACCGGCATGCGCGACCCGTTTAAACCACCGGAAGATCTATGCCGGATTAGCGAACTTACCCAGTGGCGCTATCAGGGGATGGTAGGAAGAGGCGAGCGCGTTATCGGCGTAATAAAAGATGGGCAAAAGAAATGGCGACGGGTGCAGCAAAACGATGTGCTGGAAAACGGCTGGACGATCTTACAGCTGACGCCAGACACACTAACGCTGGGAACCGGGACAAACTGCGAACCGCCACAGTGGTTGTGGCAACGGCAAGGAGATACAAATGAAGCAATGGATAGCCGCACTACTGTTGATGCTGATACCCGGCGTACAGGCGGCAAAGCCGCAAAAAGTGACGCTGATGGTGGATGACGTTCCGGTTGCTCAGGTTTTGCAGGCGCTGGCCGAACAGGAGAAGCTAAACCTGGTGGTGTCGCCAGACGTCAGCGGTACGGTGTCGTTACATCTAACAGATGTTCCCTGGAAGCAGGCACTACAAACGGTAGTGAAAAGCGCCGGACTGATAACGCGCCAGGAGGGCAACATTCTCTCAGTGCATTCCATTGCCTGGCAGAATGACAATATCGCCCGCCAGGAGGCGGAGCAGGCGCGGGCGCAGGCAAATCTGCCGCTGGAAAATCGCAATATTACTCTGCAATACGCCGACGCCGGAGAGCTGGCGAAAGCGGGGGAGAAGCTACTGAGTGCCAAAGGCAGCATGACCGTTGATAAACGCACCAATCGCCTTTTGCTGCGCGATAACCAGGCGGCGTTAACTGCACTGGAACAGTGGGTCATGCAAATGGATTTGCCGGTAGGCCAGGTTGAACTGTCGGCGCATATTGTCACCATTAATGAAAAAAGTTTGCGTGAGTTAGGCGTGAAATGGACGCTGGCCGATGCGCAACACGCTGGCGGCGTTGGGCAAGTGACTACGCTCGGTAGCGATCTCGCGGTGGCGACGGCGACGACGCATATCGGTTTTAACATTGGGCGGATCAACGGACGTTTGCTGGATCTGGAGCTTTCCGCACTAGAACAGAAACAGCAACTGGATATCATCGCCAGCCCTCGTTTACTGGCTTCGCATCTCCAGCCTGCCAGCATTAAACAGGGAAGCGAAATTCCGTATCAGGTTTCCAGTGGTGAAAGTGGTGCAACATCGGTGGAGTTTAAAGAGGCGGTACTGGGAATGGAGGTCACGCCCACGGTGTTACAAAAAGGTCGCATCCGGCTGAAATTACACATCAGCCAGAACGTTCCGGGGCAGGTCCTTCAACAAGCCGATGGCGAAGTGCTGGCAATTGATAAGCAGGAGATCGAAACGCAAGTCGAGGTCAAAAGCGGAGAAACGTTGGCGCTGGGCGGCATTTTTACCCGTAAAAATAAATCGGGTCAGGATAGCGTACCGCTGTTGGGTGACATTCCCTGGTTCGGGCAATTATTTCGTCATGACGGAAAAGAAGATGAACGACGTGAGTTAGTGGTGTTTATCACGCCACGACTGGTTTCCAGTGAGTAAACCGCCGCAAAAGCGGTGATGTTTTTACGTTGAACGTGTTTCATCTATTTGACGCGCGCAGGTATTTAGCATACAAGGAGTACCGATTTGAGAGTTGGTGCTCTTAGCTGCCTGCGTTTTATGATGATGATTTATCATTCAGGCGGCATTTTGCTGTCTTTTTTACGCTAATCTTACCCGGTGATTTATCGCCAAAGCGGTGATAGCAAGGCAGCATGCCTGCAGCGACCAGATATGCAGAGGGATGGGCGATTTATTCAGTTGCCAAACCTGCTGGAGTATTGAGATAATTTTCAGTCTGACTCTCGCAATATCTTATGAGGTTTCAGTTCATGTCCTGCTGCGCTCTCTGAGCGAAGCGGGTTTATCATTAACGAATAGTCTTAGTAGTACCGAAAAAATGGCAGAGAAACGCAATATCTTTCTGGTTGGGCCTATGGGTGCCGGAAAAAGCACTATTGGGCGCCAGTTAGCTCAACAACTCAATATGGAATTTTACGATTCCGATCAAGAGATTGAGAAACGAACCGGAGCTGATGTGGGCTGGGTTTTCGATTTAGAAGGCGAAGAAGGCTTCCGCGATCGCGAAGAAAAGGTCATCAATGAATTGACCGAGAAGCAGGGTATTGTGCTGGCTACTGGCGGCGGCTCTGTGAAATCCCGCGAAACGCGTAACCGTCTTTCCGCTCGTGGCGTTGTCGTTTATCTTGAAACGACCATCGAAAAGCAACTTGCACGCACGCAGCGTGATAAAAAACGCCCGTTGCTGCACGTTGAAACACCGCCACGTGAAGTTCTGGAAGCGTTGGCCAATGAACGCAATCCGCTGTATGAAGAGATTGCCGACGTGACCATTCGTACTGATGACCAAAGCGCTAAAGTGGTCGCAAACCAGATTATTAACATGCTGGAAAGCAACTAATTCTGGCTTTAAATACACTCGTCTGCGGGTACAGTAATTAAGGTGGATGTCGCGTTATGGAGAGGATAGTCGTCACTCTCGGGGAACGTAGTTACCCAATTACCATCGCATCTGGTTTGTTTAACGAACCAGCTTCATTCTTACCGCTGAAATCGGGCGAGCAGGTGATGTTGGTCACCAACGAAACCCTGGCTCCTCTGTATCTCGATAAGGTCCGCGGCGTACTTGAACAGGCGGGTGTTAACGTCGATAGCGTTATCCTCCCTGACGGCGAGCAGTATAAAAGCCTGGCAGTACTCGACACCGTCTTTACAGCGTTGTTGCAAAAGCCGCATGGCCGCGATACTACACTGGTTGCACTTGGCGGCGGCGTGGTGGGCGATCTTACCGGTTTCGCGGCGGCGAGCTATCAGCGCGGCGTTCGCTTCATTCAAGTCCCAACGACGCTATTGTCGCAGGTTGACTCCTCCGTTGGCGGCAAAACCGCGGTAAACCATCCCCTCGGTAAAAACATGATTGGCGCGTTTTACCAACCTGCATCGGTGGTGGTAGATCTCGATTGTCTGAAAACGCTTCCTCAGCGTGAGTTGGCTTCGGGGCTAGCGGAAGTCATCAAATACGGCATTATTCTTGACGGCGAGTTTTTCCATTGGCTGGAAGAGAATCTCGACGCGCTGCTTCGTCTGGATGGCCCTGCAATGGCGTACTGTATTCGCCGCTGCTGTGAGCTGAAAGCAGAAGTTGTCGCCGCCGACGAGCGTGAAGCTGGCTTACGTGCTTTACTCAATCTTGGACATACCTTTGGTCATGCCATTGAAGCTGAAATGGGCTATGGTAATTGGCTACACGGTGAAGCGGTTGCTGCGGGTATGGTAATGGCGGCGCGCACATCGGAACGTCTCGGGCAGTTCAGTTCTGCCGAAACGCAGCGTATTATTACCCTGCTCACGCGGGCTGGGTTACCGGTCAATGGGCCGCGCGAAATGTCCGCGCAGGCATATTTACCGCATATGCTGCGTGACAAGAAAGTTCTTGCGGGAGAAATGCGCTTAATTCTTCCGCTGGCAATTGGTAAGAGCGAAGTTCGCGGCGGTGTTTCGCACGATATCGTTCTTAACGCCATTGCTGATTGTCAGTTAGCGTAACAACAAGAAAGGTCAGGCCGCTTATCCGGCGGTTTATTAGCTTCAGGTTAATTGCAACGTGGTAAGCATTAACCTTTTAGTGGGGTGTTAAATGGATGAATTCAAACCAGAAGACGAGCTGAAACCCGATCCCAGCGATCGTCGTACTGGTCGTTCTCGTCAATCTTCTGAGCGTTCTGAACGTACTGAACGTGGCGAACCGCAGATCAATTTTGATGATATTGAACTTGATGATACGGATGATCGCCGTCCGACCCGCGCGCAAAAAGAGCGCGATGAGGAACCGGAAATCGAACAAGAATATGACGAATCCGAAGATGAAACGTTGGATGAAGAGCGCGTAGAGCGGCGTCCGCGTAAGCGCAAAAAAGCAGCCAGTAAACCCGCTTCTCGTCAGTATATGATGATGGGCGTCGGTATTCTGGTTCTGTTGCTGTTGATCATCGGTATCGGTTCTGCGTTAAAAGCCCCCTCGACCTCTTCCAGCGATCAAACTGCGTCTGGCGAGAAGAGTATTGATCTTGCTGGCAATGCGACCGATCAGGCGAATGGCGTGCAGCCAGCACCGGGAACCACGTCTGCGGAAAATACTCAGCAGGATGTTTCTCTGCCGCCGATTTCTTCTACGCCGACCCAGGGGCAAACCCCGGCGACAACGGATGGTCAACAGCGTGTTGAAGTACAGGGTGATCTGAACAATGCCCTGACCCAGCCGCAAAATCAGCAACAGCTGAACAATGTGGCGGTAAATTCGACATTGCCGACCGAACCCGCAACGGTTGCGCCAGTACGCAATGGCAATGCATCGCGCGACACGGCAAAAACGCAAACCGCTGAACGTCCGACCACCACGCGTCCGCCTCGTCAGCAGGCAGTGATTGAACCGAAAAAACCGCAAGCAACTGTGAAAACCGAACCGAAGCCGGTAGCACAGCAACCGAAGCGTACCGAACCAGCAGCGCCAGTGGCGAGCTCGAAGGCACCGGCTGCGACTTCTACGCCAGCGGCAACGCCAGCGCCGAATGCGACTGCCAGCACGGAGCCGGCACAAACGGCATCTCCGGCGCAAACCACAACAACACCAGCTGCTGGGGCGAAGAGCGCGGGTAATGTTGGTTCGTTGAAATCGGCACCGTCAAGCCATTACACTCTGCAGTTGAGCAGTTCCTCTAACTACGACAACCTGAACGGTTGGGCGAAGAAAGAGAACCTGAAAAACTACGTTGTCTATGAAACGACGCGTAATGGTCAGCCGTGGTATGTCCTGGTTTCTGGCGTGTACGCTTCGAAAGAAGAAGCGAAAAAAGCGGTATCTACATTGCCAGCCGATGTCCAGGCCAAAAATCCTTGGGCGAAACCGCTGCGTCAGGTACAGGCCGATCTGAAGTAATCAAGGCTATTTCCCGCAATGGATAACCGTTGCGGGAACTGCCTGAAGCGCTGGATGCTGTCGGAGCTTTCTCCACAGCCGGAGAAGGTGTAATTAGTTAGTCAGCATGAAGAAAAATCGCGCTTTTTTGAAGTGGGCAGGGGGCAAATATCCCTTGCTTGATGATATTAAACGGCATTTGCCTAAGGGCGAATGTCTGGTTGAGCCTTTTGTGGGTGCCGGGTCGGTGTTTCTTAACACCGACTTTTCTCGTTATATCCTTGCTGATATCAACAGCGATCTGATTAGTCTCTACAACATTGTAAAGACGCGTACTGAAGAGTATGTGCAGGCTGCCCGCGAGCTGTTTGTTCCCGAAACAAATTGCGCGGAGGTCTACTATCAGTTCCGCGAAGAGTTCAACAAAAGCCAGGATCCCTTGCGTCGGGCAGTACTGTTTTTATATTTGAACCGCTACGGTTACAACGGTTTGTGCCGTTACAATCTGCGCGGTGAATTTAACGTGCCGTTTGGCCGTTATAAAAAGCCCTATTTCCCGGAAGCTGAGTTGTATCATTTTGCCGAAAAAGCGCAGAATGCCTTTTTCTATTGTGAGTCTTACGCCGACAGCATGGCGCGCGCAGATGATGCATCCGTCGTTTATTGCGATCCGCCTTATGCGCCGCTTTCTGCGACCGCTAACTTCACGGCATATCACACAAACAGTTTTACGCTTGAACAACAAGCCCATCTGGCGGAGATCGCAGAAGGTCTGGTTGATCGCCATATTCCTGTGCTGATCTCCAATCACGATACGATGTTAACGCGTGAGTGGTATCAGCGCGCAAAATTGCATGTCGTCAAAGTTCGACGCAGTATAAGCAGCAACGGCGGCACACGTAAAAAGGTGGACGAACTGCTGGCTTTGTACAAACCAGGAGTCGTTTCACCCGCGAAAAAATAATTCTCAAGGAGAAGCGGATGAAACAGTATTTGATTGCCCCCTCAATTCTGTCGGCTGATTTTGCCCGCCTGGGTGAAGATACCGCAAAGGCCCTGGCAGCTGGCGCTGATGTCGTGCATTTTGACGTCATGGATAACCACTATGTTCCCAACCTGACAATTGGGCCAATGGTGCTGAAATCCTTGCGTAACTACGGCATTACCGCCCCTATCGACGTGCATCTGATGGTGAAACCCGTCGATCGCATTGTGCCGGATTTCGCTGCTGCTGGCGCCAGTATCATTACCTTTCATCCAGAAGCCTCCGAGCATGTTGACCGCACGCTGCAACTGATTAAAGAAAATGGCTGTAAAGCGGGGCTGGTATTTAACCCGGCGACACCATTGAGCTATCTGGATTATGTGATGGACAAGCTGGATGTGATCCTGCTGATGTCCGTCAACCCTGGTTTCGGCGGTCAGTCTTTCATTCCGCAAACACTGGATAAACTGCGCGAAGTGCGCCGCCGCATCGATGAGTCGGGCTTTGATATCCGTCTGGAAGTGGACGGTGGCGTGAAGGTGAACAACATTGGCGAAATCGCTGCGGCGGGAGCGGATATGTTCGTCGCCGGTTCGGCAATCTTCGACCAGCCAGACTACAAAAAAGTCATTGATGAAATGCGCAGTGAACTGGCAAAGGTAAGTCATGAATAAGTTTGAAGATATTCGCGGCGTCGCATTTGATCTCGACGGTACGCTGGTGGACAGTGCTCCTGGTCTTGCTGCTGCGGTAGATATGGCGCTGTATGCGCTGGAGTTGCCTGTTGCAGGTGAAGAACGCGTTATTACCTGGATTGGTAACGGCGCAGATGTTCTGATGGAGCGCGCATTGACCTGGGCGCGTCAGGAACGTGCGACTCTGCGTAAAACAATGGGGAAACCGCCCGTTGATGACGACATTCCGGCAGAAGAACAGGTACGTATTCTGCGTAAACTGTTCGATCGCTACTATGGCGAAGTTGCCGAAGAGGGGACGTTTTTGTTCCCGCACGTTGCCGATACGCTGGGCGCGTTGCAGGCTAAAGGCCTGCCGCTAGGCCTGGTTACCAACAAACCGACGCCGTTCGTCGCGCCGCTGCTCGAAGCCTTAGATATCGCCAAATACTTCAGCGTGGTGATTGGTGGCGATGACGTGCAAAACAAAAAACCGCATCCGGACCCGCTGTTACTGGTGGCTGAGCGGATGGGAATTGCCCCACAACAGATGCTGTTTGTTGGCGACTCACGCAATGATATTCAGGCGGCAAAAGCGGCAGGTTGCCCATCAGTTGGCTTAACCTACGGATATAACTACGGCGAGGCTATCGATCTCAGCCAGCCTGATGTAATTTATCACTCTATAAATGACCTTCTGCCCGCATTAGGGCTTCCGCATAGCGAAAATCAGGAATCGAAAAATGACTAAGCCCATCGTTTTTAGTGGCGCACAGCCCTCAGGTGAATTGACCATTGGTAACTACATGGGTGCGCTGCGTCAGTGGGTAAACATGCAGGATGACTACCATTGCATTTACTGTATCGTTGACCAACACGCGATCACCGTGCGCCAGGACGCACAGAAACTGCGTAAAGCGACGCTGGATACGCTGGCGTTGTACCTGGCATGTGGCATCGATCCTGAGAAAAGCACCATTTTTGTTCAGTCCCACGTACCGGAACATGCGCAGTTAGGCTGGGCACTGAACTGCTATACCTACTTCGGCGAACTGAGCCGCATGACGCAGTTTAAAGATAAATCTGCGCGTTATGCCGAGAACATCAACGCAGGTCTGTTTGACTATCCGGTGCTGATGGCTGCGGACATCCTGCTGTATCAAACTAATCTGGTACCGGTGGGTGAAGACCAGAAACAGCACCTCGAACTGAGCCGCGATATCGCCCAGCGTTTCAACGCGCTGTACGGCGATATCTTTAAGGTGCCGGAGCCGTTTATTCCAAAATCTGGCGCGCGTGTAATGTCGCTGCTGGAGCCGACCAAGAAGATGTCCAAGTCTGACGATAACCGCAATAACGTTATCGGCCTGCTGGAAGATCCGAAATCGGTAGTGAAGAAAATCAAACGTGCGGTTACTGACTCCGACGAGCCACCGGTAGTTCGCTACGATGTGGAGAACAAAGCGGGCGTTTCCAACCTGCTGGATATCCTTTCTGCAGTTACTGGCAAGAGCATCCCGGAACTGGAAAAACAGTTCGAAGGCAAGATGTATGGTCATCTGAAAGGCGAAGTGGCTGATGCCGTTTCCGGTATGCTGACTGAATTGCAGGAACGCTATCACCGTTTCCGCAATGACGAAGCCTTCCTGCAACAGGTGATGAAAGACGGCGCAGAAAAAGCCAGCGCGCACGCTTCCCGTACGCTGAAAGCGGTGTATGAAGCGATTGGTTTTGTGGCGAAGCCGTAATTCACTCTTGCTGGCAAATTGCGCTTTGTTCATGCCGGATGCAGCGTGAACGCCTTATCCGGCCTACAAAGTAATGCACATATTGCAAGGAAATGTAGGCCTGATAAGTGTAGCGCCTCAGGCAATGTTGCTTTTATCATCACTCTGAAACCGGGGAAACCCGGTTTTTTCATCCTCTTTTCGCAACAACCCGAAAAAATGTGAAGTGCCTCGCCGTTTCCACATCTCTTGGTTGCCACTTATCTTCATTTTAATGAAGATATAAATATTCACTTTATTGAAAATATACTATGCGTCGAACGTTTATTAAAAAAGAAGGCGTCGTCATCACGACTCTGGCTCGTTATCTGTTAGGTGAAAAGTGCGGTAATCGATTGAAAACAATAGATGAACTGGCAACTGAATGCCATTCATCGGTTGGTCTGACACAGGCCGCGCTGAAAACGCTGGAATCAAGCGGCGCGATACGAATTGAACGCCGTGGGCGCAATGGCAGTTATCTGGTCGAGATGGATAACAAAGCATTGCTGACTCATGTGGATATCAACAACGTGGTATGTGCGATGCCCTTGCCCTATACCCGTTTGTACGAAGGACTGGCGAGCGGATTGAAAGCCCAGTTTGATGGCATTCCTTTTTACTATGCGCATATGCGTGGCGCGGATATTCGCGTGGAGTGTTTGCTTAACGGCGTGTATGACATGGCGGTAGTGTCCCGTCTGGCGGCAGAAAGTTATCTCACGCAAAAAGGGTTATGCCTCGCGCTGGAGTTGGGGCCGCATACCTATGTTGGCGAGCACCAGCTGATTTGCCGTAAAGGGGCGTCCGGCAACGTGAAACGCGTGGGGCTGGATAACCGCTCGGCGGATCAGAAAATCATGACCGATGTCTTTTTTGGCAATAGTGATGTGGAGCGCGTTGACCTCTCATATCACGAGAGTTTACAACGCATTGTAAAAGGCGATGTCGATGCGGTTATCTGGAACGTGGTGGCGGAAAGCGAACTGGCCATGCTGGGATTAGAAGCGACGCCGCTGACGAACGATCCACGATTTTTACAGGCCACTGAAGCCGTGGTGCTAACGCGAGCCGATGATTACCCGATGCAACAATTGCTACGTGCGGTTGTTGATAAACATGCCCTGCTTGCTCATCAACAGCGAGTCGTCAGTGGGGAACTTGAACCCAGTTATTAAGCGAAAGGCGTCTTAAATGGAAAACAGACTCAACCTGCTTTGCGAGGCAGGCGTCATTGATAAGGACATCTGCAAAGGCATGATGCAGGTCGTCAAAGTACTGGAAACAGAATGCCATCTTCCCATACGCAGCGAGCAGGGAACGATGGCGATGACGCATATGGCGAGTGCGCTGATGCGCAGTCGTCGGGGCGAACACATACTGCCGCTGGATGACGAATTACTGGCGGAACTGGCGCAATCCACATACTGGCCAGCGATTGTGCAATTGCATCAGGTGCTATTGAAGGAATTCGCGCTGGAAATTAACCCGTGTGAAGAAGGGTATTTGCTGGCCAATCTCTATGGATTATGGATGGCCGCCAACGAAGGTGTCTGAGTTATACGGCAAACCCGCGTCACATAACTTAAATATTCAAAAAAATGAATGTTTAATTCAAGGAATAGAAACGAGGCAACAAGATGTTTGTAGAAGCATTGAAACGCCAGAACCCAGCGCTGATTTCCGCCGCACTAAGCTTGTGGCAACAGGGCAAGATCGCCCCGGACAGTTGGGTTGTCGACGTGGATCAGATACTGGAAAACGGTAAGAGGCTGATTGAGACGGCGCGACTTTACGGCATTGAGCTGTATCTGATGACCAAGCAGTTTGGCCGTAATCCGTGGCTGGCGGAAAAACTTCTGGCACTGGGCTACAGCGGCATTGTGGCGGTGGATTACAAAGAGGCGCGGGTCATGCGCCGCGCCGGTCTGCCGGTGGCGCATCAGGGACATCTGGTGCAAATCCCTTGTCACCAGGTTTCTGACGCCGTTGCACAGGGAACTGACGTCATCACCGTGTTTACTCTCGATAAAGCGCGGGAAGTCTCTGCAGCAGCGGTGAAGGCCGGACGTGTGCAGTCTGTGCTGCTCAAAGTTTATAGCGATGATGATTTTCTTTATCCGGGCCAGGAGAGCGGTTTTCCCCAAAACACGCTGCATGACATTGTCGCTGAAATCCAAAAACTACCAGGACTACATTTGGCGGGACTTACCCATTTCCCTTGCCTGCTTTGGGATGAGGCTGCCGGGAAAGTTTTGCCGACACCGAATCTTCACACGCTGGTACAAGCACGGGATCAACTGGCGAAATCTGGTATTGCGATTGAGCAACTGAACGCGCCTTCAGCGACCAGCTGCACTTCGCTGCCATTGCTGGCGCAATACGGTGTGACTCATGCCGAACCCGGTCATGCGCTGACGGGCACTATTCCGACAAACCAGCAGGGCGACCAACCTGAACGTGTCGCGATGCTTTGGCTGAGCGAAATTTCCCACCATTTCCGTGGCGACAGCTACTGCTACGGCGGCGGTTACTACCGTCGTGGTCATGCTCACCGCGCTCTGGTTTTTACTAAAGAAAATCAAAAGATTACTGAAACCAACCTCAAAACTGTAGATGACAGCAGTATCGACTACACCCTGCCGTTAGCAGGCGAGTTTCCGGTGAGTAGTGCCGTAGTGTTCTGTTTTCGTACACAAATTTTTGTTACCCGCAGTGATGTGGTGCTGGTATCGGGTATTCAGCGTGGCGAACCGGAAATCGTCGGTCGTTATGACAGTCTTGGAAACTCTCTGGGGGCGTATTGGCGCGATTCGTGGTGTTAGTGATTGATAGCTTTGGCGTAGGCGCAATGAAAGATGTCACGTTGGTGCGCCCGCAAGATGCGGGAGCGAATACCTGTGGTCACATTTTGAGCCAGCTGCCGCATTTGCAGCTGCCAACGCTGGAGAAAATGGGGCTAATCAACGCATTAGGTTATGCGCCTGGAGATATGCAGCCGTCAGATTCTGCAACCTGGGGCGTGGCAGAGCTGCAACATGAAGGTGGCGATACCTTTATGGGGCATCAGGAAATTTTAGGCACGCGCCCGTTACCGCCGCTACGGATGCCCTTTCGCGATGTGATTGACCGTGTTGAGCAAGCATTACTTAACGCTGGTTGGCAGGTGGAGCGTCGTGGTGATGATCTGCAATTTCTGTGGGTCAATCAGGCGGTTGCGATTGGCGATAATCTCGAGGCGGATTTAGGCCAAGTCTATAACATTACCGCCAATCTCTCTGTGATCTCTTTTGACGACGCAATCAAAATTGGTCGTATCGTGCGTGACCAGGTACAGGTCGGTCGGGTCATTACATTTGGTGGCCTGTTAACCGACAGTCAGCGTATTCTCGATGCCGCAGAAAGCAAAGAAGGGCGCTTTATTGGTATTAATGCGCCGCGTTCTGGCGCTTATGACAATGGTTTCCAGGTCGTGCATATGGGCTACGGCGTCGATGAAAAAGTGCAGGTGCCGCAAAAACTGTATGAAGCAGGCGTGCCAACCGTGCTGGTGGGTAAGGTGGCAGATATTGTCAACAATCCTTATGGCGTGAGCTGGCAAAACCTGGTGGATAGCCAGCGGATTATGGATATCACCCTCGACGAATTTATCACCCATCAGACAGCGTTTATTTGCACCAACATTCAGGAAACCGACCTCGCTGGTCACGCAGAAGACGTCGCACGTTATGCCGAACGTTTGCAGGTCGTTGACCGTAATCTTGCTCTCCTGGTTGAGGCGATGCAGCCAGATGACTGCCTGATCGTCATGGCTGATCACGGCAACGACCCGACAATCGGTCACAGCCACCATACCCGCGAAGTCGTGCCGGTGCTGGTTTTTCAGCAAGGCCTGGCTGCTACTCAGCTAGGTGTTCGCACCACGCTTTCTGATGTGGGGGCTACCGTGTGTGAATTTTTCCGTGCGCCACCGCCACAAAATGGTCGCTCTTTTCTTTCCTCCCTCCGGTTTGCAGGAGACACCCTATGAGTTTTGATTCAACGGGCTACACCCTGGCCCATGAGCATCTGCATATTGATCTCTCCGGCTTTAAAAACAACGTGGACTGCCGCCTTGATCAGTATGCGTTCATTTGCCAGGAGATGAACGACCTGATGGCCCAGGGCGTGCGTAATGTGATTGAGATGACCAACCGTTACATGGGGCGCAATACGCAATTTATGCTCGATGTAATGCGCGAAACCGGGATCAACGTGGTGGCCTGTACCGGTTATTACCAGGACGCGTTTTTCCCGGAACATGTGGCGACCCGCAGCGTGCAGGAACTGGCGCAGGAGATGGTCGATGAAATTGAGCAGGGTATCGATGGCACGGAGCTGAAAGCCGGGATCATCGCGGAGATTGGCTCCAGCGAAGGAAAGATTACGCCGCTGGAAGAGAAAGTGTTTATTGCCGCCGCGCTGGCACATAACCAGACCGGACGCCCGATCTCCACACATACCTCTTTTAGCACGATGGGGCTGGAACAACTGGCTCTGTTGCAAGCCCACGGAGTTGATCTTTCGCGCGTCACCGTTGGTCACTGCGATCTGAAAGACAACCTCGACAACATTTTGAAGATGATCGATCTCGGCGCGTATGTGCAGTTCGACACCATCGGCAAGAACAGCTACTACCCGGACGAAAAGCGCATTGCGATGCTCCACGCGCTACGTGACCGTGGGTTGCTGAACCGCGTCATGCTGTCGATGGATATTACGCGCCGCTCCCATTTAAAAGCCAACGGTGGTTATGGCTATGACTTTTTATTGACCACCTTTATTCCGCAATTGCGCCAGTCAGGATTCAGTCAGGCCGATGTGGATGTGATGTTACGTGAAAATCCCTCTCAATTTTTCCAATAAGGACAGACTAATGAAAAAGATTGGCGTTGCAGGCTTACAGCGTGAGCAGATTAAAAAAACCATCGAAGCGACGGCTCCTGGCTGTTTTGAAGTTTTCATTCACAACGACATGGAAGCGGCAATGAAAGTGAAATCCGGGCAACTGGATTACTACATCGGCGCGTGTAATACCGGTGCGGGCGCGGCATTGTCGATTGCCATCGCGGTGATTGGCTATAACAAAAGTTGCACCATTGCCAAGCCGGGCATTAAAGCGAAAGACGAGCATATCGCCAAAATGATCGCCGAAGGGAAAGTGGCGTTTGGGCTTTCCGTTGAGCACGTCGAACACGCGATTCCGATGTTGATTAACCATCTGAAATAAAAGGCACGACTATGGATCTGTATATTCAGATTATCGTGGTGGCGTGCCTGACGGGTATGACATCGCTTCTGGCGCATCGCTCGGCGGCTGTTTTTCATGACGGTATCCGCCCGATCCTGCCGCAACTGATTGAAGGCTATATGAACCGTCGCGAGGCGGGGAGTATCGCTTTTGGTCTGAGCATTGGTTTTGTGGCCTCGGTGGGGATCTCTTTTACCCTGAAAACCGGGCTGCTAAACGCATGGCTACTCTTTCTTCCTACCGATATCCTCGGCGTACTGGCGATAAACAGCCTGATGGCGTTTGGCCTTGGCGCTATCTGGGGGATATTGATCCTCACCTGCCTGTTGCCAGTAAACCAGCTGCTGACCGCGCTACCGGTGGATGTATTAGGTAGTCTGGGGGAATTAAGCTCGCCGGTGGTTTCAGCTTTTGCACTGTTCCCACTGGTGGCGATTTTCTACCAGTTTGGCTGGAAGCAAAGTCTGATCGCCGCCGTGGTTGTGCTGATGACCCGTGTGGTAGTCGTGCGCTATTTCCCGCATCTCAATCCGGAATCCATCGAAATCTTTATTGGCATGGTAATGCTGCTGGGGATCGCGATAACTCACGACCTGCGTCATCGTGATGAAAATGACATCGATGCCAGCGGGCTTTCGGTGTTTGAAGAACGTACGTCGCGGATTATCAAAAACTTACCCTATATCGCTATCGTGGGGGCATTGATTGCTGCCGTTGCCAGCATGAAGATTTTTGCTGGTAGCGAAGTTTCGATCTTCACACTGGAGAAAGCGTACTCCGCAGGCGTAACGCCGGAACAATCACAAACGCTGATTAACCAGGCAGCTCTGGCAGAATTCATGCGCGGACTGGGATTTGTGCCGTTGATTGCCACCACCGCGTTAGCCACCGGCGTATATGCAGTTGCGGGCTTTACCTTTGTTTATGCGGTGGGCTATCTCTCGCCGAATCCGATGGTTGCAGCGGTATTAGGTGCAGTGGTTATTTCGGCAGAAGTCTTGCTGCTTCGTTCGATCGGCAAATGGCTGGGGCGCTACCCGTCGGTGCGTAATGCGTCGGATAACATCCGTAACGCCATGAATATGCTGATGGAAGTGGCTCTGCTGGTCGGTTCGATTTTCGCAGCAATTAAGATGGCGGGTTATACCGGATTCTCTATCGCGGTTGCCATTTACTTCCTCAACGAATCTCTGGGCCGTCCGGTACAGAAAATGGCGGCACCGGTCGTGGCAGTAATGATCACCGGCATCCTGCTGAATGTTCTTTACTGGCTTGGCCTGTTCGTTCCGGCTTAAGGAAGGCATCGATGAAGACGTTTCCTCTGCAAAGCCTGACGATTATTGAGGCGCAGCAAAAGCAGTTTGCGCTGGTGGATAGCATTTGTCGCCATTTCCCCGGCAGCGAGTTTCTTACTGGCGGTGATTTAGGGTTAACTCCAGGTCTGAATCAACCGCGTATTACCCAACGGGTGGAGCAGGTGCTGGCTGATGCATTTCACGCACAGGCCGCGGCGCTGGTGCAGGGCGCGGGGACTGGAGCGATTCGCGCCGGGCTGGCGGCTTTGCTCAAACCGGGGCAGCGTCTTCTGGTGCATGACGCGCCTGTTTATCCGACGACTCAGGTCATTGTTGAGCAGATGGGGCTGACGCTTATCACTGCTGATTTCAATGACCTGGCGGCACTGAAGCAGGCCATTGAAGCGCAACAACCGGATGCGGCGCTGGTACAGCATACGCGCCAGCAGCCACAGGACAGCTACGTGCTGGCAGATGTGCTGGCAACGTTGCGCTCGTCTGGCGTGCCAGCGTTAACCGATGACAACTATGCGGTGATGAAGGTAGCGCGAATCGGCTGCGAATGCGGGGCGAATGTCTCGACATTCTCCTGCTTCAAGCTGTTTGGGCCAGAGGGTGTTGGCGCGGTGGTAGGTGATGCCGATGTTATTCGTCGGATTCGCGCCACGCTTTACTCCGGCGGCAGCCAGATTCAGGGCGCTCAGGCGCTGGAAGTGTTGCGTGGGCTGGTGTTCGCGCCAGTGATGCACGCGGTGCAGGCGGGGGTATCTGAACGGTTGCTGGCCTTGCTCAACGGTGGCGCGGTGGCGGAAGTGAAAAGCGCCGTCATTGCCAATGCGCAGTCGAAGGTGTTGATTGTGGAGTTTCATCAGCCGATTGCCGCCAGGGTGCTGGAAGAGGCGCAAAAGCGCGGCGCGTTGCCTTACCCGGTGGGTGCGGAGTCGAAATATGAGATCCCACCGCTCTTTTACCGTCTTTCCGGAACGTTTCGTCAGGCGAATCCGCAATTAGAACATTGCGCGATTCGCATTAATCCAAATCGTAGCGGTGAGGAGACGGTACTGCGGATTTTACGTGAGAGTATTGGCAGTATTTAATCGTTGTGAATGACGTTTACGGAGTTAATACAAAAACAAATACGCCCTCAGGTAATCCCGAGGGCGTCAGGTAATTAAATCAGCGTTAGCTAATTTCAGTCAGAGACTTACTGTGCAGTAGGACCGCAGCCGCCAATGATTTTAGAAATAGAAATTGCCGGGTGCAGCAAGTAGTCGTAAGAGCAGTTCTTTTCACGGTTTTCAATATGACCAGTACATGCAGTTAATGTTGCCAGAACTGCACCAACCAGTGCCACTTTAATAAACTTGTTCATTTTCATTCCCTATGTAAAATATATCGAGTAATATTCATTGATTATGTGAATATAAGCAAACAGCTCGCTAAAGACGATACAGGAATATCTATTATGCGTCAGTGAACGGACTATGAATATTATGCTTATATTTGTAAGCCGCTGTAACTGCAGGGCGTTATTAAAATAAATTAGTTAAAAGTTTGTTTTATGTATGCTGAAAATAAACATTAATATAAGTATGTTTGTAAATAAAAAAAGGCCAGAAATATCCGGCCTTAGTTAATTTTTTTTAAATTAATGGTTAGAGAACCAATTTAATTTATTGCGCAGGCCAACGACCCGACCAATAATAATTAATGATGGGCTGTTCATTTGTTGAGCCAGTTCACCTAGCTGCGCGAGCGTACCGTCAATCACGCGTTGCGTGACCGCCGTGCCGTTTTCAACAATCGCCACTGGCATTTCACCAGGCATTCCGTGTTCAATCAGTTTTTGCTGAATGGTCGCGGCCTGATTCAGCCCCATATAGAACACCAGCGTCTGTTTTTCTGCCGCCAGATTTTCCCAGTCCAGCTCGCCACCGGTTTTTAAGTGTCCGGTAATTAAGCGTACGCTCTGAGCATAATCGCGATGCGTAAGTGGAATACCCGAATAGGCAGAGCAACCAGAAGCTGCGGTAATACCCGGAACCACCGAGAACGGAATGCCCGCGTTGCACAGTGTTTCCAGCTCTTCGCCACCACGGCCGAAAATAAACGGATCGCCGCCTTTCAGACGCACCACGCGTTTGCCTTTTTGCGCTTCCCGCAGCAGGATCTGGTTAATCTCTTCCTGCGGTACGCAGTGATATCCCGCGCGTTTACCGACGAAGACACGATCCGCATCACGGCGTACCAGATTCATAATATCGTCAGAAACCAGACGGTCATAGACCACCACATCAGCTTGCTGAATTTGTTGCAGACCTTTCAGCGTCAGCAGCCCGGCATCGCCCGGACCTGCGCCAACCAGCACCACTTCACCACGATGATCGAGCGGTTCGTTGATTAACTGTTCGGTGGTTTCAGTAATGGCTTTCTGATCGTTGTTCGCCAGCGACTGCGCCAGGCGGTCGTTAACGAACAGTTTTTCCCAGAAACGGCGACGTTCACCCATTGTCGCGAACTGTTGTTTCACTCGACCGCGTAATTGCCCTGCGTATTTCGCTACCTGGCCCAGATGCAACGGCAGCAGTGATTCGAGTTTTTCGCGCAACAGGCGTGCCAGAACCGGAGAGGTGCCGCCAGAGGAGACCGCTACCATGAGCGGTGAGCGGTCAATAATCGACGGCATAATAAAGCTGGCGGCTTTCGGCGCATCGACCACGTTACAGAAGATGCGACGAGCTTCAGCGGCTTCGCTGACACGCTGGTTAAGCGCGTCATCATCCGTCGCTGCGATCGCCAGCCAGCAGGTGTCGAGAAGGCTTTCATCAAATGGCCCTTCGACGAGGGTTAACATGCCTGCATCTGCCCATGCGGTGAACTGTGGAATAAACGCTAATGCATTCACCGTTAAGCGAGCACCTGCGTCTAACAGCAACCTTGCTTTGCGTTCCGCGACATCACCACCGCCGACAATCAGACAGTCGCGATCGCGTAATTGGCAAAATATAGGCAAATGATCCACGTAAAAACCCCTTAGTAATTAACCGGCAGCCGTTTCAGTTTGATTAAATTTGTCCGCAATCGGACGATTCGCTTTCGGCGTAGCATACCAATAACCCAATCCCATGAATACGGCGCCCGATAAAGTATTACCCAGCGTCACCCACAGCAGGTTATGACCAATGCCTGCCAGCGTGTAGGCTTCGCTGTGGTTGCCGAACCAGGAGAGCGCGAACAGCGTCATGTTAGCGATGGAGTGCTCGTAGCCGGACGCGATAAATGCCAGCAGACACCACCAGATAGCGATAAATTTCGCCGCCCCTTCAGTGCGCAGCGCCATCCAGATTGCCAGACAAACCAGCCAGTTACACAATGCGCCTTTGAAGAACAGTACCATTGCCGGAGCGGTAGTTTTAGCCAGCGCGACGGAGTGAATGATGCTGGTATCTACCGGCAGCAGGCTACCGCCGCCCCAGTTATAAAGCATGGCAACAAAGACGGAACCGACCAGGTTACCCAGCCAGGTTTGCGGCAGGATTGCCCACATTTGCCCGTGGCTGATGGTGCCCGCTTTCACCCCTAAGGTGAGGAACATGGTGTGTCCGGTGAACAGTTCAGAACCGGCGATAATCACCAGCGTTAAGGCGATACCAAAGGTCGCGCCCATCACCAGAGGACGTATGGACGGATCGAGCAAATTACCGAGCGTGAAAATCAGGATGATCCCAAGACCCACATATGCACCCGCCATGGCGGAGCTGACCCAAAAGCCGAGCGGGTTATTTGCCGACAGGCGTGCAATGCGCGCAGCATTAGCCGCACACTTATTAATAGTGTCTGTAAACATTTGATTATCCTTTAAAAAATAAAAACAAAAAATAAAACAAAAAGTTTAAAAAATGTCCTGCAATATACCGAAGGTCATTACAGGACAATGCAAAAAGGGGAGGCATTGCGCCTCCCGTTAAAACATTAACCGCGCAGCTGTACCACGCCGTCTTTCACTCGCGCTTCGTAATGCTTGACGGAAAACTGCTCGTCTTCCATGCACAAGCCGTCGCTTAAGCGAAAACGCTGTTTTTTCAGCGGGCTGGCGACCCACAGCTCGCCCTGGTGTTCTGCAATCAGCCCGCGTGACAGCACGCTGGACTCGAAGAACGGATCGATGTTGCTGATCGCAAACACCTGGTCGCTGTGATACGGGCGGAAAATTGCTACCTGCTCGTCACCTAACAGCGCGCAGACGCCGGTTTCAGGCAGGATGTCATCGATTTTGCAGATGTCTTTCCACTGGCTCATGCGTTGTCCTCCACCAGAGTTACCGGGATACGTTCATACGGCGTTGCCGGACGGTGCTGTTCGCGCTCTGGCACCATCTGCACGTTCGGGTCACGCTTGTCGCTGTTGATGAAGTGTTTGAAGCGAGTCTGCGCAGACGGCGTATTGACCGTTTCAGTCCACTCACACACTACCGCTTCACGCAGGCGCGCCATCTCTTCTTCCAGATGTGCGTTCAGCCCCAGTTTGTCGTCAATGATCACCGCTTTCAGGTAATCAATGCCGCCTTCAAGGTTTTCTAACCACGGTGCGGTACGCGTCAGTTTGTCGGCGGTACGGATGTAGAACATCATGAAGCGGTCGAGATATTTGATCAGCGTTTCGCGATCGATATCCGCCGCCAGCAGATCCGCATGACGCGGTTTCATGCCGCCGTTACCGCAAACATACAGGTTCCAGCCTTTTTCAGTGGCGATAATACCCACGTCTTTACCCTGAGCTTCTGAACATTCACGGGTACAGCCGGAGACACCGAACTTCATTTTGTGCGGAGTACGGATGCCTTTGTAGCGGTTTTCCAGTTCCACGCCGAGGCCGACGCTGTCGCCAACGCCGTAGCGGCACCAGGTGCTACCCACGCAGGTTTTCGCCATACGCAGTGCTTTCGCATAGGCATGGCCGGTTTCGAAGCCTGCTTCAATCAGCTGACGCCAGATCTCCGGCAGATCGTCTTTTTGTGCGCCAAACATCGCCAGGCGCTGGGAGCCGGTGATTTTGGTGTAGAGATTAAATTCACGCGCGATACGACCCACTGCCATCAGCCCTTCCGGGGTGATTTCACCGCCCGGAGAACGCGGGATCACCGAGTAGGTGCCGTCTTTCTGGATGTTAGCGAGGAAGTTGTCGTTAGAATCCTGCAGCGGAGTATGTTCCGGCTTCAGAATGTATTCGTTCCAGCAGGAGGCCAGCAGCGAACCGACGGTCGGTTTACAAACTTCACAACCGTAGCCTTTGCCGTGTTTCGCCAGCAGTTCTTCGAAGGTTTTAATGCCTTCAACGCGGATCAAATGGAACAGTTCCTGACGCGAATAAGCAAAGTGTTCGCACAGGTTGTTGTTAACTTCGATGCCCTGTTTCGCCAGTTCCGCGTTCAGTACCTGAGTGACCAGCGGGATACAGCCACCGCAGCCAGTACCTGCTTTGGTTTCGGCTTTCAGCGCCGCAACGGTGTGGCAGCCTTTGTTGATGGCAGCAATCAGGTCGCCTTTAGTGACGTCGAAGCAGGAGCAGATTTGCGCGCTGTCCGGCAGTTTATCAACACCGATAGACGGCTTACCGCTACCAGAGTGCGCCGGCAGGATCAGGGAATCCGGGTTTTCCGGCAGCTCGATAGCGTTCAGCACCAGTTGCAGCAGGTTACCGTAGTCGCTGGTATCGCCCACCAGTACCGCACCGAGCAGGGTTTTGTTGTCTTCGCTGACAATCAGGCGTTTGTAGATCTCTTTGCTTTCGTCGAGGTAAACGTAGCTACGTGCGCCAGGCGTGCGACCGTGCGCATCACCAATACCGCCTACGTCTACGCCCAGCAGTTTCAGCTTGGCGCTAAGGTCAGCACCTTCAAAGGCGTTTTCGCTACCGAGAATGTGGTCAACGGCGACCTGCGCCATTTTGTAGCCCGGTGCTACCAGACCAAATACACGGTTGTTCCAGCTTGCGCATTCACCGATGGCGTAGATATCCGGATCGGAAGTCTGGCAGGAATCATTAATGACGATACCCCCACGCGGCGCTACGTCCAGACCACACTGGGTTGCCAGCTTATCGCGCGGACGGATACCGGTAGAGAAGACGATAAAGTCAACTTCCAGCTCGCTGCCGTCGGCAAAACGCATGGTTTTACGCGCTTCGACACCTTCCTGCACAATCTCAAGGGTGTTTTTGCTGGTGTGAACGCGTACACCCATGCTCTCGATTTTGCGACGCAGCTGCTCGCCACCCATCTGATCAAGCTGTTCTGCCATCAGCATAGGGGCAAATTCGATAACGTGGGTTTCAATACCTAAGTTTTTCAGCGCGCCAGCGGCTTCCAGACCTAACAGGCCGCCACCAACAACGGCACCGCGCTTGCTGCGACGGGCGCAGGATTCAATGGCGTTGAGGTCTTCAATGGTGCGATAGACAAAGCAGTCCTGAGTATCAGAACCTTTGATTGGCGGGATCCACGGATAGGAACCAGTCGCCATGATCAGCTTGTCATAAAAAACGGTACGCCCGGCGCTGGAGTGGATCACCTTCTCCTGACGGTTGATGGTGATAGCGCGTTCGCCGACCAGAACTTTGATGCCGTGTTTCTCGTAGAAGCCTTCGCGCACCAGCGACAGCTCTTCGGCGGTGTGGTGAGAGAAGTAAGACGAGAGGTGTACGCGGTCATAAGCGATGCGCGGTTCTTCACAGAAAACGGTAATATCAAAGTTGGCCGCATCAGATTTATCAAGAAGATCTTCGATAAAGCGATGGCCGACCATACCGTTACCGATAATTGCGAGTCTGACTTTGCTCATTTTTGCCTCGATTTCTTTTTTATTACCGCCTACCTTAACGATTCAGCAACCCTGCTTATTGATGTAAATCAAATTCACCTTTATATACTCCTTAAGTGGTATACTGCTGATTTGTATAAATTTTCTTAAGTCACGGAATTGTCTGACATTTCATGTTTGTGTAAAAAACACACAAAATGAAAGGTTTTATAGAGATGAAGGCACGTTGCGGGGGAAGAGAAGAAAAGGCCGGACGACGATAGCGCCGCCCGGCATGAGCAATTAATGAGAGGTCAGGGTGTTGTGCTGACGGTGACGGCTGACAAAACCTAACAGGAAGCACATCACGAATACCACAGCGTACAGACCGTTTGCAGTGAGCAGTGCTGCCTGTGGACCGCTATGTTCAACAATCGGTCCGGTAACCACAAAGGTCAACATGGTGCCGATGGTTCCGCAGGTCAGGACAAAGTTAACCAGTTTTGGCGATGGTACTTTGGTCTGCTGTGAACCCAGGGTGATGATGGTGGTATAGATCGCGCTGGAGAAGAAGCCCAGGGCGAGAATTGACCACGCCATATGTGCCGGTGTTCCGGTGTTAAAGACATACATCAGAATCGCAGCCAGACCAGCCAGTACGGTCAGAATGCGTTGCAGATCAAAGAAGCGAAGAATAAAGCTGAATGCCCACATGCCAACCATGTACGACATCCAGAAGTTACTCACCAGCGTGCCAGCGTCATTCAGGCTCATGCCCAAACCTTTGGCATACTCCGGCACCCAGGAGATAAAACCTAACTGACCGAGGATGTAGCACAGTGCCGCAATGGAGAGAAACAGCACGCCGATCCCCCATTTTTCTTTCGCTACCGGAGCGTCCGTTTTTGGCGCATGTTTGCCCAGCGCCGGGAACTCACAGCCGAAGGTCAGAATAAAGATAGCGACGTAAACCAGTCCGATGCAGGCATAAACCCAGTACCACTCAATGCTGCGTGCCAGCAGATACGCGGCGATCATCGGGAAAATCATCCCGGCCATACTGAAGAAGGAGTCGGTAAATAACAGGCGGGAACCGCGCTGACGCCCTTCATACATTTGCGTTATCAGGAACGTACCAATCGACATGGTGATGCCGCTAACCACCCCGAGAATGAACATCGCCGCCGAGAACAGCGCCAGGCTGTGGCTGAACATCAAACCGGCAACCGCCAGCACCATCAGGAGAAAGCCAAAACGTAACTGCGTTTTCAACGGGACGATTTCCATCAGCCAGGCGTTAAGGAAGATAGAGATTAAAATGCCGGCATTGAGGAAGGTGAAGGTATTACTCATACTGGAAACAGGCAGATTGAAATAATCGGCGATGTTTCCCATCACCATCCCGGTGACAATAACCAACGCACCGGTCAGTGCGTAGGAGAGAAAGCTAATCCATGTGAGCTTGATGCGATTGCTGTTAGTCATGATTGGCCTGCGTTAAAAGATAAAATGGCATAGTGGATATGCTGCGAGCGGGCGATTTTAGGTGATTTTGTGATCTGATTAAATATTTAATTGCAAACGGTTGCTAATTTGCAATGTTTAAAGTGATTCTCATCACGAAATATACGTGATCATCAGGTTACATATATTTCAAGTGCGTAAAATTAGGTAAAGGAATGGCCTTGTCATTGAAGGCTATTTAGAATCTCTCCACTTGCTTTTTTTCTGCTCTGTTAAGGAAATCTCATGTTCAAATCGACCCTGGCAGCTGTTGTAGCTGTTTTCGCTCTTTCTGCTCTCTCACCTGAAGCAATGGCAGCGAAAGGGGATCCGCACGTATTGTTAACAACCTCTGCTGGTAATATCGAACTGGAGCTGGATAGCCAGAAAGCGCCAGTATCAGTGCAAAATTTCGTCGATTATGTGAACAGCGGCTTTTATAACAACACCACTTTTCACCGGGTGATCCCGGGCTTTATGATTCAGGGTGGTGGATTTACCGAGCAGATGCAGCAGAAAAAACCGAATCCGCCGATCAAAAATGAGGCTGATAACGGTCTGCGTAACACCCGTGGCACCATCGCGATGGCGCGTACTGCCGACAAAGACAGCGCTACCAGCCAGTTCTTCATCAACGTTGCCGATAACGCCTTCCTCGACCACGGTCAGCGTGATTTTGGTTACGCGGTATTTGGTAAAGTGGTGAAAGGCATGGATGTTGCTGACAAGATTTCCCAGGTCCCAACCCATGATGTTGGCCCGTACCAGAATGTGCCGTCAAAACCGGTAGTTATCCTTTCCGCTAAAGTCCTGCCGTAAGGATTTCTCGCGCGGGTAATCTTGCCCGCGCCTCTGCTCTCCCGGCGTAACCTGGATTTGCCGCTTATACTTGTGGCAAACGGACACGTTCAGGGAGGCATCAAGTGAAGAAACTCACCGATAAGCAAAAGTCCCGTCTCTGGGAGCTTCAGCGTAATCGTAATTTCCAGGCCAGCCGCCGCCTTGAAGGCGTCGAGATGCCATTAGTCACTCTTACTGCCGCAGAGGCTTTAGCACGCCTTGAAGAGCTGAGGAGGCACTATGAGCGATAAATTCGGCGAAGGGCGCGACCCGTATCTTTATCCTGGCCTTGATATCATGCGTAATCGACTGAACATTCACCAGCAGCAGCGGCTGGAACAGGCCGCTTACGAAATGACGGCACTGCGTGCCGCGACCATTGAGCTTGGTCCACTGGTGCGCGGTTTACCGCATTTGCGTGCTATTCACCGCCAGCTGTATCAGGATATTTTCGACTGGGCAGGGCAACTGCGCGAAGTTGATATTTATCAGGGCGATACGCCGTTCTGCCACTTTGCCTATATCGAAAAAGAGGGCAATGCCCTGATGCAGGATCTGGAGGAAGAAGGTTATCTGGTTGGTCTTGAGAAAGCGAAGTTCGTCGAGCGGCTGGCGCACTACTATTGTGAAATCAACGTCCTGCACCCATTCCGTGCGGGAAGTGGCCTGGCACAGCGGATCTTCTTCGAGCAACTGGCGATTCATGCCGGCTATCAACTGAACTGGCAAGGTATTGGTGAAGAGGCCTGGAATCAGGCGAATCAGAATGGGGCAATGGGAGACCTTACGGCTCTGCAGACGATATTTAGCAAAGTGGTAAGCGAAGCCGGGGAATCTGAGTAAAATAGCGCGGTTCTTTCGTACCGGAGCCGCCATGATCCTGCTTATTGATAACTACGATTCTTTCACCTGGAACCTCTACCAGTACTTTTGTGAACTGGGGGCCGATGTGCTGGTTAAGCGCAACGATGCGTTGACACTGGTGGATATCGACGCCCTTAAACCACAAAAAATTGTCATCTCACCCGGCCCCTGTACGCCAGATGAAGCCGGGATCTCCCTTGACGTTATTCGCCACTATGCCGGGCGCTTGCCGATTCTTGGCGTCTGCCTCGGTCATCAGGCGATGGCGCAGGCTTTTGGCGGCAAAGTTGTGCGCGCCGCAAAGGTCATGCACGGTAAAACATCACCGATTACGCATAACGGCCAGGGCGTATTCCTGGGGCTGGCGAATCCACTCACCGTGACGCGCTACCATTCGCTGGTGGTGGAACCTGACTCATTGCCAGCGTGCTTTGACGTGACTGCCTGGAGCGAAACCGGGGAGATTATGGGGATTCGTCATCGCCAGTGGGATCTTGAAGGTGTGCAGTTCCATCCGGAAAGCATTCTCAGCGAGCAGGGGCATCAACTGCTGGCGAATTTTCTGCATCGCTGATTTCTGGTTGCTATCTAGTGATTTTTTATGCATATTTTGTGATTATAATTTCACATTGGTTTATGCGTAACAGGGTGATCATGAGATGGCAACTGAACAAGCAGCAATTACACGCGCGACTTTCGATGAAGTGATCCTGCCGATTTATGCACCGGCAGAGTTTATTCCGGTAAAAGGTCAGGGCAGCCGAGTCTGGGATCAGCAAGGCAAGGAGTATGTCGATTTCGCGGGTGGGATTGCGGTAACGGCGTTAGGCCATTGCCATCCGGCGCTGGTGGAAGCGTTAAAAACCCAGGGGGAAACCCTGTGGCATATCAGCAACGTTTTCACCAATGAACCGGCACTGCGTCTTGGGCGTAAACTGATTGAGACGACGTTTGCCGAACGCGTGGTGTTTATGAACTCCGGCACGGAAGCTAACGAAACCGCCTTTAAACTGGCACGCCATTACGCCTGTGTGCGTCATAGCCCGTTCAAAACCAAAATCATCGCCTTCCATAACGCCTTTCATGGTCGCTCGTTGTTTACCGTTTCTGTGGGCGGGCAGCCGAAATATTCCGACGGCTTTGGGCCAAAACCGGCAGATATTATCCACGTGCCTTTTAATGATCTTCACGCAGTGAAAGCGGTGATGGATGACCATACCTGCGCGGTGGTGGTTGAGCCGATTCAGGGCGAGGGCGGCGTGACAGCGGCGACGCCAGCGTTTTTGCAGGGCTTGCGTGAGTTGTGCGATCAGCATCAGGCATTGCTGGTGTTTGATGAAGTGCAGTGTGGAATGGGGCGGACTGGCGATTTGTTTGCCTATATGCACTACGGCGTGACGCCAGATATTTTGACCTCTGCGAAAGCCCTGGGCGGCGGCTTCCCGATTAGCGCCATGCTGACCACGGCGGAGATTGCTTCAGCGTTTCATCCTGGTTCTCACGGTTCCACCTACGGCGGTAATCCACTGGCCTGTGCAGTCGCGGGCGCGGCATTTGATATCATCAATACACCGGATGTGCTGGAAGGCATTCAGGTGAAACGTCAGCGTTTTGTTGACCATTTGCAGAAGATTGACCAGCAGTTTGATGTGTTTAGCGATATTCGCGGCATGGGGTTGTTGATTGGCGCGGAGCTGAAACCACAATACAAAGGTCAGGCGCGTGATTTCCTTTATGCGGGCGCAGAGGCTGGCGTAATGGTGCTGAACGCCGGGCCGGATGTGATGCGTTTGGCGCCGTCGCTGGTGGTGGAAGATGCGGATATCGATGAAGGGATGCAACGTTTCGCCCACGCGGTGGCGAAGGTGGTTGGGGCGTAAATAAGACGCGTCAGCGTCGCATCAGGCAAAAGATGTCGGATGCGGCGTGAACGCCTTATCCGACCTACGGTTCGAGTGTATGCTTGTCGGCTGATAAGACGCGTTAGCGTCGTATCAGGCAAAGGGGGTCGCTTCTGGCAATGAATTGATTACGCCTTCGAATCCCGCAACTTGCGACTCAACCAAATCCCGTGATGCGGTCGCTGACGCCACGCCATCGACGATATGGTGTGCATGGTATTCAGATGGCCAATAACCCGTTGTAAATGCTGTTCCAGGGTACCAGCCGCGCCTTCGTGCGGCAGCATCTCTGGCGCGTCTATGATATTGGCGTCACCAGACCCGCCCGGCTCGTCATATTCCAGCCGCTGTTGACAGCGTTGAATAGCGATTTCACAAGACTGCAAATACTCTTGCGCCAGCTCCTGTGGTAATGTCCGGTGTTCTCGCGCCAGCGTGGTCATGGCATTAATATGTTCAACAATAAACTGACTATGTGTTACCCACAGTTTCATGTCAGCCAGATAATGGCTGTTAAATGCGGGTTCCTGCATCGCTTGATTTAATGAGTTATACAGAGTGTTATGTGCCTGATTAACCCGCATTCGCTGCCAGGCCAGTGGTGTTGGTTGCGGATCTTTACTCAGGATCAGACGAATCGCTTCCTGGTAGGTTTCTAAAGCATCATGGGCGTTCTTACGCAATAACCCGCTCTGCCACTGCGGCCACAGCCATACCGTGCCACCGAAGGCTATCAAACAACCAATAATGGTATCGATAAGACGCGGAATGATGTATTGCTCGCCGTTCAGCCACAACAGTTGCAGGGTATACACCGCAGTAATGGTAAAGCCGACCGTTGCCCAGCCGTAGTTTTTGCGCAATATCAGGTAGCTGGCGAGGGTGGTAAACAGCATCAGCGTCAGGGTGTAACCTTCGGGAATTTTAAAGTGCAGCGCCACGCCCGCAATGATTAACCCGACCACGGTTCCCACGGAGCGATTCACAATCCTCAGACGGGTCGCGCCGTAACCATTTTGTGTCACCAGCAACACCGTCATCAGGATCCAATACGACTTCGGCAGATGCAGCGCGGTGCCCATCAGGCTGGCGACGCTCAACATCACACTGAGTCGCCCGGCATTGCGCAGTGCCGGAGATTTCAATGAAAGATAACTTTTTAACGCCGGAAGTAATGGCATCCGCCGCTGTTTATCCGCCAGCAGATCGCGGGCATAGAGCGGTTTCTGGGTACGCAGCACACGAGCGATGCGGCTGAAGTGCCAGTAGCAGAATTGCCCAACAGGATTATCCGGGTGCTGACGGGCGATTTTCTCCAGTGCGCCAATTTGCTTCTCCATCGTAAAACGCGTCGGCAGGCGATGGTAAAGAATGTCATCAGCCAGCACGCGCAGGCGAGCGGCGACGGTTTGCGCATTCCAGCGGATAACTTCCTCCGCATGGCTACGCTCGACCAACTTTTGCACCTCTTCAGGTTGATGCAAACTGACCGAAATATGTTCCTGTAAATCCAGAGCTTCCTGGAAAATGCGCAACATCCGCTTGTAGTCAGTATTATTTTGCGCGGAAAGCATGTGCATTTGCTGATAGCACTGGGTAATTAAATCGACCGCTTTTTGCTGGCGTACCAGTAGTGGCGGGAGCGCTTTTTCGGGATCGGTGTGCTGAGTGAGCAGACTGTATTTGATTTCACAGTAATCAGCCAGTTCACGGTAGAGCAGACTAAGTGATTCGCGTAGGGGTTGTTCGCGCCAGATCCAGAACCAAAACCAGTTAAACAGCCCGTACCAGAGTGTGCCTAACGCATAAATGAGCAATGGCTCCCATACCGGCATATATCCCGCCAGACTGAGGGTAAAAATGGCAGCCAGCAGCGATGCAGGAAGCAATTTTGCGTGTAATGGCCCAAGCTCAGCAGTGACGCCAAGTACCAGCGTTAACCCAGTCAGCAGAAAGGGTAGGGGGATATCTTTTTCCAACAGCAGCTGTGTCAGTAAGCTACAGGTAGCAAACAGCGACGCGCCAATAATCAAGCGTTTGAAAAAACGTTTATGGGGGGTATCAAGCCCCGCAATATTGCAACAGGCAGGGACGAGTGAAAACAGCAGGCCGAGTCTTAATTCGCCAAACAACAGACCAACGGCCACGGGCAAACATAGCACCAGTGTTTGTCGTAGTGCATAGTTGATATCAGGATGATAAATCAGTCTGCGCCACATCGGTTTAAACAAAATGGCGCGCTACCAGGTAACGCGCCACTCCGATGGGGTTAACGGGTGCCGTAAACGACGATGGTTTTACCGTGTGCGGAGATCAGGTTCTGATCTTCCAGCATCTTCAGAATGCGCCCCACGGTTTCACGAGAACAGCCGACAATTTGACCAATTTCCTGACGGGTAATTTTAATTTGCATACCGTCCGGGTGAGTCATGGCATCCGGTTGTTTTGCCAGATTCAGCAGCGTCTGCGCGATGCGACCTGTAACGTCGAGGAAAGCGAGGTTGCCCACTTTCTCTGAAGTGACTTGCAGACGACGCGCCATCTGCGCGGAGAGACGCATCAGAATATCCGGGTTAACCTGAATTAACTGACGAAATTTTTTGTAGGAAATTTCAGCTACTTCACAGGCGGTTTTTGCACGTACCCATGCGCTACGTTCCTGGCCTTCTTCAAACAGGCCCAATTCGCCAATAAAATCACCCTGATTCAGATAGGAGAGGATCATTTCTTTACCCTCCTCGTCTTTGATCAGCACTGCCACAGAGCCTTTAACGATGTAGTACAGCGTTTCCGCTTTTTCACCCTGGTGAATAAGCGTGCTCTTGGATGGATACTTATGAATGTGGCAATGAGACAAGAACCATTCGAGAGTCGGGTCTGTTTGCGGTTTGCCAAGCACCATGCGCGGTTATCCTCTGTTATAAGCTTTCTCCAGAGCCAGAAAACGGCGCTGTCTCTGGGTTGCCGAAATGTGCTTCCCGCTACCTGGGAAGGGGCTATCAACTGAACTGCACGGTAATGTGACGTCCTTTACATACATGCAGTACATCAATGTATTACTGTAGCATCCTGACTGTTTTAGCATAGCTTTCGCTCTGTGTCTCCTGGTGTCTCGCTTCAGCATGACCCAGGTCGCCTTCCGTTGCGCGATTTGGTCAGTACGCGTACTCTGTCAGGAAAATTGACGCAATGGAGTTCCGATTATGCAAGCGCGTGTGAAGTGGGTTGAAGGGTTAACTTTTTTGGGCGAATCCGCCTCTGGTCACCAGATTTTAATGGATGGCAACTCCGGCGATAAAGCGCCCAGCCCGATGGAAATGGTGCTGATGGCGGCGGGTGGCTGTAGCGCCATTGATGTGGTTTCTATCCTGCAAAAAGGGCGTCAGGATGTGGTTGATTGTGAAGTAAAACTGACCTCTGAACGCCGCGAAGAGGCCCCGCGCCTGTTTACCCATATCAATTTGCATTTTATCGTCACAGGTCGCGACCTGAAGGACGCAGCGGTTGCGCGTGCGGTGGATCTCTCTGCTGAGAAATATTGTTCAGTGGCGCTGATGCTGGAAAAAGCCGTGAATATTACCCACTCGTATGAAGTGGTTGCTGCGTGATTTAACTATCCCGTTGTGACGCCGGATAGTATTTTATCCGGCTTATTAGCGGCGCTACTCGATTTTCTTCCCTTCCATCAGTCGTTGCACCAGCGGCAGCATAATTAACTCCATTGCCAGACCCATTTTGCCGCCCGGCACCACTAATGTATTGATGTGGGAAATGAATGAGCCCTGCAACATCGCCAGTAGCCAGGGGAAATCGATCCCTTCCAGATTACGAAAATGGATCACCACAAAGCTTTCATCCAGCGATGGAATGCCTTTTGCCGCGAACGGGTTTGAAGTGTCGACGGTGGGAACGCGCTGGAAGTTAAGATGGGTGCGGGAAAACTGCGGCGTGATGTAGTTGATATAGTCTTCCATTGAACGCACTACAGAGTCCATCACTGCTTCTCGTGAGTGCCCGCGCTCGCTGGTGTCGCGGATCAGTTTTTGAATCCACTCAAGGTTAACGATAGGCACCACGCCAACCAGTAAGTCTACATGCTGCGCAACGTTATGCTGTGGCGTGACTACGCCGCCGTGTAAACCTTCATAAAACAGTACATCAGTCGGTTCCGGTAAAGGTTGCCAGGGGGTGAATGTCCCCGGTACCTGATTCCACGGTACGGCTTCGTCGTAGGTATGCAGATATCTGCGAGATTTCCCTTTGCCGCTCTGGCCGTATTCAATAAAGGTCTGTTCCAGCAGGCCGAAGTCGTTGGCTTCGGGACCGAAGTAGCTGATATGCCGCCCGGCGTCGCGCGCTTTGCGGATCGCCATGTCCATTTCCGGGCGGGTGTAGCGGTGAAAACTGTCGCCTTCCACCTCGGCGGCTTGCAGATTTAACTGGGCGAATATTTTACGAAACGCGAGGCTGGTGGTGGTAGTCCCCGCGCCGCTGGATCCTGTTACCGCAATGACCGGATGTTTGGCAGACATAGTAACTCCATGACTTGGCTATCATTATTATTTCGTCCGCCGACGGTTGCAGGTTATTCGCGAAACTGACTGCGCGGCATGATATTGACCGTCTCGTGCAGTTCCGACCAGACCAGTACCGCTTCTCCGCACTGTAGCTGGCGTTTGACGTCGGCGACTTTCTGTTCAAGCGTACGCTCTTGTTCACCATAATCGGTGCCTTCACGTAACACAAAGCTTTCAATTAAATTTTCCAGCGTTTCAGGGGAGATGTCTTGCCAGGGAATCAACATGATTTCGCCTCCAGATACGTTGTTAACCAGTCAGGAATGCGTGACTCCAGCCACATTTGCGGGTGAAGTAATGTACCGCCAAGAAAACCAACATGACCCCCATGTTCGGTCAGTTGATACTCTACTTGCGGAGGAAGATTTTCCGGTTTCGGGATCACCTGATGATCCATAAACGGATCGTCTTTGGCGTGAATAATCAGCGTCGGTTTGGCGATCCGATTGAGCATCGGCATGGCGCTACACTGACGATAATAGTCGATAGCGTCGGCGTAGCCGTGAATTCTGGCGGTGATCAGATCGTCAAATTCACGGATGCGACGTACCGATTTTAACTGCGCGAGATTAATCGGCAGCGTACCGGGGTAGGCCGCCAGCTTGCGCGCAGCATTGGCTTTTAGCAGGTTCAGCAAATAACGCTGATAAACGCGGGAAAAGCCCTTTTCCATATGGTAACTACAGGCTTCCAACACAAACGGCGCGGAGACAATCACCGCCGCATCAATCGGGAGATCATTGCCTTCTTTTGCCAGCAAACAGGCCAGCATATTACCGCCGAGCGAATAGCCGACGGCAGCCGTTGGCGCATGACCAAATTCGCGTTGCAGCCAGCGTAAAAACCAACTGGCATCTTCGGTTTCGCCCGAATGGTAAATGCGGTGCATGCGGTTAGGTTCACCGCTGCATCCGCGAAAATGCATCACCACACCCAGCCAGCCGCGCTTTTTCGCCGCATCAACCAGGCCGTGGGCGTAAGGGCTATTGAGGCTGCCTTCCAGCCCGTGAAACACCACTAAACGCGGTTTATGTTGCGCCTGTGCAGGATCTTCACTCCACGCGAGATCGACAAAATCACCGTCGGGCAACTCCAGCCGCTGCCAGTGCGGAGTAAATTTCACCTGACGACGAAACAGACGCGGCAGCATGGTTTGTAGATGGCAATTGCTGAAACCGCGCATAGGGATGAATTCAGCACTGCTGCTGAATTCATTGGCATCGGTCGTCGTTATCTGCGCCATCAGTTGCTTTGGCCTTCAAGCAGCATCTGCTCAAGCTGCTCCTGGGCCTCCAGCCATGCCATTTCGCATTCTTCCAGCCCGGATTTAGCGCTCGCTTGTTGTTGCAGGCAGGCGGTCAGTTCCGCTTTACGGCTCTGGTCGTACAGCTCGCTGTCGCCGAGTTTCTCTTCCGCCTGCGCCAGTTGCGCATTCAGCTTCTCCATCTCTTTTTCCAGACGGGCGATCTCTTTACGCAGTGGCTGGGTTTGCGCACGCAGCTCCGCTTCCCGACGCTTCTGATCTTTACGCGCCTGGGCGCTGTTCGCGTTCTCTTTTGGCGCGTCGTCGGCCTGGTTTTCCTGCTTTTGTACGTCGCTCAACCACTGTTGATAATCTTCCAGATCGCCGTCGAACGGTTCGACTTTACGATCGTGAACCAGATAGAGATCGTCAGTGGTGGAACGCAGCAAATGACGGTCGTGCGAAACAACAACCAGCGCGCCTTCAAACTCGATCAACGCTTCTGTCAGTGCCTGACGCATGTCGAGGTCAAGGTGGTTGGTCGGTTCGTCGAGCAGCAGCAGATTCGGACGCTGCCAGACAATTAATGCCAGCACCAGGCGGGCTTTTTCACCACCGGAAAAGCGGCGCGTTTCTTCCGTCACTTTATCGCCCTGGAAACCAAAGCCGCCGAGATAGTCACGCAGTTTTTGCTCCAGCTCCTGCGGCGCTAAACGTGCCAGATGTTGAATAGGCGATTCGTCGGCGCGCAGGTATTCAAGTTGATGCTGGGCGAAGTAGCCGAGCTTGATCCCTTTCGCCAGACCAATTTCACCGCTGACTGGCGCAAGTTCACCGGCTAACAGTTTGATTAATGTCGATTTACCCGCGCCGTTGCGGCCTAACAGACCAATGCGCGAGCCGGGGACCAGATTCAGTTTAATCGAGTCGAGAATAATGCGATCGCCATAGCCCGCACTGACTTTTTCCATCTTCAGTAACGGATTTGGCAGACTTTCCGGCGCGCGGAAGCTAAAGCGGAACGGGTTGTCGACGTGCGCGGGGGCAATCAGCTCCATACGCTCGAGCATCTTAATGCGGCTCTGGGCCTGCTTCGCTTTGGTGGCTTTGGCACGGAAACGGTCGATATAACTTTGCAGATGCGCTACGCGTTCCTGCTGGCTTTCATACATCGCTTGTTGTTGCGCCAGACGGGTGGCGCGCTGTACTTCAAACGAACTGTAGTTACCGGTGTACTCGAACATGCTTTGTTGTTCGATATGAATAATTTTATCCACTATCGGATCGAGGAAGTCGCGGTCGTGAGAGATCAGGATCAGCGTGCCCTGATAGCTCTTCAGCCATTTTTCCAGCCAGATAACGGCATCAAGATCGAGGTGGTTAGTCGGTTCGTCGAGCAGCAGCAAGTCTGAACGGCAAATCAGCGCCTGGGCAAGGTTAAGACGCATACGCCAGCCACCGGAGAAATCACTCACCGGGCGCTCCAGTTGTTCATTGCTGAAACCGAGGCCGTGCAGCAGGCTGGCGGCACGGGAGCGAATACTCCATGCGTCAATAGCATCCAGCTTGCCATGAATGGTCGCAATGGCGTGCCCGTCGTTACGTTCGTTGGCGTCGTGCAGCTGCGCTTCCAGTTGACGATATTCACGGTCGCCGTCAATGACATATTCCAGCGCCGCTTGCGGTAACGCCGGCGTTTCCTGATTCACCCACGCCAGTTGCCAGCTTCCCGGAAAGGTGTAGCTGCCGCCGTCGGCGCTGATTTCATTTTTCAGCAATGCCAGCAGGGTAGATTTACCACAGCCGTTTTTACCCACCAGGCCGACTTTCTGCCCGGGGTTGATGGTGGCGGTGGCATTATCCAGCAGGACGCGCACGCCGCGACGAATTTGTAACGAGGAGAAAACAATCATAAGGCGCCGTATGTTCAGACTATGTTAACTTATCATTATGATAATGTAATGTATGGGCGAGCTGCCGCACCGGGCGCAATGGTAGCCCAAAACAGCGACTATACACAAAAACCATACCGGGAGGGGGATGATGTCTCAGCCAGCGAAAGTTTTGCTGCTGTATGCCCATCCGGAATCTCAGGACTCGGTGGCAAACCGGGTACTGCTTAAACCGGCCACGCAGCTCAGCAATGTTACCGTGCACGACCTTTACGCGCACTATCCCGATTTTTTTATTGATATCCCCCGTGAGCAGGCATTACTGCGCAAGCACGAGGTGATTGTCTTTCAGCATCCTCTTTATACCTATAGCTGCCCGGCGCTACTGAAAGAGTGGCTGGACCGGGTATTAAGTCGTGGTTTTGCCAGCGGGCCGGGGGGAAACCAACTGGCGGGAAAGTACTGGCGTAGCGTGATTACCACCGGCGAGCCGGAAAGTGCTTACCGTTATGACGCATTGAATCGCTACCCGATGAGCGATGTTCTGCGCCCCTTTGAACTGGCGGCGGGCATGTGCCGGATGCATTGGTTAAGCCCCATCATTATTTACTGGGCGAGACGGCAAAGCGCACAGGAGCTGGCGAGCCACGCCAGAGCCTACAGTGACTGGCTGGCAAATCCGCTGTCTCCAGGAGGCCGCTGATGGAAGGTTCCGATTTTTTACTCGCAGGAGTGCTGTTTCTCTTCGCGGCGGTGGCTGCGGTGCCGCTGGCATCGCGGCTGGGTATTGGCGCTGTGTTGGGATATTTGCTGGCAGGGATTGCAATTGGCCCGTGGGGGCTGGGGTTTATTAGCGACGTCGATGAGATCCTCCACTTTTCGGAACTCGGCGTGGTGTTCCTGATGTTTATCATCGGCCTGGAGTTGAATCCTTCCAAACTTTGGCAATTGCGACGCTCGATTTTTGGCGTAGGCGCGGCACAGGTGCTGTTAAGCGCGGCGTTGCTGGCGGGATTATTGATGCTGACGGATTTCGCCTGGCAGGCGGCAGTGGTCGGTGGCATTGGCCTTGCGATGTCTTCAACTGCAATGGCGTTGCAATTGATGCGTGAGAAAGGGATGAATCGCAGCGAATCCGGCCAGTTAGGTTTCTCGGTGTTACTGTTTCAGGATCTGGCGGTGATCCCGGCACTGGCGTTAGTGCCGTTGTTGGCGGGGTCAGCAGATGAACATTTCGACTGGATGAAGATCGGCATGAAGGTGCTGGCGTTTGTCGGCATGCTGATTGGCGGGCGCTATTTACTGCGTCCGGTATTCCGCTTTATTGCAGCTTCTGGCGTGCGGGAAGTGTTCACCGCCGCGACGCTGCTGCTGGTGTTGGGTTCCGCATTGTTTATGGATGCGCTGGGACTGTCGATGGCGCTCGGTACGTTTATTGCGGGCGTGCTGCTGGCGGAAAGTGAATATCGCCATGAACTGGAAACGGCTATCGATCCCTTCAAAGGCTTGCTGCTCGGTTTGTTCTTTATCTCTGTCGGCATGTCGCTCAACCTCGGTGTGCTTTATACCCATCTGCTGTGGGTAGTGATAAGCGTGGTTGTGCTGGTGGCGGTGAAAATTCTCGTGCTGTATCTGCTGGCGCGATTGTATGGCGTGCGTAGCTCAGAGCGGATGCAGTTTGCTGGCGTGTTGAGTCAGGGCGGTGAGTTTGCCTTTGTCCTCTTTTCTACCGCTTCTTCACAACGCTTATTCCAGGGCGACCAGATGGCGCTGTTGCTGGTGACGGTGACGCTTTCCATGATGACCACGCCGTTGCTGATGAAGCTGGTGGATAAATGGCTATCCCGCCAGTTTAACGGACCGGAAGAAGAGGATGAAAAACCGTGGGTCAACGATGATAAACCGCAGGTTATAGTCGTGGGCTTTGGGCGTTTTGGTCAGGTGATTGGTCGTTTGCTGATGGCAAATAAAATGCGCATTACCGTGCTGGAGCGGGATATCAGTGCCGTTAACCTGATGCGTAAATATGGCTACAAAGTTTATTACGGCGACGCCACGCAGGTAGATCTTTTACGTTCTGCGGGTGCAGAGGCCGCAGAGTCTATTGTCATTACCTGTAACGAGCCGGAAGACACCATGAAGCTGGTGGAGATTTGCCAGCAACACTTTCCGCATTTGCATATTCTTGCGCGAGCGCGCGGACGTGTGGAAGCGCATGAGTTATTACAGGCCGGGGTGACGCAGTTTTCCCGTGAGACATTCTCCAGTGCGTTAGAGCTGGGGCGCAAAACGCTGGTCACGCTTGGCATGCATCCGCATCAGGCGCAGCGCGCGCAACTGCATTTTCGCCGCCTGGATATGCGAATGCTGCGGGAGTTAATCCCGATGCATGCTGATACCGTACAAATTTCTCGCGCCAGGGAAGCCCGACGCGAACTGGAAGAGATTTTCCAGCGTGAAATGCAACAAGAACGACGCCAGCTGGACGGCTGGGATGAATTTGAGTAGAGGGTAAAGATGGCAATCCGAAAACGTTTTATCGCGGGCGCAAAATGCCCGGCCTGTCAGGCGCAAGATTCCATGGCGATGTGGCGCGAAAATAATATTGATATTGTTGAATGTGTTAAGTGTGGACACCAGATGCGTGAAGTCGATAAAGAAGCCCGCGATCACGTTCGCAAAGATGAGCAAGTGATCGGGATTTTTCATCCGGACTAGCGATATGCGCCGAGTTTTTTTAAGCTAGTGAGTACACGGCTGCAGAATTCCGCTACAATCTGCGCCACTATTCTTCCCATGCTCAGGAGATATCATGAAAGTAGCAAAAGACCTGGTGGTCAGCCTGGCCTATCAGGTACGTACAGAAGACGGTGTGTTGGTTGATGAGTCTCCGGTGAGTGCGCCGCTGGACTATCTGCATGGTCACGGTTCCCTGATCTCTGGCCTGGAAACAGCGCTGGAAGGTCATGAAGTTGGCGACAAATTTGATGTCGCTGTTGGCGCGAACGACGCTTACGGTCAGTACGACGAAAACCTGGTGCAGCGCGTTCCTAAAGACGTATTTATGGGCGTTGATGAACTGCAGGTAGGTATGCGTTTCCTGGCTGAAACCGACCAGGGGCCGGTACCGGTTGAAATCACTGCGGTTGAAGACGATCACGTCGTGGTTGATGGTAACCACATGCTGGCCGGTCAGAACCTGAAATTTAACGTTGAAGTTGTGGCGATTCGCGAAGCGACTGAAGAAGAACTGGCTCATGGTCACGTTCATGGCGCGCACGATCATCACCACGATCACGACCACGACGGTTGCTGCGGCGGTCATGGCCACGATCACGGTCATGAACACGGTGGCGAAGGCTGCTGTGGCGGTAAAGGTAACGGCGGTTGCGGTTGCCACTAATACCGAAAAAGCGACAAAAAAGCGGGGAATCCCCGCTTTTTTTACGCCTCAATAATGCGGCGGTGGCGTTTCTTCAGCCTGCGACGCGATGTTCGACGGCTGGCTGGCTTTTAACTTCTCGGTCAGCAGACGCAGATGATCGCGCAGTTTCGCCATCTCCATTTCATGAGCGGTCACCGTGACGTTCAGTTCTTCAATGGTGATTTCCTGAAAAGCCAGCCGGCTCTCCAGTTCTGCCAGGCGTGCTTCCAAAGTTAAATCCTGCATGATTCACCTCTTTTGTCGAATGGTCGCCGCGGATTCTACTTAACTTTGCTGCCCGAGACAGCACTCATTTCGCAGTCATCGAAACTAATTTAAACAAAAAGAGTCTGAAAATAGATGATAATAGGGCGTATCTGTATGTAGATTTGTTCGACAACGTTTTATAGTACCTTTCTGATAATAGTTAACCCAGGGGTGAGATGCCCCGATCCTGGAGATATGGATGAAATCACTGTTTAAAGTAACGCTGCTGGCGACCACAATGGCCGTTGCCCTGCATGCACCAATCACTTTTGCTGCCGAAGCGGCGAAACCAACTGCAACTGCTGACAGCAAAGCAGCGTTCAAAAATGACGATCAGAAATCAGCTTACGCGCTGGGTGCTTCGCTCGGTCGTTACATGGACAATTCTCTGAAAGAACAAGAAAAGCTGGGCATCAAACTGGATAAAGATCAGCTAATCGCGGGTGTTCAGGATGCATTTGCTGATAAAAGCAAACTCTCTGATCAAGAGATCGAACAGACTCTGCAAGCGTTTGAAGCACGCGTGAAGTCCTCCGCTCAGGCGAAGATGGAAAAAGATGCTGCTGATAACGAAGCGAAAGGTAAAGAGTACCGCGAGAAATTTGCCAAAGAGAAAGGTGTAAAAACCTCTTCAACTGGCCTGGTTTATCAGGTAGTGGAAGCCGGTAAAGGTGAAGCACCGAAAGACAGCGATACTGTAGTAGTGAACTACAAAGGTACGCTGATTGACGGTAAAGAGTTCGATAACTCATATACCCGTGGTGAACCGCTCTCGTTCCGTCTGGACGGCGTGATCCCTGGCTGGACTGAAGGTCTGAAGAACATCAAGAAAGGCGGTAAGATCAAACTGGTTATTCCACCAGAGCTGGCTTACGGCAAAGCGGGCGTTCCGGGGATCCCACCGAACTCTACTCTGGTATTTGACGTAGAACTGCTGGATGTGAAACCAGCACCGAAGGCTGATACGAAGCCAGAAGCAGATGCTAAAGCAGCAGATTCTGCTAAAAAATAAGCATTAAAAACCGCCGCCTGACCAGGCGGCGGTTTTTTTATTGCAGGCCGGATATAATTAGTGCTGGAAAGCGGAACCTCCGCTGTATTAATTTAATTACCCGCATCATTAATGAGCCTGCCCTGAAAAGTTAACGACAGGCTCCTGAAAAGGAGTGTTTTTTTTCATGTCCAGGTCGCTTTTAACCAACGAAACCAGTGAGTTGGATTTACTGGATCAACGTCCTTTCGACCAGACCGATTTTGATATTCTGAAATCCTACGAAGCGGTGGTGGACGGGTTAGCGATGCTCATTGGTTCCCACTGTGAAATCGTTTTGCACTCTTTGCAGGATTTAAAATGTTCAGCCATTCGTATTGCCAACGGCGAACATACAGGCCGGAAGATTGGCTCGCCAATTACCGATCTGGCACTGCGTATGCTGCACGACATGACGGGAGCGGATAGCAGCGTTTCTAAATGCTACTTTACTCGCGCCAAAAGCGGCGTATTAATGAAGTCCCTGACCATCGCGATTCGTAACCGCGAACAGCGTGTAATTGGTCTGCTGTGCATCAATATGAATCTTGATGTTCCCTTCTCGCAGATTATGAGTACCTTTGTGCCGCCAGAAACCCCGGACGTCGGTTCAAGTGTCAACTTTGCGTCTTCGGTTGAAGATCTGGTTACCCAAACACTGGAGTTCACCATTGAAGAAGTGAACGCCGATCGTAATGTTTCTAATAACGCCAAAAATCGTCAAATCGTGTTGAATCTTTACGAGAAAGGCATTTTCGATATCAAAGATGCGATCAACCAGGTTGCTGATCGTCTCAACATCTCCAAACATACTGTTTATCTCTATATCCGTCAGTTCAAGAGCGGTGATTTCCAGGGGCAAGATAAGTAATGCGTTTTGCCATCGTGGTAACCGGGCCAGCATACGGAACGCAACAGGCGAGTAGTGCTTTTCAGTTTGCACAGGCGCTGATAGCAGAAGGCCATGAGTTGAGTAGCGTCTTTTTCTACCGGGAAGGGGTCTATAACGCTAACCAATTGACCTCACCGGCAAGCGACGAATTTGACCTTGTGCGCGGCTGGCAACAGTTGAATGCGCAACATGGTGTGGCACTGAATATCTGCGTGGCGGCAGCGTTACGCCGCGGTATCGTCGATGAAACTGAAGCTGGAAGACTGGGACTGGCCTCGTCAAACCTTCAGCCGGGATTTACCTTAAGCGGACTTGGCGCTCTGGCAGAAGCCTCGCTAACCTGTGACAGGGTGGTACAGTTCTGATGAAAAGAATAGCGTTTGTCTTTTCTACTGCGCCTCATGGCACCGCGGCTGGTCGCGAGGGATTAGATGCTTTACTCGCAACTTCCGCTTTAACTGACGATCTCGCCGTCTTCTTTATCGCCGATGGCGTTTTTCAGCTTCTGCCAGAACAAAAGCCCGATGCGGTGCTGGCGCGTGATTACATTGCCACTTTTAAATTGCTGGGTCTGTATGACATTGAACAGTGCTGGGTTTGTGCGGCTTCTCTGCGCGAACGAGGGTTAGATCCGCAGACACCCTTTGTTGTCGAAGCCACGCCGCTCGAAGCAGATGCCTTACGCCGCGAACTCGCCAACTACGATGTTATTTTGAAATTTTGAGGCGTACATGTTGCACACATTACATCGCTCTCCCTGGCTGACAGATTTTCCTGCGCTGCTGCGTCTGCTCAGTGAGGGCGACGAACTGCTGTTATTACAGGATGGCGTAACTGCCGCAGTTGACGGCAACCGCTACCTTGAAAGTCTGCGTAATGCCCCCATTAAGGTTTATGCCCTGAACGAAGACCTCATTGCCCGCGGTTTGACTGCTCAAATTTCGAACGATATCATCCCAATTGACTATACTGATTTCGTCAGACTTACGGTTAAGCACACCAGCCAGATGGCCTGGTGACGGCGGGATCGTTGTATATTTCTTGACACCTTTTCGACACCGCCCTAAAATTCGGCGTCCTCATATTGTGTGAGGACGTTTTATTACGTGTTTACGAAGCAAAAGCTAAAACCAGGAGCTATTTAATGGCAACAGTTAACCAGCTGGTACGCAAACCACGTGCTCGCAAAGTTGCGAAAAGCAACGTGCCTGCGCTGGAAGCATGCCCGCAAAAACGTGGCGTATGTACCCGTGTATATACTACCACCCCTAAAAAACCGAACTCCGCACTGCGTAAAGTATGCCGTGTTCGTCTGACTAACGGTTTCGAAGTGACTTCCTACATCGGTGGTGAAGGTCACAACCTGCAGGAGCACTCCGTGATCCTGATCCGTGGCGGTCGTGTTAAAGACCTCCCGGGTGTTCGTTACCACACCGTACGTGGTGCGCTTGACTGCTCCGGCGTTAAAGACCGTAAGCAGGCTCGTTCCAAGTATGGCGTGAAGCGTCCTAAGGCTTAATGGTTCTCCGTTAAGTAAGGCCAAACGTTTTAACTTAAATGTCAAACTAAACTCGTAGAGTTTTGGACAATCCTGAATTAACAACGGAGTATTTCCATGCCACGTCGTCGCGTCATTGGTCAGCGTAAAATTCTGCCGGATCCGAAGTTCGGATCAGAACTGCTGGCTAAATTTGTAAATATCCTGATGGTAGATGGTAAAAAATCTACTGCCGAATCTATCGTATACAGCGCGCTGGAGACCCTGGCTCAGCGCTCTGGTAAATCTGAACTGGAAGCATTCGAAGTAGCTCTCGAAAACGTGCGCCCGACTGTAGAAGTTAAGTCTCGCCGCGTTGGTGGTTCTACTTATCAGGTACCAGTTGAAGTCCGTCCGGTTCGTCGTAATGCTCTGGCAATGCGTTGGATCGTTGAAGCTGCTCGTAAACGCGGTGATAAATCCATGGCTCTGCGCCTGGCGAACGAACTTTCCGATGCTGCAGAAAACAAAGGTACTGCAGTTAAGAAACGTGAAGACGTTCACCGTATGGCCGAAGCCAACAAGGCGTTCGCACACTACCGTTGGTAATCCCTTCGGAGTTTTAGTCACCAGGCGGGCGCTTCCAGTAAGCAGCCCGCTTTGGGCTACTTAAATTGAACGCCTAAAAGATAAACGAGGAAACAAATGGCTCGTACAACACCCATCGCACGTTACCGTAACATCGGTATCAGTGCGCACATCGACGCCGGTAAAACCACTACTACCGAACGTATTCTGTTCTACACCGGTGTAAACCATAAAATCGGTGAAGTTCATGACGGCGCTGCAACCATGGACTGGATGGAGCAGGAGCAGGAACGTGGTATTACCATCACTTCCGCTGCAACTACTGCATTCTGGTCTGGTATGGCTAAGCAGTATGAGCCGCATCGCATCAACATCATCGACACCCCGGGGCACGTTGACTTCACAATCGAAGTAGAACGTTCCATGCGTGTTCTCGATGGTGCGGTAATGGTTTACTGCGCAGTTGGTGGTGTTCAGCCGCAGTCTGAAACCGTATGGCGTCAGGCAAACAAATATAAAGTTCCGCGCATTGCGTTCGTTAACAAAATGGACCGCATGGGTGCGAACTTCCTGAAAGTTGTTAACCAGATCAAAACCCGTCTGGGCGCGAACCCGGTTCCGCTGCAGCTGGCGATTGGTGCTGAAGAACATTTCACCGGTGTTGTTGACCTGGTGAAAATGAAAGCTATCAACTGGAACGACGCTGACCAGGGCGTAACCTTCGAATACGAAGATATCCCGGCAGACATGGTTGAACTGGCTAACGAATGGCACCAGAACCTGATCGAATCCGCAGCTGAAGCTTCTGAAGAGCTGATGGAAAAATACCTGGGTGGTGAAGAACTGACTGAAGCAGAAATCAAAGGTGCTCTGCGTCAGCGCGTTCTGAACAACGAAATCATCCTGGTAACCTGTGGTTCTGCGTTCAAGAACAAAGGTGTTCAGGCGATGCTGGATGCGGTAATTGATTACCTGCCATCCCCGGTTGATGTACCTGCGATCAACGGTATCTTGGACGACGGTAAAGACACTCCGGCTGAACGTCACGCAAGTGATGACGAGCCGTTCTCTGCACTGGCGTTCAAAATCGCTACCGACCCGTTTGTTGGTAACCTGACCTTCTTCCGTGTTTACTCCGGTGTGGTTAACTCTGGTGATACCGTACTGAACTCCGTGAAAGCTGCACGTGAGCGTTTCGGTCGTATCGTTCAGATGCACGCTAACAAACGTGAAGAGATCAAAGAAGTTCGCGCGGGCGACATCGCTGCTGCAATCGGTCTGAAAGACGTAACCACTGGTGACACCCTGTGTGACCCGGATGCGCCGATCATTCTGGAACGTATGGAATTCCCTGAGCCGGTAATCTCCATCGCAGTTGAACCGAAAACCAAAGCTGACCAGGAAAAAATGGGTCTGGCTCTGGGCCGTCTGGCTAAAGAAGACCCGTCTTTCCGTGTATGGACTGACGAAGAATCTAACCAGACCATCATCGCGGGTATGGGCGAACTGCACCTCGACATCATCGTTGACCGTATGAAGCGTGAATTCAACGTTGAAGCGAACGTAGGTAAACCGCAGGTTGCTTACCGTGAAACTATCCGCCAGAAAGTTACCGATGTTGAAGGTAAACACGCGAAACAGTCTGGTGGTCGTGGTCAGTATGGTCATGTTGTTATCGACATGTACCCGCTGGAGCCGGGTTCAAACCCGAAAGGCTACGAGTTCATCAACGACATTAAAGGTGGTGTAATCCCTGGCGAATACATCCCGGCCGTTGATAAAGGTATCCAGGAACAGCTGAAAGCAGGTCCGCTGGCAGGCTACCCGGTAGTAGACATGGGTGTTCGTCTGCACTTCGGTTCTTACCATGACGTTGACTCCTCTGAACTGGCGTTTAAACTGGCTGCTTCTATCGCCTTTAAAGAAGGCTTTAAGAAAGCGAAACCAGTTCTGCTTGAGCCGATCATGAAGGTTGAAGTAGAAACTCCAGAAGAGAACACCGGTGACGTTATCGGTGACTTGAGCCGTCGTCGTGGTATGCTCAAAGGTCAGGAATCTGAAGTTACTGGCGTTAAGATCCACGCTGAAGTACCGCTGTCTGAAATGTTCGGATATGCAACTCAGCTGCGTTCTCTGACCAAAGGTCGTGCATCATACACCATGGAATTCCTGAAGTATGATGAAGCGCCGAGTAACGTTGCTCAGGCCGTAATTGAAGCCCGTGGTAAATAAGCCTAAGGGTTAATACCAAAGTCCCGTGCTCTCTCCTGAAGGGGAGAGCACTATAGTAAGGAATATAGCCGTGTCTAAAGAAAAATTTGAACGTACAAAACCGCACGTTAACGTTGGTACTATCGGCCACGTTGACCACGGTAAAACTACTCTGACCGCTGCAATCACCACCGTACTGGCTAAAACCTACGGCGGTGCTGCTCGTGCATTCGACCAGATCGATAACGCGCCGGAAGAAAAAGCTCGTGGTATCACCATCAACACTTCTCACGTTGAATATGACACCCCGACCCGTCACTACGCACACGTAGACTGCCCGGGGCACGCCGACTATGTTAAAAACATGATCACTGGTGCTGCTCAGATGGACGGCGCGATCCTGGTAGTTGCTGCGACTGACGGCCCGATGCCGCAGACTCGTGAGCACATCCTGCTGGGTCGTCAGGTAGGCGTTCCGTACATCATCGTGTTCCTGAACAAATGTGACATGGTTGATGACGAAGAGCTGCTGGAACTGGTTGAAATGGAAGTTCGTGAACTTCTGTCTCAGTACGACTTCCCGGGCGACGACACTCCGATCGTTCGTGGTTCTGCTCTGAAAGCGCTGGAAGGCGACGCAGAGTGGGAAGCGAAAATCCTGGAACTGGCTGGCTTCCTGGATTCTTACATTCCGGAACCAGAGCGTGCGATTGACAAGCCGTTCCTGCTGCCGATCGAAGACGTATTCTCCATCTCCGGTCGTGGTACCGTTGTTACCGGTCGTGTAGAACGCGGTATCATCAAAGTTGGTGAAGAAGTTGAAATCGTTGGTATCAAAGAGACTCAGAAGTCTACCTGTACTGGCGTTGAAATGTTCCGCAAACTGCTGGACGAAGGCCGTGCTGGTGAGAACGTAGGTGTTCTGCTGCGTGGTATCAAACGTGAAGAAATCGAACGTGGTCAGGTACTGGCTAAGCCGGGCACCATCAAGCCGCACACCAAGTTCGAATCTGAAGTGTACATTCTGTCCAAAGATGAAGGCGGCCGTCATACTCCGTTCTTCAAAGGCTACCGTCCGCAGTTCTACTTCCGTACTACTGACGTGACTGGTACCATCGAACTGCCGGAAGGCGTAGAGATGGTAATGCCGGGCGACAACATCAAAATGGTTGTTACCCTGATCCACCCGATCGCGATGGACGACGGTCTGCGTTTCGCAATCCGTGAAGGCGGCCGTACCGTTGG
>NZ_RHJJ01000030.1:0-6541 GCF_004212225.1 Escherichia sp. E14V7
TCAGCGTGCCGTGGTACTGGGGGGATTTACGCTACTCCGGGTCTTTTGTGCTGGTCAGGCACTGTGTTCAGCCCGGGGAAACGGCAGAAAGCGGACTGACCTTTTACACGCTGTATATGCATCTCGCGCCGTGGCTGGCCTACCCGGAGCAGGACAGCACGGCGTTTAAGGTCGCAGACGGACAGCATCTGAATGCGTATATGGACGTATCCCGGCAGGTGGTGGTGGCAGAGTTGCCACCCGGTACACGTGTGATATGGGATAAAGCGGTAAGTGCTGACACCATGGCAGGGAGCAACGGGCGGCAGTATGCGTACGTCACGCTGGCGGAGCCGGTTACGGGCAGGATGAGCCTTAAAGCCGGGGACCGGGTATGGACAGTATGTGACAAAGGGAATCTGGTTCCGGCGCCCGACAGCGCCGCCCGCCCGGCGTGGTGGTCGCCGTTTCTGCCGCCGTCACGCGAAACTGTGCAGTTTGATACGGTGGTGTGTCCTGACCCCTATCCGGTTAAGGCCGGGGACCCGGTGGGGCATCTGGGGTATTTTCAGGTTCCCACAGAGGACGGGCATGAAAAGCGCTATCAGGTGCATATCGAATGTCTGACCCCGGACGACCTGCCGCGCTTCCTGAGCAACCTGGAAGGTGTGGGGCGCGACACGCCCGCCTTTGCCCGCTGCCCGAAGGGCATACCGGTGTACCTGAAAGTCACCGGCGGGGAAATCCAGAAGGGCCGGATAACCACGCAGAGCGAAACGGTGATGGCGCTGTCAGGTCAGGCGGTGACGGACAAAGAGGGTAAACGCTACTGGCCGGGCGGGGCGTCGCGCGGGCTGCTGGCGGAATCGGATGTGCAGCTGTTGTCCCGGTATGATCTGGCTGGTCGGGGTTTTGAGGCCACGGAGGACAGCCCGGTGAGCTTTGACCATCTCGACGGAGAGAGACAGCCGAAGGGGCTGGTGAGGACGATTTTTGAGCGTTTTTTCAGCGTGGCGGATGATGACGATAAGCTTTACAGCCCACTGGAAGCATTCAACTACCGGCAACTGCTGAACCAGATTGATGATGCAAAATCTCCCCGGTATAACCCGGAACAGTACCGGCGTGCGGTGCAGAACCCGTCAATGCGTGCGCATCTGTATCGTCTGTGCGTGAAACACCCCAGTGAGTGGTATTACTCGTCGGAGTCTCCGGTGTGGAAAGCATTTTTTACGCCACAACTGAAAAGAGACGCCCCGGAGTGGCACGCCTACAGTATGAAATTTTTGACAGATCTCCGTTGGATGTACCGTGTGGCCGGAATGGTGGAGAATCCGTGGCATATGCATCCGCTGGTTTTTCTCGATGCGATTAAATGCCGGGGATACGATTTTTCTACGAGAGCGGGAACGATCAGAGCAATTATCGAGGAGAGCAGAAAGCAAGGATTTAGCCTCAACTCACAGATTGCTTATATTCTCGCTACGGTTAAGAGAGAGACTGGCGATACGTTTCAACCAGTGAGAGAGGGCGATTGGGGCGGTCATATTTCGACGGATGAGTACCGGAAAAAGCATTACCGGTATTATCCATATTATGGGAGAGGCTATGTCCAAATTACTTGGGACTATAACTATAAAGCATATTCAGAAAAGCTTGGTGTTGATTTGGTTTCGGATCCTGATAGGGCTTTAGAGCCTAATAACTCCTTGTTTATTCTTATTGATGGATTCAAAAATGGAGTTTTTACAGGAAAGAAACTGACCGATTATGTAAGCAAGGATAGTGTGGATTTTCTTAATGCAAGACGGTGTATTAACGGCTTAGATCACGCAGAACAAATTAAAGGATTTGCAGAGGTTTTTTTAAGTAAACTGGATGCTAGGGAGTTAATTTGAGGATGAAACCACTATTTATAACTGTATTTTTATTCGTTCTTAGCTTCTTTTGTTTGGGGAGTGAATTAAGGTGTGGATGGTTACAAAATCCTAGCCCATCCAATCAATGGATTAGTGATAAAGACGGGACGTGGGATATATCAATTCAAGGACGCTTTACTTCAAGTGGCATTGAAAAACTGAAGGGTTTTCCAGACAAAGAGTTTGTAAAAACAAACGAAAATTATGGATATGGGTGTGCCTGTATCAGTGCTGATGTAGATCATGATGAGAAAAAGGTAATCAAAATATACAGTTCCAAAATATTACCTCTTTCCCGTTGTCAGGGGGATCGGACGCTTAGCGAACCTTGAGTTGGATCTTTTAAATAGAGGTAAGTTAATATACTCAGCTGCTGGCGCGTATCAAATCATGGGTTATTTATGGGATAACCGTCAAATAGTTAGAGCCAGAGCTAAGTATGGTGTGAGTGATTTCACTCCGTTGTCGCAAGATAAATGTTGTGTTCTGATTCTGATTCTTAAGGTTAAGAGGAAAGGTTCGCTTGAGATGATAGCGAAAGGTGATATAAATGGCGCTTTAGATATATTGAGCTATGAGTGGGCTAGCCTGCCTCCTGGACGCTTCGGGCAACCAGCAAAAACAAGAGGTGAGGCGGATTATTTGTTTGAGAAATACTTAAAAGAAGAGCTTAAAGGTAATACTGTTCTTTATCTCCCTGTTGGATATATATCTAAATTTTTAAAGGTGGAATAAATGCGCCATCTGTTTTCATTGTTGCTGTCTTTTTCATTTTTATCTTATTCTAACGATAATTTAGGTGTGTGGGGGACGACATGTGATGATGGTGGCTTTTATTTTGCATTAGAGCAAAAGACATCACCATTAGTTGTTAATGACAATCAAATAGTTGTATCTATTCATTCCTTGGTCATCAATGATGGTGTTGTTGGTGTCTATCTAGATGGACCATTAGATCTTGGTAGAGGAGGGATGAATATAAAATGGGATAATATAGATAAGACAAAAAAAATTGCCGAATTCAATTATAAGGATGATGCCGGATATTTAAGATGGTTCGGTTTTTTTGACAAAAAGAAAAGCAAATATTTTTGGAGCAAAGATCCTGACTTTGTTCAGTCATACTCGCATGATGGCGTTGTAAGAATGAAAAAATGCGAATGATTTATTAATTGATCAGTTGAGATCCTTTTGTTCTGAGCGTAATCTTCTGCCCAGAAACGAAAAAACCACCTGGGGAGGTGGTTTGATCGAAGGTTAAGTCAGTTGGGGTACTGCTTAACCAGGTAACAGTCTTGTGCGAGACATGTCACCAAATCTGTCCTTCCAGTGTAGCCGGACTCAGGCCACCACTTCAAGAACTCTCGAACATCTCTCGCACATTTCAGTTACCAATGGCTGCTGCCAGTGGCGTTTTTGCGTGTCCGTCCGGGTTGGACTCAAGGGTTAGTTACCGGAAGGGGCGCAGCAGTCGGGCTGAATGGGGGGGTCTTGCACACAGCCCAGCTTGGAGCGAACTGCCTAAACGGAACCGAGTGTCAGGCGTGGTATGAGAATACGCGGCCTTTAACAGCGGAGAGACACCGGAAAACCGCAGGGCGGGAACAGGAGAGCGCAAGAGGGAGCGACCCACCGGAAACGGTGGGGATCTTTAAGTCCTGTCGGGTTTCGCCACCCTCTGACTTGAGCGTCGATTTTTGTGATGCTCGTCAGGGGGGGCGGAGCCTATGGAAAAACGCCCCGTGGGGCGTGGCCTTATCCTGGCTTTTGGGCTGCTGTTTCCTTACGGTTATCTTCTGTCTTACTTGTCCTTTAGTACGATCCGTCCGCTCGCCGCAGACAAGTGACCGAGCGGAGCGAGCGAACGGTCGAGGAAGCGGAAAAGAACCGGAGATAACGTGGAGCACTTACGCAGTGATGACGAAACAACAGAAAACTGCGCTTAATATGGCGAAGTTTATCCAGGGGCAGACCCTGCTTCTGCTGGAAAAGCTTAATGAACTTGATCTCGATGCTGAGGCGGATCTTTGCGAAAAGCTGCATGAAGATGCGGAACAGCTTTTCAGCACACTGGCTGCTCGTTTAGGCAATGCTCCGGAGGCAGTTTGATGGCGAAAGTTTCTATCAGTGAGGCAGCCCGCCTTACCGGTAAAAGTCGTACCACATTGCACCGGTTGATCAAGACAGGTGAACTGTCCACCTGTCTTGGTGAACGTAATGCCAGAATGCTCGATACTTCAGAGCTTTTGCGTGTATTTGGTTCTCTTGATGGTTCTAAAGCTGTACATGTCGCTGAACAGGTTGGTGAACAGCGTGTTACAGCTTCAGAGGCTGAAAATGAACAGGTGATCAGGTCGCTGAAACAGGAAATTGAACACCTCAGAACTCTTGTTTCTGCGCAGGGGTCACACATCGATAGCCTGAAACAGGCAATGCAGCTTCTGGAGCATAAGCAGCCCTCGTCTGAAATACCGGAGCCGACGACAGCGCCCTGGTGGAAGTTCTGGCAAAAATGAGCGTCTTTAATGCAATTTAGTGCAACTTAATGCAGCTTAGTGCAATTCAGTGAAATCTAATGCAATTACCGCATTAAACCAGAGGCACGTTACCGACTGTATACAGTCGCGTGCCAAAGGGTTCCCCTTTGAAACCCACCCGGGAATTTTGCGCGTGCGCAAAACCGGACACCCGTGGCCCTCGTCAGGGCTCGCCGCCCCGACACCCTGCCAGCGCCTCACGATCCCGCAATAAATTGCGTGTCCGTTCACCGCTTTCCTGATGGCATGAGCCAGGGCAGGCTGACTTCATCGTTCCCGCAAAGCCGGAGGAGAAAACCGGGAAAAATCTCCGTTTCACCGGCTGTTTTGTGCCAGACAGGAGCCCATGCACTGTACTGCATAGTCATTCATGGACCATAAACGCGCTCAGCACGTTTATGGCGCGTTTTCGCCGGGTAAACTGTGATTTTCACCGGTTTCGCGCTGAAATCGCCCTGAGCGCGTTTCTGCGGTGCGCGTAATGCGACGTTATGGTAAATCCGTTTTAATGCGGCAGCTTCAACTACAACCCGACCACAGTGGCGTTACACTCTGGATTGGCCGTAAAAGGCTACTGCCTGAACCCGGGCACCACAGTCAGCGTTTTGTGTGAATCCACTGTCAACCAGTAAATTAAAGAAATTCAGTTCGTTATTAAAAGTGAAAATTGAACACGAACTATAGTTGGGGTTAGCTAAAACCCATCCGCTATTTTTCATATTGCCCCATTCCTGAAAAAGCCCTCCGTTAACTTCTCGAGTGATAGTAATCCATTCAGACCCAGCAATATATTGACTGTTAACATCAAGCGTCTCCGGAAATATTCCGTTCACGCTTTCAATCCACTGTGAGATTTTATTGGTTGTAACGAATGTATCTTTGCTGTATTTAAAAAAACGCTTCACGACAAATAAATATGATGAGATGATTCGCCCGGATGTGTCTGTGGCATTAATATAAAATAATGTGTCGCAACACCGTTCATCCGCGTCAGGAAACGTCACTGTACCATCCCCGCTGACCGCCACCAGATTGTTGCCTTTGCTGGAGCCGCACTGCCATGTCACCTTACCATTATTGGCCGGATCATTATCTATGACCATTTTAAAGGTCGCTCCAGGGAACAGGGTGTTAGGGAAATAATACCCCTCAACCATGTCTTTTTTCATATCAAAAATATGACCATCAACTAAAACACCTGTAATTGCACTCACAAATAAACCTTCGCTAATAAGATAAATAATTTCATTCCAGTGTGAAATGACGTTGAGGATGTTAATGGAATTAAGGATTGTGAAGGAGTTATTTATATATCATATAGTAGTGTGTTCATTGTTATATATTAAATACTTCCGCTGGCCTTATCGGTATAGTGACTATCAAAGATAACTATCGTAGCCCCTGGAAGACCGTTTTTACCGGTCAACGGCGGCGCTGAGGCTGCCAGGTGAAGGTATTTTCTCCTGCTTCAAATTCCTGTCTGCGGGCAGACTGTGCCGCCTGTGCTTTCCGTTCGTTTTCAATGTCGATGAGTACCTGCGCCCGTACCCGTCGTTTGATTTCCTGGGGCAATTTTTGGTTGTCTTTCAGACCCATCGCAATGGCTGTTGCTACAAATGCATCGGCAAGACGCTTTTCTTCTGTCGGAGTCAGTTTTCTGCGTTTCATGGAATCCTCCTGTCTGTGCAGTCTAACGTAACATTATGTGCCATATGAGGAAATGCTGGTGAAGTCTCATCAGGTGTATGATGGCGGTTATTTAACCCTGTAAAACACAAGGATTTGTTATGTCAGAGCCGGAAAACGGCCCGCAGCTCCCGGCCATCTGCTGGCCGGTGCCGAAGAATAACCGGGGCGGGGAGTTCAGTAACCTGGAAGAGATGCTGGCGCATCTTGAGGGGGAAGCCACCGGGCACTGGCTGATTGGCCGTAATGGTATGTGGCACGGGGGAATTCACATCACGGACACCACGACCCCGTGGTGTGCGCTCAGCGGTCAGGCGATGAATGAGGCGGTGGATTTCCCCGTGCCGTTTAAGGGGGAGCAGGCCGTGCGCTGCATGGCGGACGGTGAAGTGGTGGCGTACCGGATTAACCGGGATTACC
>NZ_RHJJ01000031.1:0-4847 GCF_004212225.1 Escherichia sp. E14V7
ACCTACCTGGTTAACCTGGCCTTTACCGTCTATGTATGAGGTCAGAACAAAATCAGCGTTGGTGTGATTAAAGTTTAATATTGAAGTGGTTGACGCATTTGTCCCCCCTAAATAAATTCGGGGAGTATTAATTGAACCAGCAGGTTGCGCAGACTCACCTTGCGCACCTCCAATATTTAATATTCCTGTTCCGTTAGAGGAGACACCAACCCAGATATATGAATTCGCATTGATTACACCATCGTTGCTGACAGTGAGAACTCCGGTAGTATCAGAAGTAGAAGATGTGTTATATCCGCCAATAAGTATATTTGGGGCATTCACTGTTGAATTTTTATCGGCAACCTGAACTTCTCCATAACTACTCTGGTTAGCTGACAGAGGAGAATGGGCGTCAACATACCCAATATTCAGTTGAGTCAGGGAAGTGAGTGTACCGCCGTTAGTAACAGATACTTTCCCTGTTCCCTGATCGCCAACAATAGCAATGTTAGAGGTGACTGATGAGCTTTCCCCATCAATAACCAACGTCCCCCTGGCGTCACCATAAAACTCACCAACTCTTATTGATTGCAGGCCACTTATCTTACTACCTTCTAACACGTATAACGTACCGGAGCCTTCGTTAGTGCCTAAAAAAATATTGGAGGTAGGGGTGTCGAACTGCCAGTTGGTATGGTTTGTTAAAGTGACGGAGCCTTCAGCATTATTACCAATGCTGGCTGCTGAAGTGGTAAGTGAAAGATTATCAATGAGTAATGAACCGTTAGAGTCTTCACCTACTTTCAATGAGTTAAAATGCTCCCATCCGGGATCGTAGCCTTCTGACGCAATGAGTTTTATCTCTTCATTATTATTAATGATAACATTACTATCTGAATTTGTAGGTGGGGTGATAGCCAAGGATACTGGCGTAAATAATATGGTAGAAATGGCTATCGCCCGTGTCGATAAGCTTTTTTTTGCTGATTTCATATCACTCACTTTTATCCTTAAAAATTAAATGGCAAGATGCTTTTTATTGCACTGTTTTTCTTCCTGAAGCCTTGTAAGGCACAAACATGCAAGTTACTAAATAAGAATATCTGTAATATTAGATGTAATAAATTTATTAAAGTGTTAGTTGTTCATTGCATTGATTGGTTTTAGTGGTTTGTAAGTGGAGTTAATGCGGTTTTTTTATGTCGTTTAGAAAAAATACATCTAATAATCCTAAACTGCATGTAAGTGAAATAAAGAAAAGGTATGGAAATCATATCAATATATAGTTGGTGGTTTGTTGTTCAGAAAAGTAATACGGCTCATGTGAATTTTATATTGGATTTTAGCGGAAGAAGGAATTTAAGATTTTTATGAAAATTAATTTAAGGAACACCTGCGATAATTGTAGTGAGCGTTATTAAACAACTGGGGGAATGTGGCTATCGTTGAGAAAAATACAAATATATTCTCTTTTCCTATAGATTTTTCCTAACCGCTGAACTACTTATTAATCAACCCTGATGATGACTGTTAGCTTCAGGGCATTGGCCAATCACACATTATGGAGTTCATCGATGAAAACTGGAACTAAGCTCTTAGTTGGTGCGTTAGCTTTTGTTGTCACAAATGTCTATGCCGCTGAATTGATGACCAAAGCGGAATTTGAAAAAGTTGAATCGCAATATGAAAAAATAGGTGATATTTCAACCAGTAATGAAATGTCGACCGCAGATGCAAAAGAAGATCTGATCAAAAAAGCGGATGAAAAAGGTGCGGATGTGTTGGTTCTGACCTCCGGTCAGACTGACAATAAGATCCACGGCACGGCAGATCTTTATAAGAAGAAGTAATTCTGAAGCTCATGTAAACAAGCCCGATGCGCACGTCTATCGGTGAACGCAATATATTGAAATTCATGTTTTTGTCGGCCGGATAAGGCGTTAACGCTGCATCCGGCATTTTAATTTTTTAGCCGCCGCCAGAACGTCGTCCGGCTGATGCCTAAATAATTCGCTGCTGCTGTTTTATCACCATTAAATTTGTCCAGTGCCTGTAGTGGTGTCAGCAAGGATGGGGCGGGAATTTTCGCCGACTCGCGCGCCAGTTCCGGCAGTAGCAGCTGCAAAAATTGCGGCGTTAAATCCGGAGTCGGTTCCACACTTAAAAACAGCGCCAGTCGCTCCATCATATTGCGCAGTTCTCGAATATTGCCCGGCCAGTCGTAGTGCACCAGCACGGTTTCGCTTGCCTGTAATCCCTGGCGTAATGCGGCAGAAAACGGGGCGGAGAGCGCCGCCAGAGACACTTTCAAAAAGCTTTCCGCCAGCGGCAGAATATCCGCCACCCGCTCGCGCAGTGGTGGCAATTGCAGACGCAAAATACTCAGCCGATAAAACAGATCACGGCGAAACTGCCCTTGCCGCATATCTTCTTCCAGATTGCAGTGAGTGGCGCTAATAACCCGTACATCCACCGGAACAGGCTGATGCCCGCCGACGCGGGTGACCTCTTTTTCTTCCAGCACTCGTAACAGGCGAGTCTGCAATGGCAGAGGCATTTCGCCTATCTCGTCAAGAAACAGCGTGCCGCCGTGGGCGATTTCAAACAGCCCGGCGCGTCCTCCGCGTCGCGAGCCGGTAAACGCCCCTTCCTCATAGCCAAACAGCTCCGCTTCCAGCAGCGATTCGGCAATCGCCCCACAGTTAACGGCAACAAACGGATGCGACTTTTTGCCCTGTCGCGCATCGTGGCGGGCAAAATATTCCCGATGAATCGCCTGGGCCGCCAGCTCTTTGCCCGTCCCCGTTTCCCCCTCAATCAACACCGCCGCACTGGAGCGGGCATAGAGCAAAATAGTCTGCCGTACCTGTTCCATCTGTGGTGATTGACCGAGCATATCGCCCAGCACGTAACGAGTTCGCAGGGCGTTGCGGGTGGCATCGTGAGTGTTATGGCGTAACGACATGCGCGTCATATCCAGCGCATCGCTGAACGCCTGGCGCACGGTGGCGGCGGAATAGATAAAAATTCCGGTCATTCCGGCTTCTTCTGCCAGATCGGTAATCAGCCCCGCGCCGACCACCGCTTCGGTGCCGTTAGCTTTTAGCTCGTTAATCTGCCCGCGCGCGTCTTCTTCCGTGATGTAGCTACGTTGATCGAGGCGCAAATTAAAGGTTTTTTGAAACGCCACCAGCGCCGGAATAGTTTCCTGATAAGTGACAACGCCGATAGAAGAGGTGAGCTTTCCGGCTTTTGCCAGTGCCTGTAACACATCGTAGCCGCTCGGTTTAATCAAAATAACTGGCACTGACAGGCGGCTTTTCAGGTACGCGCCGTTAGAGCCAGCAGCGATGATGGCGTCGCAGCGTTCGTTTGCCAGTTTCTTGCGGATGTAGGTCACCGCTTTTTCAAAGCCAAGCTGGATAGGGGTAATGTTCGCCAGGTGATCAAACTCGAGGCTGATATCGCGAAACAGCTCGAACAGGCGCGTTACAGATACCGTCCAGATAACTGGTTTGTCGTCATTCAGCCGTGGTGGATGTGCCATAGCGCACCGCAAAGTTAAGAAACCGAATATTGGGTTTAGTCTTGTTTCATAATTGTTGCAATGAAACGCGGTGAAACATTGCCTGAAACGTTAACTGAAACGCATATTTGCGGATTACTTCATGACTTTATATTTAACAGATTGAAATTAAACATTTAATTTTATTAAGGCAATTGTGGCATACCCCTTGCTTTGTGTTTATCAACGAAAATAACAAGTTGATAACAAAGGATGGGCTATGTCTCTACACTCTCCAGGTAAAGCGTTTCGCGCTGCACTAAGCAAAGAAACCCCGTTGCAAATTGTCGGCACCATCAACGCTAACCATGCGCTGCTGGCACAGCGTGCCGGATATCAGGCGATTTATCTCTCCGGTGGTGGCGTGGCGGCAGGTTCGCTGGGGCTGCCCGATCTCGGTATTTCTACCCTTGATGATGTGCTGACCGATATTCGTCGTATTACCGACGTTTGTTCGCTGCCGTTGCTGGTGGATGCAGACATCGGTTTTGGCTCTTCGGCTTTTAACGTCGCCCGCACCGTGAAATCGATGATTAAAGCCGGCGCGGCAGGATTGCATATTGAAGATCAGGTTGGCGCGAAACGCTGCGGCCATCGCCCGAATAAAGCGATCGTCTCGAAAGAGGAGATGGTGGATCGGATCCGCGCGGCGGTGGATGCGAAAACAGATCCTGATTTTGTGATCATGGCGCGCACTGATGCGCTGGCGGTAGAGGGGCTGGATGCGGCGATTGAGCGCGCGAAGGCCTACGTTGAAGCGGGTGCCGAGATGTTGTTCCCGGAGGCGATTATCGAACTCGCCATGTACCGCCAGTTTGCCGATGCGGTGCAGGTGCCGATCCTCGCCAACATTACCGAATTTGGTGCCACGCCGCTGTTTACCACCGACGAATTACGCAGCGCCCATGTTGCAATGGCGCTGTACCCACTTTCAGCGTTTCGCGCCATGAACCGCGCCGCTGAACATGTCTACAACGTCCTGCGTCAGGAAGGCACGCAGAAAAGCGTCATCGACACCATGCAGACCCGCAACGAGCTGTACGAAAGCATCAACTACTACCAGTACGAAGAGAAGCTCGACGACCTGTTTGCCCGTAACCAGGCGAAATAAAAAACGCCCGTTGATTGTATTCGACAACAGATGCCTGATGCGCCGCTGACGCGACTTATCAGGCCTACGGGGCGTGCTGAACTGTAGGTCGGATAAGACGCATGGCGTCGCATCCGACAAACGATGCCTGATGCGTCGTTGACGCGACTTATCAGGCCTACGGGGTGAACTGAACTGTAGGTCGGATAA
>NZ_RHJJ01000032.1:0-4508 GCF_004212225.1 Escherichia sp. E14V7
AACCGGTTCCCGCGCCCATAACCCCTGGGGGCTGGCAATTGTGACTGCGCCCAATGTGGTACTGGCAACGGGCGGCCGTAGCGCGGTGGTCCCACCTGACCCCATGCCGAACTCAGAAGTGAAACGCCGTAGCGCCGATGGTAGTGTGGGGTCTCCCCATGCGAGAGTAGGGAACTGCCAGGCATCAAATAAAGCGAAAGGCCATCCTGACGGATGGCCTTTTTGCGTTTCTACAAACTCTTCCTGTCGTCATATCTACAAGCCATCCCCCCGCAGATACGGTAAACTAGCCTCGTTTTTGCATCAGGAAAGCAGCTATGAACCACTCCTTAAAACCCTGGAACACATTTGGCATTGATCATAATGCTCAGCACATTGTATGTGCCGAAGACGAACAACAATTACTCAATGCCTGGCAGCATGCAACCGCAGAAGGACAACCCGTCCTTATTCTGGGTGAAGGAAGTAATGTACTTTTTCTGGAAGACTATCGCGGTACGGTGATCATCAACCGGATCAAAGGTATCGAAATTCATGATGAACCTGATGCGTGGTATTTACATGTAGGAGCCGGAGAAAACTGGCATCGCCTGGTAAAATACACTTTGCAGGAAGGTATGCCTGGTCTGGAAAATCTGGCATTAATTCCTGGTTGTGTTGGTTCATCACCTATCCAGAATATTGGGGCTTATGGCGTAGAATTACAGCGAGTTTGCGCATATGTTGACTGTGTTGAACTGGCGACAGGCAAGCAAGAGCGTTTAACAGCTAAAGAGTGCCGTTTTGGCTATCGTGACAGTATTTTTAAACATGAATACCAGGACCGCTTCGCCATTGTAGCCGTAGGTCTGCGTCTGCCAAAAGAGTGGCAACCTGTACTAACGTATGGTGACTTAACTCGTCTGGATCCTACAACAGTAACGCCACAGCAAGTATTTGATGCGGTGTGTCATATGCGCACCACCAAACTCCCTGACCCAAAAGTGAATGGCAATGCCGGTAGTTTCTTCAAAAACCCTGTTGTATCTGCCGAAACGGCTAAAGCATTACTGGCACAATTTCCAACAGCACCAAATTACCCTCAGGCGGATGGTTCAGTAAAACTGGCAGCAGGTTGGCTTATCGATCAGTGCCAGCTAAAAGGGATGCAAATGGGGGGGGCTGCGGTGCACCGTCAACAGGCGTTAGTTCTCATTAATGAAGACAATGCAAAAAGCGAAGATGTCGTGCAACTGGCACATCATGTAAGACAGAAAGTGGGTGAAAAATTTAATGTCTGGCTTGAGCCAGAAGTTCGCTTTATTGGTGCATCAGGTGAAGTTAGCGCAGTGGAGACGATTTCATGAAGGATAATACCGTTCCACTGAAATTAATCGCGCTGTTAGCGAATGGTGAATTTCACTCTGGCGAGCAGCTGGGTGAAACGTTAGGAATGAGCCGGGCGGCTATTAATAAACACATTCAGACACTGCGTGACTGGGGCGTTGATGTCTTTACCGTTCCGGGTAAAGGATACAGCCTGCCTGAGCCCATCCAGTTACTTAATGCTGAACAGATATTGAGTCTGCTGGATGGCGGTAGTGTAGCCGTGCTGCCAGTGATTGACTCCACGAATCAATATCTCCTTGACCGTATCGGAGAGCTTAAATCTGGCGATGCCTGCGTTGCAGAATACCAGCAGGCTGGCCGTGGTCGTCGTGGTCGGAAATGGTTTTCGCCTTTTGGCGCAAACTTATATTTGTCGATGTTCTGGCGTCTGGAACAAGGCCCGGCGGCGGCGATTGGTTTAAGTCTGGTTATCGGTATCGTGATGGCGGAAGTATTACGCAAGCTGGGTGCAGATAAAGTTCGTGTTAAATGGCCTAATGACCTCTATCTGCAGGATCGCAAGCTGGCAGGCATTCTTGTGGAGCTGACTGGCAAAACTGGCGATGCGGCGCAAATAGTCATTGGCGCCGGGATCAACATGGCAATGCGTCGTGTTGAAGAGAGTGTCGTTAATCAGGGGTGGATCACGCTGCAGGAAGCGGGGATCAATCTCGATCGTAATACGTTGGCGGCCATGCTAATACGTGAATTACGCGCGGCGCTGGAACTCTTCGAGCAAGAAGGATTGGCACCTTATCTTTCTCGCTGGGAAAAGCTGGATAATTTTATTAATCGCCCAGTGAAACTTATCATTGGTGATAAAGAAATATTTGGTATTTCACGCGGAATAGACAAACAGGGCGCTTTATTGCTTGAGCAGGATGGAATAATAAAACCCTGGATGGGCGGTGAAATATCCCTGCGTAGTGCAGAAAAATAAGAAAGGGGAGCATTAGCTCCCCTGAAAATTATTTGCGTAGTCTGACCTCTTCTACAGCATGATTAGCACTCTTTGTCAGGATTAAACTGGCGCGCTCGCGAGTAGGTAGAATATTTTGCTTTAAGTTCAGCCAGTTGATCTCTTTCCACAACGTCATGGCAGTCTTAATCGCTTCTTCTTTAGTTAATTTCGCGTAGTTATGAAAATAGGAATCCGGGTCTGTAAAAGCCCCTTCGCGGAATTTCAGAAAACGGTTGATATACCATGTCTGAAGTAAGTCTTCCGGAGCATCAACATATATCGAAAAATCGACAAAATCAGAAACAAATACATGATGTGGATCGTGTGGATAATCCATCCCGCTCTGTAAGACATTTAACCCTTCAAGAATTAAAATATCAGGCTGAACAACAGTTTTATCTCCACCCGGGATCACATCATAAATAAGATGCGAGTAAACAGGTGCTGTAACGTTTGGCACGCCGGATTTGAGATCGGAAACAAACTTCACCAGACGATGCATATCATACGATTCCGGGAAGCCTTTCTTCTTCATTAGGCCACGTTCTTTAAGTACTTTGTTGGGATGAAGAAAACCATCGGTGGTGATCAGTTCAACACGACGGTGTTCCGGCCAACGGCTTAATAGTGCCTGTAACACACGAGCAGTCGTACTTTTCCCTACCGCGACGCTACCAGCAATACTGATAATGTAAGGAATGCGTTGTCCGTTAGTGCCAAGAAACTGTTCCAGAACAGCCTGACGGCGCAGGTTCGAGCTTATATAGAAGTTCAGCAAACGCGATAAAGGCAAATAAATCTCGGCAACTTCTTCTAACGAGAGATCTTCATTTATACCTTTGAGACGGGCGATCTCATCTTCCGATAACGTCATAGGTACGGAATCACGCAGAGCTGCCCACTGGTTGCGGTCAAACTGTAGGTAAGGCGTCATTAACGTTTGCTCTTTTATACTCATAAGCATGTTTCTGGCGGTCATAGCTCTATCGGCAAAGCGATATTTGCCATGGCGCGTCACAGTTCTGTTGAATGGGTTAATGGGCAGGAGGGTAACACCAGATGGGGAGGAATAATAAGAAAAAATCTCTTCCAGGAAGCTATCGTTGAAAAGCAATGTGACAGATATTCCATCTGATAAAAAGAATTGTGTTTTAGCTGGCGCGCATTGTTAATGCAGAGTGATGCTGGAAAAGTATGCTAATCTGCTCGCAATTCGGCTGTTTATTCATCGTGTTGCGCAAAATGTGACCAATAAAACAAATTATGCAATTTTTTAGTTGCATGAACTCGCATGTCTCCATAGAATGCGCGCTACTTGATGCCGACTTAGCTCAGTAGGTAGAGCAACTGACTTGTAATCAGTAGGTCACCAGTTCGATTCCGGTAGTCGGCACCATCAAGTCCGGTGGGGTTCCCGAGCGGCCAAAGGGAGCAGACTGTAAATCTGCCGTCACAGACTTCGAAGGTTCGAATCCTTCCCCCACCACCAATTTCGGCCACGCGATGGCGTAGCCCGAGACGATAAGTTCGCTTACCGGCTCGAATAAAGAGAGCTTCTCTCGATATTCAGTGCAGAATGAAAATCAGGTAGCCGAGTTCCAGGATGCGGGCATCGTATAATGGCTATTACCTCAGCCTTCCAAGCTGATGATGCGGGTTCGATTCCCGCTGCCCGCTCCAAGATGTGCTGATATAGCTCAGTTGGTAGAGCGCACCCTTGGTAAGGGTGAGGTCGGCAGTTCGAATCTGCCTATCAGCACCACTTCTTTTCTCCTCCCTGTTTTTTCCTTCTGTTTATTGCATTCAACAAGTCGGGCATGTTGCCTGGTTGATGTGGTGATATCACCGATTTATCCGTGTCTTAGAGGGACAATCGATGTCTAAAGAAAAGTTTGAACGTACAAAACCGCACGTTAACGTCGGTACTATCGGCCACGTTGACCATGGTAAAACAACGCTGACCGCTGCAATCACTACCGTACTGGCTAAAACCTACGGCGGTGCTGCTCGCGCATTCGACCAGATCGATAACGCGCCGGAAGAAAAAGCTCGTGGTATCACCATCAACACTTCTCACGTTGAATATGACACCCCGACCCGTCACTACGCACACGTAGACTGCCCGGGGCACGCCGACTATGTTAAAAACATGATCACCGGTGCTGCTCAGATGGACGGC
>NZ_RHJJ01000033.1:0-1768 GCF_004212225.1 Escherichia sp. E14V7
TTGACTCTGAAAGAGGAAAGCGTAATATACGCCACCTCGCGACAGTGAGCTGAAAGCCGCGTCGCAACTGCTCTTTAACAATTTATCAGACAATCTGTGTGGGCACTCGAAGATACGGATTCTTAACGTCGCAAGACGAAAAATGAATACCAAGTCTCAAGAGTGAACACGTAATTCATTACGAAGTTTAATTCTTTGAGCATCAAACTTTTAAATTGAAGAGTTTGATCATGGCTCAGATTGAACGCTGGCGGCAGGCCTAACACATGCAAGTCGAACGGTAACAGGAATCAGCTTGCTGATTCGCTGACGAGTGGCGGACGGGTGAGTAATGTCTGGGAAACTGCCTGATGGAGGGGGATAACTACTGGAAACGGTAGCTAATACCGCATAACGTCGCAAGACCAAAGAGGGGGACCTTCGGGCCTCTTGCCATCGGATGTGCCCAGATGGGATTAGCTAGTAGGTGGGGTAACGGCTCACCTAGGCGACGATCCCTAGCTGGTCTGAGAGGATGACCAGCCACACTGGAACTGAGACACGGTCCAGACTCCTACGGGAGGCAGCAGTGGGGAATATTGCACAATGGGCGCAAGCCTGATGCAGCCATGCCGCGTGTATGAAGAAGGCCTTCGGGTTGTAAAGTACTTTCAGCGGGGAGGAAGGGAGTAAAGTTAATACCTTTGCTCATTGACGTTACCCGCAGAAGAAGCACCGGCTAACTCCGTGCCAGCAGCCGCGGTAATACGGAGGGTGCAAGCGTTAATCGGAATTACTGGGCGTAAAGCGCACGCAGGCGGTTTGTTAAGTCAGATGTGAAATCCCCGGGCTCAACCTGGGAACTGCATCTGATACTGGCAAGCTTGAGTCTCGTAGAGGGGGGTAGAATTCCAGGTGTAGCGGTGAAATGCGTAGAGATCTGGAGGAATACCGGTGGCGAAGGCGGCCCCCTGGACGAAGACTGACGCTCAGGTGCGAAAGCGTGGGGAGCAAACAGGATTAGATACCCTGGTAGTCCACGCCGTAAACGATGTCGACTTGGAGGTTGTGCCCTTGAGGCGTGGCTTCCGGAGCTAACGCGTTAAGTCGACCGCCTGGGGAGTACGGCCGCAAGGTTAAAACTCAAATGAATTGACGGGGGCCCGCACAAGCGGTGGAGCATGTGGTTTAATTCGATGCAACGCGAAGAACCTTACCTGGTCTTGACATCCACGGAAGTTTTCAGAGATGAGAATGTGCCTTCGGGAACCGTGAGACAGGTGCTGCATGGCTGTCGTCAGCTCGTGTTGTGAAATGTTGGGTTAAGTCCCGCAACGAGCGCAACCCTTATCCTTTGTTGCCAGCGGTCCGGCCGGGAACTCAAAGGAGACTGCCAGTGATAAACTGGAGGAAGGTGGGGATGACGTCAAGTCATCATGGCCCTTACGACCAGGGCTACACACGTGCTACAATGGCGCATACAAAGAGAAGCGACCTCGCGAGAGCAAGCGGACCTCATAAAGTGCGTCGTAGTCCGGATTGGAGTCTGCAACTCGACTCCATGAAGTCGGAATCGCTAGTAATCGTGGATCAGAATGCCACGGTGAATACGTTCCCGGGCCTTGTACACACCGCCCGTCACACCATGGGAGTGGGTTGCAAAAGAAGTAGGTAGCTTAACCTTCGGGAGGGCGCTTACCACTTTGTGATTCATGACTGGGGTGAAGTCGTAACAAGGTAACCGTAGGGGAACCTGCGGTTGGATCACCTCCTTACCTTAAAGAAGCGT
>NZ_RHJJ01000034.1:0-1537 GCF_004212225.1 Escherichia sp. E14V7
TGTAACTATATCGCTTGCCCGCGTTACCGGTGCCGCCCCCGTAACAATAAAAGATGATGCGCCTGTACCAGCCTCAATCTGTGGAGTGGTTACATCGAGATAATCCCCTGATGCCACCATCTGCCCTGTATCCGGAGAATACTGGACGAAACCACCAACCGTATTTTCTGTTGTATCTGCTTTTAATGTAGCCTCAAAAAATATCCAGCCAGTTGCATCTTCCTTAACAGACCTTGCTGTAACACGGCTTGTCTGGCCTGTCTTGCTAATTATGCGGGTGGTAAGGTTCAGGCTTGCTGCTCCTATTGATGTCCTTACCTCCCCATCATAATGTTCAAATAAAATACGAACGGCGATATTATCAACTTCACTTTTTACCCGACAGGATATAGTTACATACTTTTCGTCACCTGAAGTATCAACCCCTCCGGTACTCGAATACAGCCCTATAATGGTATGCGCTTTACTTGTGCCAACAATCGAATCCTGTACGACAAACCGGCCATAATTAAAACCGAAACTATCCGTGCCTGTTTCTGTAACGTCCAGTGAAGTTGACTTATTCCACTTCGAAGGGTCTGTACTGTTCGGGAAGAAGTTCGTTCTTTGCCCCTCAATAAGCAGGCCATCACGTTCAAATCGTGGCTCGTCAATGGCAGCCTCTGTCAGCACACCAGATTTATTAATATAGGTTGCTTTCGATGCGCGTTTAAACTTAACAACCTTGTCGCCAGGCATCGTTATTTCATCATCACCAATAACAATCTTTTTATATGATGGCGAAAAGCCCGTAATCATATCCAGTGAATCGTTAAACGGTATCCACACATCAGGCAGCGGATGCAAAACTTGTTTATACGGCTCTGCAGCCTGGCTTGCATACTTCCTGGCTGCGTCTTCACTTGCTTTTGCAGCCGTCTGGCTTGCAGCGGATGCTTTCGCCGAGTTAGCCGCTGCAGTCTCGCTCGCCTTTGCGTTGGTTTCACTGGTTTTTGCAGCTTTTTGACTGTTGGCTGATGCAGTGGCAGAGGCCGCCGCCGCGCTTGCAGAACCAGCTGCAGCACTCTCGCTTTGGGCGGCTGCATCCTGACTGCTTTTTGCCGCAGTTTCGCTGGCTTTGGCATTCGTTTCGCTGGTCTTCGCTGCCGTCTGGCTGGACTTTGCGTTAGTTTCACTCGTCTTCGCAGCTTTCTGGCTGTTAGCTGCTGCAGTTGCTGATCCAGCAGCTGAAGTCGCAGAACCGGCAGCAGCACTCTCGCTTTCGGCTGCTGCAGCCTGACTGCTTTTCGCCGCAGTTTCACTGGTTTTGGCATTCGTTTCGCTGGTTTTCGCTGCCGTCTGGCTGGACTTTGCGTTGGTTTCGCTCGTCTTTGCGGCTGTCTCGCTGTTTTTCGCGTTGGTTTCTGATTTTTTGGCTGCTGTCGCGGAGTTTGCCGATGCAGTCTGTGAGGTCGCTGCCGCCTGTGCGCTGTTAGCTGCATTCGTTTCTGAGGTTTTCGCCGCGTTCTTCGATGATGCCGCTGCAGTTTCGGATTTC
>NZ_RHJJ01000035.1:0-1222 GCF_004212225.1 Escherichia sp. E14V7
TGTAACTATATCGCTTGCCCGTGTTACCGGTGCAGCCCCCGTAACAATAAAAGATGATGCGCCTGTACCAGCCTCAATCTGGGGAGTGGTTACATCGAGACAATCCCCTGATGCCACCATCTGACCTGTATCCGGAGAATACTGGACGAAACCACCAACCGTATTTTCTGTTGTATCTGCTTTTAATGTAGCCTCAAAAAATATCCAGCCAGTTGCATCATCCTTAACAGACCTTGCTGTAACACGGCTTGTCTGGCCTGTCTTGCCAATTATGCGGGTGGTAAGGTTCAGGCTTGCTGCTCCTATTGATGTCCTTACATCCCCATCATAATGTTCAAATAAAATACGAACGGCGATATTATCAACTTCACTTTTTACCCGACAGGATATAGTTACATACTTTTCGTCACCTGAAGTATCAACCCCTCCGGTACTTGAATACAGCCCTATAATGGTATGCGCTTTACTTGTGCCAACAATCGAATCCTGTACGACAAACCGGCCATAATTAAAACCGAAACTATCTGTGCCTGTTTCTGTAACGTCCAGTGAAGTTGACTTATTCCACTTCGAAGGGTCTGTACTGTTCGGGAAGAAGTTCGTTCTTTGCCCCTCAATAAGCAGGCCATCACGTTCAAATCGTGGCTCGTCAATGGCAGCCTCTGTCAGCACACCAGATTTATTAATGTAAGTTGCTTTTGATGCGCGTTTAAACTTTACAATCTTGTCGCCAGGCATTGTTATTTCATCGTCGCCAATAACAATCTTTTTATATGACGGCGAAAAGCCCGTAATCATATCCAGTGAATCATTAAACGGAATCCAGACATCAGGCAGCGGCGGAACTATATTCACATATGGTTTTACAGCCACTTCCGCTGCAGCTTCTGCGCGGTCTGCCGCCGCTTCAGAACGTGTCGCCGCCGCGACGGCTTCATCCTTTTTCTGCCCGGCCTTTGTTGCCTCTGCTGCGGCCTCCTGCGCTTTTGTGGTGGCAGTTTCAGCCGCTGTTGTCGCTGATAATGCTTCACGACGTGCTGCGTCAGCATTTTCTGCAGATTTCTCCTCTGACGCCCGGGCATTAGTCTCTGAAAGTGATGCTGCTGTTGCTGCTTTTTCTGATGCTGTTTTAGAAGATGCAGCAGCTTTCTCGCTGTTGGCTGAATTCGTCTCTGACGTTTTCGCCGCGTTCTTCGATGAAGCCGCTGCAGTTTCGGATTTC
>NZ_RHJJ01000036.1:0-1769 GCF_004212225.1 Escherichia sp. E14V7
CCGGATACAGGTCAGATGGTGGCATCAGGGGATTGTCTCGATGTAACCACTCCCCAGATTGAGGCTGGTACAGGCGCATCATCTTTTATTGTTACGGGGGCTGCACCGGTAACACGGGCAAGCGATATAGTTACAGTCCCAATTAAGAATAATCTTTATAATCTTCCTTTTACGGTTCTTTGTGAGGTACATAAGAACTGGTATAAAACGCCAAATGCAGCACCGCGTGTTTTTGATACCGGCGGTCATCAAACCGGAGCGGCTATTATTCTTGGCTTCGGTTCTTCAGCAGATTACGACGGATTTCCTTATTGCGATATTGGTGGGTCTAACAGACGGATAAACGAAAATGCATCACTTGAAAAAATGGTTATGGGGATGCGTGTAAAGTCTGATCAGTCTACATGCGCAGTAAGTAACGGGCGTATATCCAGCGAAACAAAAACCACATGGTCCTGTATTCAGAGCACCGCAGTTATCCGTATTGGAGGCCAGACTACAGCCGGTTTACGCCATTTATTTGGTCATGTCAGGAATTTCAGAATATGGCACAAGGCATTGACTGATGCTCAGATGGGGGAGTCAATCTAATGAAAGATTTAACACTCAAATTTGCAGACAGGGCCGACTTTTCGGCCTTTATGGAGAGCATTGGCTATTATGATGACGAGTTGATGCAGGATGATATTCTTATTGACGTGATAGGTAACGTGTACAAAGAAACCGGAGAACTGACTGAAGATGGCGAGCCGGTATGTGCTAAGGAAGACGGATATTTTGTAAATGTGCGCATCATTAATGATTCGCAAATATCGTCATTATTCGATGAACACGCGGTTGCTGTTGAGCATCAACTCCGTAGCTGGATGTGAGGAAGAAAAATGGCTACATCGACAGTAATTCCTGATGACATCAAAACGCTAAAGGGAGATGTCAGTAAGGCAAAGGAAGATATTTCCTCAATTAACGTAAAAGTATCAACGCTTCAGACTGATATGACCAGTGCAAAGCAGGATATCAGCACCAGATACACAAAAACTGAAGTTGATAATAAGCTGAAAAACAAAGTGGAAGTGAACGATCTGGAAAGCGGTCGTTATGGCGGAGATTTTTATCCACTGACAGGTCGTGAAGCGTTTTATTTATGGGGATTGGGCATGACTACAGCGGCGGCAAACCTTTATCTTAATCCTGACCCTGCAATTTCGTCTGTACTGCGGTCAACATCGTCTATTCGCTATAAACATTCAGTAGAGACGATAGATTCAGAGCACGCCGATCTCATTTTCAAGATGCGCCCTGTATGGTACAGGTCGCAATGCGAAAATGACAGGCGTGACTGGGGATTCTACGGGTTGATTGCCGAGGAAGTAGGAGAAATTGCCCCTCAGTTTGTACACTGGCGACCAGCTAACGAGAATGATGCTCCTGAAGCTATTTCCAGCAATGGCCTTGTTGCCGAAGGTGTAATGTACGAACGTCTGGTTGTTCCACTGATTCACCATATCCAGAAACTGACTGAAAGAGTTGAAGAACTTGAGTCAGAATTAAAGTTGTTATCAACTTCCTGAAGCGATATCGGATAAAGGAGGAGTAATGGATATAAGCCCCTTACTTCATGCGCTTTGTGCTGTGGCTGCGCAGGTACTGATTGGCCTTTTTACCGGAAACTGGGCTTACGGTGCGATAGCTGGTTGTACGTTCTTCATTGCGCGTGAACATACCCAGGCAGAATATCGCTGGATTGAAATGTTCGGGCATGGCAAGCG
>NZ_RHJJ01000037.1:0-1267 GCF_004212225.1 Escherichia sp. E14V7
TGCGGCTCTCGGCACCGGAAAAATTGTGGTTGACGGGACGTTGTACATGGATGCACCAGCTGGTGAACTGAGTAATAATCTCAGCGGCAGCGGTAGCATTTGGGCGAAGAGTGCGCTTACCGTCAGCGGCGACAACGATGATTTTAGCGGCACCTGGACCATCGGTAAGGACAGCAGCCTCACCGTGATGAACGCCCCTGCGTTGGGTACAGGCAATGTTGTTGATGGCGGCGCCCTGTATCTGGGCGGTACGGATAACTGGGCGCTGAACAGCGGTAACGTGATTAGCGACTACGCCATGTATGATGGCGACAACCTTGTAGACGCGAGCGCAGGTAAAGTGGTGAAACAGGATGCCAACACCATTACTATCGCCAATGCCAATACCTACAGCGGCGGTACAGTGGTTGAAGACGGCACGCTGAATGCTGACAATGTCGCGGCTCTGGGCGTGGGCGACGTGGATAATCATGCCACGCTGAATCTGAACGCAGTCGGGCAGTACGCGCTGGCGAACTTTACGACATACAGTGCTGGTACCACCTCGCTGGTGGCGGGCTCGATGCTGGCAGTTGACGCCTTTGTTCAACAGGATGACAGTACGCTGAACATCAGCCTGGCGCCGGATGCGACCAGCCCGATAATCACCGCTGACAGTGCCTCGCTGGACGGCACGCTGAATATCACCGGCATTGGCAATATTAAAGATCCACTGACTCACGATCCTTACACCTTCACCCTGATTGATGCCGACAGCGCCATCAGCGGTGATTTTGAAGAGCTGACCGTCGCCGGAATCGATGCCAAAGAAACCGACTTCCTGACGGTTGACAGCCGCATTAACCCTGCGGATGACACACAGTACGAACTGACGACTTCACTCTCCTGGTATGCGGATGTGGATAACGCCGCTACCGATGCGCACGGCACGTTTACCCTGAGCAACCCGGATGGCAGCTTCACGCTGAATACTGCGCTGACGGATGTGGATGCCAACAGCTCCACTGGTTGGGATGGTAAAACACTGACCAAAGCAGGTGAAGGTACCCTGATCCTCAACGCCTCCAACACTTATAGTGGCGATACCTATGTTAACGGCGGGACGCTGATTGCCGGAGCGGATAATGCGCTGGGGACAGACGGCGGTCTGGTGCTGGCGTCAGGTGCGACCTTTGACCTGAATGGTATGAGTCAGAGTTCCGATTATCTGCGCAGCGATGTTGGCAGCACCCTGAACCTTGATGGTGGTGAACTGGTTCTCGGACGC
>NZ_RHJJ01000038.1:0-1439 GCF_004212225.1 Escherichia sp. E14V7
CCACATGGATGTGGGCTGAGGGCGCGTTTTACAGGGATAATGAGATGGACGCTCCAGATTTTACGGTATCAAAGTACCAGACTGGATCGTTGCAATACGTCCTGAAAAATTAGGAGCGTCCACATGAAAGTATCAACTCTTGGTATCGACCTGGCAAAGAACGTTTTTCAGCTTCATGGTGTCGATCATGAAGGCCATACTATTTTGCGTAAAAAGCTCACCCGGGCTAAGTTTGTTCAGTTTGTGATTCAACTGGAACCTTGTCTGATTGGCATGGAAGCCTGCTCATCTAGTCATTATTTTGCGCGATTATTCACCCGCTATGGTCATGAGGTAAAACTCATACCTCCGCAGTATGTGAAGCCTTATGTGAAAACGAACAAGACGGATGCAGCAGATGCTGAAGCAATCTGCGAAGCGGTAACCCGTCCGAATATGCGTTTTGTTCAGATAAAAACCGAAGAGCAGCAGGCCGTTTTAGCGTTACACACTGAACGGGGAATACTTATCCGTGAGCGGATTGCCTGTGCCAATAGTTTAAGAGCCACACTTGCTGAGTTTGGTATTACGATTGCGGCCGGACAAAGCCATTTAACCCGTGAGCTGCCAGCCATTCTGGAGGATGGCGAAAATGGTTTATCTCCCTTTGTCAGAACCAGCATCTACAGACAGTCTAAACATATCCGGGAACTTGAAGAACAAGTTAAACAGGTAGAAGAAGCTCTGGCCTCCTGGTATAGAACGCAGGAAGCCTGCCAGAGAATGGCCAAAATCCCGGGGGTTGGCATGCTAACGGCCACTTATGTGGTAGCAGCAGTGGGTAATGCCCGACAATTCAGTACCGCAAAGCAGTTCGCTTCATGGCTGGGGCTGACACCAAAGGAACATTCCAGCGGCGGGAAACAGCAACTGGGAGGGATCAGCAAACGTGGAGATGGATATTTCCGATACCTGCTGGTTCACGGCGCACGCGCACTTACCGCCTGGGTCAACCGAAACGGCGCAGTTGAGGAGAATTCCTGGCTTCAGGGACTCCTGGAGCGGAAGCACTACAATGTAGCTGTTGTCGCCATGGCGGCAAAAACAGCGAGGATCATGTGGTCAATGTTGTCACACAATACTGAATATCAACCTCGGCAGCTCGCCTGACACAAGGTCAGTCAATCTGACGAGGTGCTGAAAAAAAGTTAACGTCCTGGTAGGTGCAGGTGACTTCAGAAGATGGCAAAACAGGTAAGACCGCAGGCAGGATACACCGAGAGGTAACAAGGGCAAGTTAGCCCGTAGAGGATGATTGGTACCTGCCTGGCGGATTTCATCATGGTTCGGGATAAAAATCCCATCAGAAACCGGATATATGGCTGCACCTACCCGTTTTATTACATAACTGAAGAAAGCATTGCATTCCGGGAGCGTCCATATATGTTACCTCGCGCCCG
>NZ_RHJJ01000039.1:0-1135 GCF_004212225.1 Escherichia sp. E14V7
TTCACCGCCAGCATCTCTGGTCTGACTCAGGCTTCCCGCAACGCTAACGACGGTATCTCCATCGCTCAGACCACTGAAGGTGCGCTGAACGAAGTGAACGACAACCTGCAGAACATCCGTCGTCTGACTGTTCAGGCGCAGAACGGCACTAACTCCGATTCTGACCGTCAGTCCATCCAGGACGAAATCAATGCCCGTCTGGATGAAATCGACCGCATCTCCAATCAGACTGAATTTAACGGCGTTAAAGTTCTCAGCCAGGATCAGTCTCTGTCTATTCAGGTAGGTTCTAACGATAGCGAAACTATCAGTATCGATCTGAGCAAGATGGATGCCGGCACCCTCGGGATGACTGATTTCAACGTGGCTGGCGGTATTAATGCCGCAACCCTGAATACAACAGGCGCTAATGTGAATGTTGATGAAGGCTATAAGTATGATGTAGCTAATGTCACAGACACAGGTGCAGCTGCCAAGGCGGATAATATTGTTAAAGATGGTGCAACTGGTAAAATCTACGCCCAGATTGGTACAGATGCCGATCCGGCAAATAATAAGTACTATGAAATTATTGATGACGGTAAAGGCGGTATGACCTTCGATAGTACTGGTGCGGATAAAGGTTTTACTAAGGCTACAGCACCTACATCAGTAAAAGACCAGGAAGCTTATCACTCTACACAAGTAACAGGTGTACCGGCCGGTACCACCCTGAAAGACGATGGTAAAGGTAACTACTATCTGGAAGATGCTACGGGTAATTTAACCAATGCCAAACTGGATACTACCAACGATAAGGCTGGTAATTTCACTGCGACCATCACTGATTTAAAAACCGCAGTTAACACCAAACCAGCAACCACCGATCCGCTGAAAGCTATCGATGCCGCGCTGTCTCAGGTTGACAAACTGCGTTCTGGCCTCGGTGCCGTACAGAACCGTTTCGATTCTGTTATCAGCAACCTGAACAACACCGTTAACAACCTGTCTGAGTCTCGTTCTCGTATCCTCGACGCTGACTTCGCGTCTGAAGTATCTAATATGAGCCGCGCTAACATCCTGCAGTCTGCCGGTACTTCTGTTCTGGCACAGGCCAACCAGGTTCCGCAGAACGTTCTGCAGCTTCTGCGTTAAT
>NZ_RHJJ01000003.1:0-135705 GCF_004212225.1 Escherichia sp. E14V7
AGCGCCGATGGTAGTGTGGGGCTTCCCCATGCGAGAGTAGGGAACTGCCAGGCATCAAATAAAGCAGAAGGCCATCCGTCAGGATGGCCTTTTTGCGTTGATGCAGAAAAAATGCCGGATGCGACGCTGGCGCGTCTTCTCCAGCCTGCTCTTGCCTATCCGTCCTGCTTTTGCATCCGCTCCACCACAAAATCAGCCAGCCCCTCAACATCATTAATATCCAGTAACGCGACATCAAGATTAAGCGGCACATCACTGGCTACAGCAATAACATGCCTGTCTATCACTAATTCTTCCGGTCGATGTCCGGCTCCATCGCGAAACAGCACAATCTTCGCGATCTCTTCATGCTTGAACCCTTCAACCAGAATCAGATCCAGCTTTGAGGTATCCATTCGACTTGCGAGAAAATTCAGATCCAGCGCTTCTTCGTCTGGCGTCTCCGTTATTAGCGCCCAACGCTGCTGGCTGGCAACGATGGTTTGCGCCGCGCCGGCCTTGCGCAGCTCATAGCTATCTTTGCCCGGTTTATCGACATCCATATCATGATGCGTATGTTTAATCAGCCCCGGGCGGATCCCTCTGGCGCATAATACCGGGATAAGTTTTTTCAACAGCGTCGTTTTTCCGGTGCCGCTCCACGCGGCAAAGGCGAGTAGCGGTATCATTGTTTTTCCTGCCATCGGGCAAGCTCCTCTGGCGTATTCACGTTCACAAATGCTTCTTTACGGTCGCTAAAATCAACCGCGTGACCGCCAGCAAGATTCATAAATGCCATTACCCGGCGTTCTCCTGCTTGTAGATATTCCTGCAATAAAGGTTCAATAGCGCGATTTACCAGAGAAATAGTTGGATGATCGCGTTCACCGTCATGGACCCACACAACAGGTGCATCTTTGCGCTGATGATTAAGCCGGGAGACTAAATCGTGGGGAATATAAGGCGTATCGCACGGACAAAACAGAAACCACTCACCTGCTTCCTGCTGCATTACCGAAAGCATTCCCGCCAGCGGGCCAGGATAATCCGCCAGGGAATCCGCTATTACTTTCAGACCACTGGCCTGATAGATTTCCTGATGACGATTGGCATTAACCACGACGTGAGAGAGCTGCGTCATAAGCGCGTCAGCGACATGTTGCCATAATGGTTTGCCGTTTAATTCAAGCAATCCTTTATCTACGCCGCCCATTCGTCTGGCTTTACCGCCCGCCAGTATAACGCCTGTTATCGTCGTCATCAGATTCACCGATATCGCCTCTTTTATTGTGGGATTGACCCTGCTAACGTGTCTGTCTCAAGAGTAAGGAGCATTACTATGAAATGTAAACGTCTGAATGAAGTTATTGAACTCCTCCAGCCAGCCTGGCAAAAAGAGCCAGACCTTAACCTGCTGCAATTTTTGCAGAAACTGGCGAAAGAGTCAGGTTTTGACGGCGAACTGGCGGATTTGACGGATGACATTCTGATCTATCACCTGAAAATGCGCGATTCCGCGAAAGATGCGGTGATCCCTGGGTTGCAGAAAGATTATGAAGAAGACTTCAAAACGGCGCTATTACGCGCGCGTGGCGTAATTAAAGAGTAAAAGCTTGTAAGCGCTACCAACAAAATCATTGTGAAATGATATCCTTCATCATTCGTAATGTTTTCCGGATGATGGGATGAACAACAGCGCTTTTACTTTCCAGACACTACACCCGGATACCATCATGGACGCTCTGTTTGAGCATGGGATCCGGGTGGATTCCGGTCTTACCCCGCTTAACAGCTATGAAAACCGTGTCTATCAATTTCAGGACGAAGATCGTCGACGTTTTGTCGTCAAATTTTATCGCCCTGAACGTTGGACAGCCGATCAAATCCTCGAAGAACATCAATTTGCGTTGCAGCTGGTAAGCGATGAAGTTCCGGTCGCAGCACCTGTGGCCTTTAACGGTCAGACTTTATTGAATCATCAGGGATTTTATTTTGCCGTTTTCCCAAGCGTCGGTGGTCGTCAGTTCGAAGCCGATAATATTGATCAGATGGAAGCGGTTGGGCGTTATTTAGGGCGCATGCACCAGACGGGGCGCAAACAGCTTTTTATCCATCGCCCGACCATCGGTCTGAATGAATATCTCATTGAACCACGCAAGCTGTTTGAAAATGCTACGCTGATACCTTCTGGGCTGAAAGCGGCCTTCCTTAAGGCAACGGATGAGCTTATTACCGCCGTTACAGCACACTGGCGGGAGGACTTCACCGTTCTGCGATTACATGGTGACTGCCATGCCGGAAATATTCTCTGGCGCGATGGCCCAATGTTTGTCGATCTGGATGATGCGCGTAATGGCCCTGCAATTCAGGACCTGTGGATGTTGCTGAATGGCGATAAAGCTGAGCAGCGGATGCAGTTAGAAACTATTATTGAAGCTTATGAAGAATTTAGCGAGTTCGACACCGCTGAAATCGGACTGATTGAACCTTTACGCGCCATGCGTTTGGTTTATTATCTTGCCTGGCTAATGCGGCGTTGGGCTGATCCCGCGTTCCCGAAAAATTTCCCGTGGTTAACCGGGGAAGATTACTGGCTGCGACAGACGGCGACTTTTATAGAACAGGCAAAAGTTCTACAAGAACCCCCTTTGCAATTAACACCTATGTATTAATCGGAGAGAGTAGATCATGAAAAAGATTTGGCTGGCGCTGGCTGGTTTGGTTTTAGCGTTTAGCGCATCGGCGGCGCAGTATGAAGATGGTAAACAATACACCACGCTGGAAAAGCCGGTTGCTGGTGCACCGCAAGTGCTGGAGTTTTTTTCTTTCTTCTGCCCACACTGCTATCAGTTTGAAGAAGTTCTGCATATTTCTGAGAATGTGAAGAAAAAACTGCCGGAAGGTGTGAAGATGACTAAATACCACGTCAACTTCATGGGCGGGGAGCTGGGGCAATCTCTGACACAAGCGTGGGCTGTGGCGATGGCGCTGGGCGTAGAAGATAAAGTGACTGTACCACTGTTTGAAGGCGTACAGAAAACACAGACCATTCGCTCTACGGCCGACATTCGTGATGTCTTCATCAACGCAGGTATTAAAGGTGAAGAGTATGATGCAGCATGGAACAGCTTTGTTGTTAAATCTCTGGTCGCTCAGCAAGAAAAAGCGGCTGCAGATGTACAATTGCGTGGCGTTCCAGCGATGTTTGTTAACGGTAAATATCAGCTGAATCCGCAGGGTATGGATACCAGCAATATGGATGTTTTTGTTCAGCAGTATGCTGATACAGTGAAATATCTGTCTGAGAAAAAATAATTTATTGTAATTCACATAAAGCCCGTGAATATTCACGGGCTTTTTTTGTTGTTTAATCAATATAAATACTTTCTGATAATTCACCTCGTTTCTGGACATTTTAATATCAAGCGCGGATATTAAAAGTTTTGCTGTTTTATCAGGGAATAATAGAAATGATACGTAAGTCAGCCACAGGTGTTATTGTTGCATTAGCCATTATTTGGGGCGGTGGAACATGGTATGAAGGGACTCAAATCCAGTCTGGCGTCGAAAAATTTATTAAAGATTTTAACGACAGTAAAAAGAAGGGAGAGCATGCCTATGATATGACCGCCAGCTATAAAAACTTTGACAAAGGTTTTTTTAGCTCTCATTTTCAAATGCTTATTACCTTTGATAAAGGTGCGCCAGATCTCAATATCAAGCCAGGACAAGGTATTGCATTTGATGTGGATGTCGATCATGGTCCCTTGCCGCTATCAATGCTAAAAAGCGGCAATATCTTACCTGCTATGGCGGCAGCAAAAGTTAAATTAGTCAATAATGAACTGACACAGCCGCTATTTATTGCCGCAAAAGATAGAGCGCCCGTCGAAGCGACATTGCGATTCGCTTTTGGCGGTTCTTTCTCTACAACTCTGGACGTTGCCCCTGCAGAGTATGGAAAACTCTCCTTTGGTGAAGGTCGGTTTACTTTTAATGGTGATGACAGTTCATTGTCTAATCTGGATGTTGAAGGCAAAGTCGAAGATATTGTTCTGGAATTATCGCCAATGAACAAAGTCATGGCGAAAAATTTTACCATTAATTCTCTGACGCGATTAGAAGAAAAGAAATTTCCGGTTGGTGAAAGCGAGTCGAAATTTAATCAGATTTGCATTGTCAATCACGGTAGCGAAGTTGCCAAAATCGACGCTTTCGTCGCGAAAACCACACTAGAGCGCGTAAAAGATAAAGATTATATCAATGTCAATCTGACTTACGAACTTGATAAGTTAACAAAAGGGAATCAACAACTCGGTAGCGGTCAGTGGTCATTGATTGCTGAATCTATTGATCCCTTAGCAGTTCGCCAGTTTATCATCCAGTACAACATTGCGACGCAGAAGCAACTTGCAGCACACCCTGAGTTAGCAAATGATGAAGATGCACTGGAAGCAATGAATACTGCATTGTTCAAAGAGTATTTACCGTTATTACAAAAAAGTGAGCCGATCATTAAACTACCTGTAAGCTGGAAGAACGCTGTCGGTGAACTAAATGCTAATCTGGATATTAGTATTGTCGATCCAGCCAAATCTTCATCATCCACAAACAAAGATATTAAATCGTTCAATCTGGATATGAATGTACCGATTAATGTCGTCACTGAAATAGCTAAACAGCTTAATTTATCTGAAGGAATGGATGCTGAAAAAGCTCAAAAGCTGGCTGATAAACAAATCGGCGGAATGGCAACATTAGGTAAGATGTTTCAGTTAATCACAGTTGACAACAATATTGCCTCGCTGCAACTGCATTATTTGCCAGGTAAAGTTGTTTTTAACGGTCAGGAGATGAGCGAAGAAGAATTTATGTCTCGTGCCGGACGTTTAGTGCATTAAAATGATAACTCGCCTCTGCTAATACGGAGGCGAGTTATAACTACTTATCCTGATGCCGTGATGACATCAGTGAAGTCAGAAGTCGGTCTTTTTCCTGCCACAGTGTGTTCAGCCACTGCTGAAAATGACGTTTGAAGCTTTTGTCATTGATATAGTCGCCATGCAACTCTTCGGCAATGGGTTGTAAATCCACATGCACGACAATCCGCGTCAGTTTGCCACTTAACATATCGAAGAATGGCTGGCGGTTATTGTCCGGATAACACAGCGTAACATTGAGTAGTTTATCGAATTGTTTACCCAGTACATTCAGCGCCATCGCGATACCGGCGGCTTTGGGAGGCAGGAGGTTTTTAAATGTCGAGTGGGTTTGCTGGTGTTTCTGTTCAGTAAAACGGGAGCCTTCAACAAAATTCACAATCGTGGTGGGATGCAGGCGAAACTTTTCGCAAGATCGGCGAGTGGTTTCAACATCTTTACCGCGCCGTTCCGGATGACGTATCAAATAAGCGCGGGAATAGCGCTTCATAAATGGCATATCCAGCGCCCAGCATGCCAGGCCAAGGAAAGGCACCCAGGCCAGTTGCTGCTTGAGAAAATATTTGTTCATTGGAATATGCTTACGAAACAACACGCACAGTACAACAATATCAGCCCAACTGCGGTGGTTACAAATAAGCAGATACCAGTTCTTTTTACTTAGCTCTTCCAGTCCGCGAACTTCCCATTGCAGGTGTGGGTTAAGGTGCAGTAATAGCGCTAATCCTTCACACCAGCAATACATCATAAAATCACAAAAAAGTGATACCTTTCGCCAAATCACTGGCACAGGTAACAATAGTTTTACGATCCCGGCAATGATGATCGGGACAGAACAAAAAATGGTGACCAAAATGGTCAATACGATACTCACCAAAAGTGTTATCGCAGCGAGTATTCTCGTCATAATTAAATTATTCAAAAGGTTAGCCATAGACAGTGCGCTAAAGAAGCGCAAGGCGCAGATTTTAGCAGAAAACGGCCCAAATAACGGATGATCCTTAGATAGAAAAATAATTCATATCTATCCACATTAGAAAAAATCCCTATTACTCAATCACCAGCAATGTTTTTATTTTTAACTTTATGAAAAACAACAACAAATATAATGCTGTAACAAGCATGATAATAAATTAAAAGTGATGTAAATAATTTATACACAAAGTTATCCACATGACGATTTGCGAGCGATCCAGAAGATCTACAAAAGATTTTCACGAAAAGCGGTGAAAAACTCATGTTTTCATCCTGTCTGTGGCATCCTTTACGCATAATCTGATAAACAGGCACGGACATTATGGTTCAGATCCCCCAAAACCCACTAATCCTTGTAGATGGTTCATCTTATCTTTATCGCGCATATCACGCGTTTCCGCCGCTGACTAACAGCGCAGGCGAGCCAACCGGTGCGATGTACGGTGTCCTCAACATGCTGCGTAGTCTGATCATGCAATACCAACCGACGCATGCAGCGGTGGTCTTTGACGCCAAGGGAAAAACCTTTCGTGATGAACTGTTTGAACATTACAAATCACATCGCCCGCCAATGCCGGACGATTTGCGCGCGCAGATCGAACCCCTGCACACTATGGTAAAAGCGATGGGGCTGCCTCTGCTGGCCGTTTCTGGCGTAGAAGCAGACGACGTTATCGGTACTCTGGCGCGCGAAGCCGAAAAAGCCGGGCGTCCGGTATTGATCAGCACCGGTGATAAAGATATGGCGCAGCTGGTGACGCCAAATATTACGCTTATCAACACCATGACGAATACCATCCTCGGCCCGGAAGAGGTGGTGAATAAGTACGGCGTACCGCCAGAACTGATCATCGACTTCCTCGCGCTGATGGGCGACTCCTCTGATAACATTCCTGGCGTACCGGGCGTCGGCGAAAAAACCGCGCAGGCGCTGCTACAAGGTCTTGGCGGCCTGGATACGCTGTATGCCGAGCCGGAAAAAATTGCTGGATTGAGCTTCCGCGGCGCGAAAACAATGGCGGCGAAGCTTGAGCAAAATAAAGAGGTGGCCTATCTCTCTTACCAGCTGGCGACGATTAAAACCGACGTTGAACTGGAACTGACCTGCGAACAACTGGAAGTACAACAACCGGCGGCTGAAGAGTTGTTGGGGCTGTTCAAAAAGTATGAGTTCAAGCGTTGGACTGCTGATGTCGAAGCGGGCAAATGGTTACAGGCCAAAGGGGCAAAACCAGCCGCGAAGCCGCAGGAAACCATTGTTGTCGACGAAACACCCGAAGTGACTGCAACGGTGATTTCTTACGATAACTACGTCACTATTCTGGACGAAGAAACTCTAAAAGCATGGATTACGAAGCTGGAAAAAGCGTCTGTATTTGCGTTTGATACCGAAACCGACAGCCTCGATAACATCTCTGCCAACCTGGTAGGGCTTTCTTTTGCTATCGAGCCAGGCGTAGCGGCCTATATTCCGGTTGCTCATGATTATCTTGATGCGCCCGATCAGATCTCCCGCGAGCGTGCACTCGAGTTGCTAAAACCGCTGTTGGAAGATGAAAAGGCGCTGAAGGTCGGGCAAAACCTGAAATACGATCGCGGCATTCTGGCGAACTACGGCATTGAGCTGCGGGGGATTGCGTTTGATACCATGCTCGAGTCCTACATTCTCAACAGCGTTGCCGGTCGCCACGATATGGACAGCCTCGCGGAACGTTGGTTGAAGCACAAAACCATTACTTTTGAAGAGATTGCCGGTAAAGGTAAAAATCAACTGACCTTTAACCAGATTGCCCTGGAAGAGGCCGGACGCTATGCTGCCGAAGATGCAGATGTCACCTTGCAGCTGCATCTGAAAATGTGGCCGGATCTGCAAAAACACAAAGGGCCACTAAACGTCTTCGAAAACATCGAAATGCCGCTGGTACCGGTACTTTCGCGCATCGAACGTAACGGTGTGAAGATTGACCCGAAAGTGCTGCACAATCATTCTGAAGAACTCACCCTGCGTCTGGCTGAGCTGGAAAAGAAAGCGCATGAAATTGCAGGTGAAGAATTTAACCTTTCTTCCACCAAGCAACTGCAAACTATTCTTTTTGAAAAACAGGGTATTAAACCGCTGAAGAAAACGCCGGGCGGTGCGCCGTCAACGTCGGAAGAGGTACTGGAAGAGCTGGCACTGGACTATCCGTTGCCAAAAGTGATTCTGGAGTATCGTGGTCTGGCGAAGCTGAAATCGACCTACACCGACAAGCTGCCGCTGATGATCAACCCGAAAACCGGGCGCGTGCATACTTCCTATCACCAGGCAGTAACTGCAACGGGGCGTTTATCCTCAACCGATCCTAACCTGCAAAACATTCCGGTGCGTAACGAAGAAGGCCGCCGTATCCGCCAGGCGTTTATTGCGCCGCAGGATTACGTGATTGTCTCGGCGGACTACTCGCAGATTGAACTGCGCATTATGGCGCATCTTTCACGAGACAAAGGCTTGCTGACCGCATTTGCAGAAGGAAAAGATATCCACCGGGCAACGGCTGCAGAAGTGTTTGGTTTGCCACTGGAAACTGTCACCAGCGAACAACGCCGTAGCGCGAAAGCGATCAACTTTGGTCTGATTTATGGCATGAGTGCTTTCGGTCTGGCACGGCAATTGAACATTCCACGTAAAGAAGCACAGAAGTACATGGACCTTTACTTCGAACGCTACCCAGGCGTACTGGAGTATATGGAACGCACTCGTGCGCAGGCGAAAGAGCAGGGATACGTTGAAACCCTGGACGGACGTCGCCTTTATCTGCCGGATATCAAATCCAGCAACGGTGCACGCCGTGCTGCGGCTGAACGTGCAGCCATTAACGCACCAATGCAGGGAACCGCTGCGGATATCATCAAACGGGCTATGATTGCCGTTGATGCCTGGCTACAGGAAGAGCAACCGCGCGTGCGTATGATCATGCAGGTACACGATGAACTGGTGTTTGAAGTTCATAAAGATGATGTCGATGCGGTAGCGAAGAAGATCCATCAGTTGATGGAAAACTGTACCCGCCTGGATGTGCCGTTGCTGGTGGAAGTGGGTAGTGGCGAAAACTGGGATCAGGCGCACTAAGATTTGCCTTAACAAGCCTTTTTTTCGTAACTAAGCAACATAACCAGCCACGATTTGTGATGGGTATTAGAAATTCCTATGCAACAACTGAAAAAAAATTACAAAAAGTGCTTTCTGAACTGAACAAAAAAGAGTAAAGTTAGTCGCGTAGGGTACAGAGGTAAGATGTTCTATCTTTCAGACCTTTTACTTCACGTAATCGGATTTGGCTGAATTTTTTAGCCGCCCCAGTCAGTAATGACTGGGGCGTTTTTTATTGTGCGAAAGAAAAGCTCCGTATTGCCGGATACGTTGTGCTTAACAGGCCTACGGTAGGAAAATAGCTCATTGAGTTTGCATGATTTTATGTGCCAGATACGCGATATCCGGCACATGCGTAAGGGCTAGAAAATTATTCGCCGTCCTGCGTTTCTTCTACAGGCTGCATCTCGCTGAACCAGGTATCCAGTTTCTGCCGCAGCTTATCCACACCTTGCTTCTTCAGAGAAGAGAATGTCTCTACCTGCACATCACCGTTAAACGCCAGCACTGCTTCACGCACCATATTCAATTGCGCTTTACGTGCACCGCTCGCCAGTTTATCCGCTTTGGTCAGCAACACCAGTACGGCGATATTGCTGTCCACCGCCCACTCAATCATCTGCTGGTCGAGATCTTTCAGCGGATGGCGAATATCCATCAGCACGACCAGGCCTTGTAGACTCTGACGTTTTTCGAGGTACTCACCGAGCGCGCGCTGCCATTTGCGCTTCATCTCTTCAGGAACTTCCGCGTAGCCATAGCCAGGCAAGTCGACCAGACGTTTGCCCTCAGCCACTTCAAACAGGTTGATAAGCTGGGTACGTCCTGGTGTTTTCGAGGTACGCGCCAGGCTTTTCTGGTTAGTCAGCGTGTTCAGCGCGCTGGATTTACCTGCGTTGGAACGGCCTGCAAAAGCCACTTCGATCCCGGTATCGGAAGGTAAGTGGCGAATATCAGGCGCACTCATCACAAAATGCGTCTGTTGATAATTCAAATTAGTCAAAGCGGTCGTCTCCGTCAGTCAAAGCTTTGCGGCGATTATACCTGAACCACAATAAAAGACGGATTTTTCGGCGTGAACGGTGTAAGTAAATACCATGTACTTTGTGAGACATTGCCGATTGTTTTTATGAGAAATCGAAGAGAAATTTCTGCGACGCATGTCAAATAGGCTAAATAAATCATGTGATTAGTTTTATACAATAATCTGAAAATGAGTAAATACTGATGATAGTTTATTGTTTGTTTAACACAGAAGCGTAAAGTAGCACCCATAGAGCGAGGACGCTAACAGGAACGATGACTCAGGATGAGGGTCAGGAGCGCCAGGAGGCGAAGACAGAGGATTGTCAGGAAGACAAACGTCCGGAGACGTCACTAAAGGGAAATGGAATCAACACGGAATGTTCCGGCTAATGGAAAAACAGGGTGTGTTGGCGGCCTGCAAGGATTGTAAGACCCGTTAAGGGTTGTGAGTCAGGAAAAAAGGCGACAGAGTAATCTGTCGCCTTTTTTCTTTGCTTGCTTTCTGTTAGATTCCGCCGCAAATCTATACTAAATAAAACGGCTAAAAGACGAATTGATATGAAACCATCATCTTCAAACTCACGCAGCAAAGGTCATGCAAAAGCGCGTCGTAAAACCCGCGAAGAGCTGAATCAGGAAGCTCGTGATCGCAAGCGCCAGAAAAAACGTCGTGGTCATGCACCAGGCAGCCGCGCAGCGGGCGGTAGCACTACTTCGGGTAGCAAAGGCCAGAATGCACCGAAAGATCCACGTATTGGCAGTAAAACCCCTATTCCATTGGGCGTGACTGAAAAAGTCACCAAACAGCACAAACCGAAGAGTGAGAAACCTATGCTTTCACCGCAGGCGGAGTTGGAGTTACTGGAGACGGATGAGCGTCTGGATGCGCTGCTGGAACGTCTGGAAGCAGGCGAAACCCTGAGTGCCGAAGAGCAATCCTGGGTAGATGCCAAGCTGGATCGTATTGATGAGCTGATGCAGAAACTCGGCCTCTCTTATGACGACGACGAAGAAGAGGAAGAAGACGAGAAGCAAGAAGACATGATGCGTCTGCTGCGGGGCAACTAACGGATTGCCGCCGTGGGCCTTCCCGTTCTGCTGATAACCCTTCCGGTTATATGTTATCTGGTGTGGTTATTCGTTAAACTACAGCGGTTGTCGCGGCGACAAAAGTGGCTGCGCAACCGGCTGATGACCCGAAACGGGCATCCGCCGGTACGCCGTAGCCGCCAGAGACGCCATCGGAAGGAGTGAGCATGTCTGTACAGCAAATCGACTGGGACCTGGCCCTGATCCAGAAATATAACTATTCCGGGCCACGATACACCTCGTACCCGACCGCGCTGGAGTTTTCAGAAGACTTCGGTGAACAGGCGTTTTTACAAGCCGTGGCGCGCTACCCAGAGCGTCCCTTATCTCTCTACGTACATATCCCGTTCTGCCACAAACTTTGCTACTTCTGCGGTTGCAACAAGATTGTGACTCGTCAGCAGCACAAGGCCGACCAGTATCTGGACGTGCTTGAGCAAGAAATCGTTCATCGTGCTCCGCTTTTTGCCGGGCGCAAGGTGAGCCAGCTGCACTGGGGCGGTGGAACGCCAACATACCTGAATAAAGCGCAAATCAGCCGCCTGATGAAGCTGTTGCGCGAAAACTTCCAGTTCAATGCCGATGCGGAAATCTCGATCGAAGTCGATCCGCGCGAAATCGAACTGGATGTACTGGATCATTTACGCGCGGAAGGCTTTAATCGCCTGAGCATGGGCGTGCAGGACTTCAACAAAGAAGTACAGCGTCTGGTTAACCGCGAGCAGGATGAAGAGTTCATCTTTGCGCTGCTTAACCATGCGCGTGAGATTGGCTTTACCTCCACCAACATTGACCTGATTTACGGCCTGCCGAAACAGACGCCGGAGAGTTTCGCTTTTACCCTGAAACGCGTGGCGGAACTGAACCCTGACCGTCTGAGCGTCTTTAACTACGCGCATCTGCCAACTATTTTTGCCGCCCAGCGCAAAATCAAAGATGCTGACTTGCCGAGTCCGCAACAAAAACTCGATATTCTGCAGGAAACCATCGCCTTCCTGACACAATCGGGCTATCAGTTTATCGGTATGGATCACTTTGCTCGCCCGGATGACGAGCTGGCAGTGGCCCAGCGTGAAGGCGTGCTGCATCGTAACTTCCAGGGCTACACCACCCAGGGCGATACCGACCTGCTTGGGATGGGCGTTTCCGCCATCAGCATGATTGGCGACTGCTACGCGCAGAACCAGAAAGAGTTGAAGCAGTACTATCAGCAGGTGGATGAACAAGGTAATGCGCTGTGGCGTGGTATTGCGCTAACGCGTGATGACTGTATTCGCCGCGATGTGATTAAGTCGCTCATCTGCAACTTCCGTCTGGATTACGCCCCCATTGAGCAACAGTGGGATTTGCACTTCGCTGATTACTTTGCGGAAGATCTCAAGCTGCTGGCCCCATTAGCAAAAGACGGGCTGGTGGATGTGGATGAGAAGGGGATTCAGGTGACGGCGAAAGGTCGCTTGCTGATCCGCAACATTTGCATGTGCTTTGATACTTATCTGCGCCAGAAAGCGCGAATGCAGCAGTTCTCACGGGTGATTTAAATAGTGAATGGCGCTTCGTTTACAACGGTGATAAACGAAAGCGCCATCAATGTGCTGAGAACAAGGTTGCCTGATGCGCTACGCTTGTCAGGTCTACAAAATCTGTTTTTGTAGGCCGGATAAGGCGTTCACGCCGCATCCGGCATGAACAAAGAGCACTTCATCAGCAATCTGAAACTCAGCTAAACAGCCCAATCATTGCGGCACACAGCACGGCAGCAACGGCAGTTTGCGGCGTGTGGCTGTTAACTGCGCCACTTGATAGCAGATTAATTATTGATTCCAGCATAATGACACTCCCCCCGTTTTTCGGGCATGATCATACTGAACTTACCGGAACAGTAAAGCGCAAAATAACAGCAATTTGCGCTCAATAATCAATCTTTACATGGCGAGCCTGAATCACTCCATCCCCAGCTCTTTTAACTTACGCGTCAGGGTGTTACGCCCCCAGCCAAGTAAGCGTGCTGCTTCCTGTTTATGCCCCTGCGTATGTCGCAACGCGGTAGTCAGTAACGTCCGCTCCAGCTCTGGTTGCGCTTCAGACAGCAAGTTTTGATGACCGGAACGTAGCGCCCGATCTGCCCACTGTGCTAACAGCGTTGCCCAACTGTCCGGCTGCATTTGTGAAGTGCTTTCCGGTACGGTTGATTCAAACAGTTCGCCAGGCAAATCCTGAATCAACACTTCCTGTCCGGCAGCCATTACCGTTAGCCAGCGGCAGGTGTTTTCCAGCTGGCGCACGTTGCCTGGCCACGCCAGACGCGTCAGAGCGGCTTCAGTTTCCGGATGCAGCAACTTTGCTTCTACGCCCAGCTCGCGAGCGGCAACTTGTAAAAAATGGCGTGCCAGACGGGGAATATCTTCCCGACGCTCACGCAGCGGCGGCAGATGAACACGGATAACGTTCAGGCGGTGGAACAAATCCTCACGGAACTTGCCTTCCTGCACCCGCTGTTCGAGATTCTGGTGAGTGGCAGCGATAATCCGCACATCCACTTTCACCGGCGCATAGCCGCCAACGCGATAAAACTGACCGTCTGCCAGCACGCGCAGCAAACGCGTCTGCACATCCAGTGGCATATCGCCAATTTCATCGAGAAATAACGTGCCGCCATCGGCCTGTTCAAAACGCCCCTGACGAATGGTATTCGCGCCGGTAAACGCGCCTTTCTCGTGACCGAACAGTTCTGATTCGATCAAATCCTTCGGGATAGCAGCCATATTGAGCGCGATAAACGGCGCTTTGGCTCGCGGGCTGTGGCGATGCAGGGCATGAGCAACCAGTTCTTTACCAGTGCCGGATTCGCCGTTGATCAGCACGCTAATGGAAGAGCGCGAAAGCCGACCGATAATACGGAACACGTCCTGCATGGCTGGCGCTTCGCCGATGATATCGGTCGTTGGGCCGTTAAGCTGAACATTACGCGGCTGCTGCTGTTCCTGGTAATGACTGATGGCGCGCTCAACCAGCGCCACGGCTTCGTCGATATCAAACGGTTTAGGCAGATAATCAAACGCCCCTTGTTGATAGGCGCTGACGGCAGCATCCAGATCGGAATGTGCGGTCATAATGATGACCGGAAGCATCGGATGGCGCTGTTTAATCTGCTTGAGCAGCGCCAGCCCGTCCATTCCCGGCATACGGATATCTGAAAGCAGCACATCCGGCGTTTTGCTCGCCAGCGCCTCCAGTACCTCCGCACCGTTCTCAAACGTCGTACAGGTTAAACCTGCCCCAGCGAGCGCACGTTCAAGCACCCAACGGATGGAACTATCGTCATCGACTACCCAGACTATCCCTCGTTGCATAAACGTCACCTTTATTTCCTGATAGGCAGGTAAACCGAGAACTCGGTATGACCTGGCCAACTGGTAAATTCAATTTTGCCTGAATGCTGATCAATCAAATTACGGGCGATGGATAAGCCAAGCCCGGTGCCACCTTCGCGGCCGCTGACCATCGGGTAAAACAGCGTATCCTGCAAATGAGGCGGAATGCCTGGCCCGTTATCTTCCACATCAATCCGCGCCGCCAGCCGATATCGTTCGCCGTGTAAGGTCAGTTGAAACGCGGTGCGGGTACGCAGAATGATTTCACCACCTTCCGGCCCCAGCGCCTGTAGCGCATTGCGCACAATATTCAGCAAGACCTGTTCAATTTGATCCGGGTCGTGCGCCAGTTCCGGCAGGCTGGGGTCGTAATCACGAATCAACCGCACGTTGTCCGGCAGTTCCATCGACACCAGCGTCACCACGCGTTCAGCCACTTTGTGAATACTTTCGGTAACGCGCGTACCGGGCAGCTGCGGCCCCAACAGACGGTCGACCAGATTTCGCAGCCGGTCCGCCTGTTCGATAATCACTTTGGTATATTCCAGCAGCGACGGGTCAGGTAACGCTTTGCTGAGCAGCTGTGCCGCGCCGCGTAAGCCGCCAAGCGGATTTTTAATCTCATGCGCCAGGCCGCGGACTAAATCACGGGCAGCAACCTGCTGGGCGTGCTGTAGCTGTTCCTGACTTAAGCGGCGCTGGTTATCCATCGGTGCCATCTCCAGCAGGATCATGCCGTCCGGCATACGCTGAGCCGTCACAGAAAGGATATGCGAGCGACCATCGATGACCAGCGTCACTTCGTTATCGGTAAAACCTTGCCCCGCCTCCAGACTTTCTTGCATCAACTCGATATTTAATGAGAAATAGCTCAACAGTTCCGGTAACGGTGTACCAAACAATTTGCGGGAGCTTTGGGCGAGCAGTTGTTGCGCGGCGGGGTTGGCGTAATGGATCGCCAGATTGTCATCAATTAACAAAATACTGTTAATCAGCGAGTTGAGGATCTGCCCAGCATCGGGCTGCGTGCCTGTTGCCATAAAGCAGTCTCCTGAACAGGTTGCACCATTTTAGTGCATTATAGCTTTTTACGGATAAAAAGCGCGAAGCATCTGAGAATTGACGGAGAAAAAAGCCCATGCAGAGATGGGCTGAAAGTTTCCACGGCAACTAAATCCCGGCGTTGTTGCGCCGGGTAGTACAACTTCAACTATTAGACGCTGTAGTACAGCTCAAACTCTACCGGATGCGGAGTCATACGCACGCGGTCATCTTCTTCGCGACGCAGAGCGATGTACGCATCGATCGCTTCATCAGTGAACACGCCACCGGCTTTCAGGAACTCGCGGTCCAGATCCAGTTCGTTCAGTGCTTCTTCCAGAGAGCCTGCAACCTGTGGGATCTCTTTCGCTTCTTCTGGCGGCAGGTCATACAGGTTTTTGTCCATGGCTTCGCCCGGATGGATCTTGTTTTTGATGCCATCAAGACCGGCCATCAGCAGGGCAGCAAAGCACAGGTACGGGTTAGCCGCCGGGTCCGGGAACCGTACTTCGATACGACGTGCTTTCGGAGAAGAAACCACCGGAATACGGATAGACGCAGAACGGTTACGCGCAGAGTAAGCCAGCATTACCGGTGCTTCGTAGCCCGGGACCAGACGCTTGTAAGAGTTGGTGGTCGGGTTTGCCAGGGCGTTAATCGCTTTCGCGTGTTTGATTACGCCGCCAATGTAGTACAGCGCCTGTTCAGACAGACCTGCGTATTTGTCGCCAGCAAACAGGTTAACGCCGTTTTTAGACAGCGACATGTGGCAGTGCATACCGGAACCGTTATCACCGAACATCGGTTTTGGCATAAAGGTCGCGGTTTTACCGAAGCGGTGCGCCACGTTGTGCACGACATATTTGTAGATCTGAATTTCGTCAGCTTTTTTGGTCATGGTATTGAAGCGGGTAGCCACTTCGTTCTGACCTGCGGTAGCGACTTCGTGGTGATGAGCTTCAACCACCAGACCCATCTGTTCCATCACCAGGCACATTTCAGAACGGATATCCTGAGCTGAGTCTACCGGAGGCACCGGGAAGTAACCACCTTTCACTGCCGGACGGTGACCTTTGTTACCACCTTCGTATTGGGTGGAGGAGTTCCATGCGCCTTCGATATCGTCGATAGCAACGTGGGAACCGGAGATAGATGATCCGAAACGGATGTCATCGAACAGGAAGAATTCAGGTTCTGGCCCGAACAGTACGGTGTCGGCAATGCCAGTGGAACGCAGGTAATCTTCGGCGCGCTTCGCAATAGAGCGCGGGTCACGGTCATAGCCTTGCAGGGTGCCAGGTTCAAGGATGTCGCAACGGATAATCAGGGTGGAGTCGGCGAAGAACGGGTCAATCACTGCGGTGGATGCGTCTGGCATCAGCACCATGTCGGATTCGTTAATGCCTTTCCAGCCGCCAATCGAGGAGCCGTCAAACATTTTGCCTTCTTCGAAGAATTCAGCATTCACCTGATGAGCAGGGATAGTGACGTGCTGTTCTTTACCTTTGGTATCGGTGAAGCGCAAATCAACAAACTTCACTTCGTGCTCGTTCAGCATCGTCAGTACGTGTTCAGCGGACATACTTTAACTCTCCTGGATTGGTCATTGTCGTCGTGGTAACGAAATCTGCAATTATTTTGGCCGTGTCGCCGTAAAAAAGATAAAGCGAAATCTGTGCCAACTTTTAAATTGCCCCTAAAAGGCGTTATCATGCTTAACATCGTGCAAAAGGGCTGCACCATGATGTGAATGTTGCACCAATATAGTGCTTCAATGGAAACATTAAGCACCATGTTGGTGCAATGACCTTTGGATAACCCTTTTTATGCTCCGTGAAAGCGATCACAAAGGGACTCTGCAATACTTGTTTGCGGAGGATGTTTGTGATCCTGTTTTGTAGTGCGATTAATCCGTGTACAATAACGCGCTATTTCTAATGCCTGAGGCAAAGTTGTGATCGAAAAATTGCGTAATATCGCCATCATCGCGCACGTCGACCATGGTAAAACCACCCTGGTAGACAAGCTGCTCCAACAATCCGGTACGTTCGACTCTCGTGCCGAAACCCAAGAGCGCGTGATGGACTCCAACGATTTGGAGAAAGAGCGTGGGATTACCATCCTCGCGAAAAACACCGCTATCAAATGGAATGATTACCGTATCAATATCGTTGATACCCCGGGGCACGCCGACTTCGGTGGTGAAGTTGAACGTGTAATGTCCATGGTAGACTCAGTGCTGCTGGTGGTTGACGCATTTGACGGCCCGATGCCGCAAACGCGCTTCGTAACCAAAAAAGCGTTTGCTTACGGCCTGAAGCCGATTGTTGTTATCAACAAAGTTGACCGCCCTGGCGCGCGTCCTGACTGGGTTGTGGATCAGGTATTCGACCTGTTCGTAAACCTCGACGCGACCGACGAGCAGCTGGACTTCCCGATCGTTTACGCTTCCGCGCTGAACGGTATCGCGGGTCTGGACCACGAAGATATGGCGGAAGACATGACCCCGCTGTATCAGGCGATTATTGACCACGTTCCTGCGCCGGACGTAGACCTTGACGGTCCGTTCCAGATGCAGATTTCTCAGCTCGATTACAACAGCTATGTTGGTGTTATCGGCATTGGCCGCATCAAGCGCGGTAAAGTGAAGCCGAACCAGCAAGTTACTATCATCGATAGCGAAGGCAAAACCCGCAACGCGAAAGTCGGTAAAGTGCTGGGCCACCTCGGTCTGGAACGTATCGAAACCGATCTGGCGGAAGCTGGCGATATCGTGGCGATCACGGGCCTTGGCGAACTGAACATTTCTGACACCGTTTGCGACACGCAAAACGTTGAAGCGCTGCCGGCACTCTCCGTTGATGAGCCAACCGTTTCTATGTTCTTCTGCGTTAACACCTCGCCGTTCTGCGGTAAAGAAGGTAAGTTCGTAACGTCTCGTCAGATCCTGGATCGTCTGAACAAAGAACTGGTACACAACGTTGCGCTGCGCGTAGAAGAAACCGAAGACGCCGATGCGTTCCGCGTTTCTGGTCGTGGCGAACTGCACCTGTCTGTTCTGATCGAAAACATGCGTCGTGAAGGTTTCGAACTGGCGGTATCCCGTCCGAAAGTTATCTTCCGTGAAATCGACGGTCGTAAACAAGAGCCGTATGAAAACGTGACTCTGGACGTTGAAGAACAGCATCAGGGTTCTGTGATGCAGGCGCTGGGCGAACGTAAAGGCGACCTGAAAAACATGAATCCAGACGGTAAAGGCCGCGTACGTCTCGACTACGTGATCCCAAGCCGTGGTCTGATTGGCTTCCGTTCTGAGTTCATGACCATGACTTCCGGTACAGGTCTGCTGTACTCCACCTTCAGCCATTACGACGACGTTCGTCCGGGTGAAGTGGGTCAGCGTCAGAACGGCGTACTGATCTCTAACGGTCAGGGTAAAGCGGTAGCGTTCGCGCTGTTCGGTCTGCAGGATCGCGGTAAGCTGTTCCTCGGTCACGGTGCAGAAGTTTACGAAGGTCAGATTATCGGTATTCACAGCCGCTCTAACGACCTGACTGTAAACTGCCTGACCGGTAAGAAACTGACCAACATGCGTGCTTCCGGTACTGACGAAGCCGTTGTTCTGGTTCCGCCTATCCGCATGACTCTGGAACAAGCTCTGGAGTTCATCGATGATGACGAACTGGTAGAAGTGACTCCGACCTCTATCCGTATTCGTAAACGTCACCTGACGGAAAACGATCGTCGTCGCGCTAACCGCGCACCGAAAGACGATTAATTTCGTTTTTTAGTCATAAAAAACCTGCCAGCGATGGCAGGTTTTTTTTTGCCTGTCGTGAGCACTCACCAATGCGAGTATCTCCCTTATAAGTCTGTGGTTACGTCAATAGAGAGCTTTGTCACAATTATCTGCAAAGTCATACGCCGTTAATTGCTTTCTTTTTTGGCGTAAGCGTAAGATGCCTCATCTGGTTTAAACCAAAAGGATTAAACAATGACGGGAAATCAATCCACCGTAGAAAATGCAAAAGAGAAACTGGATCGGTGGTTAAAAGATGGCATCACTACGCCGGGTGGAAAACTCCCTTCAGAAAGAGAGCTGGGAGAGCTGCTGGGCATTAAACGTATGACGTTACGCCAGGCGTTGCTGAACCTCGAGGCAGAATCCAAAATCTTCCGTAAGGATCGTAAAGGGTGGTTCGTGACTCAGCCGAGATTTAATTACAGCCCGGAGCTGTCGGCGAGCTTTCAGCGGGCCGCAATTGAGCAAGGGCGGGAACCTTCCTGGGGGTTTACCGAGAAAAGCCGTACCAGCGACATTCCCCAGACGCTTGCGCCACTGATTGCAGTGACGCCATCAACCGAACTCTATCGTATTACCGGCTGGGGGGCGCTGGAAGGACATAAAGTTTTCTATCACGAAACATATATTAATCCTGAAGTTGCCCCAGGTTTTATTGAACAACTTGAAAACCACTCATTTTCTGCAGTCTGGGAAAAGTGCTACCAAAAAGAGACGGTAGTAAAAAAATTGATTTTCAAACCCGTCAGAATGCCGGGCGATATCAGCAAGTATCTTGGCGGTTCTGCGGGTATGCCTGCGATCTTAATTGAAAAGCATCGCGCCGACCAGCAAGGCAATATTGTCCAGATAGATATTGAATATTGGCGATTTGAGGCCGTAGACCTCATCATTAATCTGTAGGTGTTTTATGGTGACAACAAATAACGCAAGAAAGATTCTACAACGTGTCGATACTCTTCCTCTTTATTTACATGCCTATGCCTTTCATTTAAATATGCGGCTGGAAAGAGTATTGCCTGCTGATTTACTTGATATCGCGAGTGAAAATAATCTGCGGGGCGTCAAAATTCATGTTCTGGATGGCGAGCGTTTTTCTCTTGGCAATATGGACGATAAAGAACTCTCTGCCTTTGGTGATAAAGCCCGCCGTCTGAACCTTGATATTCATATTGAAACCAGCGCCTCAGATAAGGCATCTATTGACGAAGCCGTCGCCATCGCGTTGAAAACCGGGGCATCGTCCGTACGTTTTTATCCACGTTATGAAGGTAATTTGCGCGACGTATTATCGATCATCGCTAACGACATTGCCTATGTACGGGAAACGTATCAGGACAGCGGTCTGACTTTTACGATCGAGCAGCATGAAGATTTAAAAAGCCATGAGCTGGTGTCGTTGGTCAAAGAAAGTGAGATGGAGTCTCTTTCCTTACTGTTTGATTTTGCGAACATGATCAATGCAAATGAGCATCCCATCGACGCTTTAAAAACGATGGCGCCACATATTACCCAGGTGCATATCAAAGATGCATTGATTGTTAAAGAACAGGGTGGTCTGGGCCATAAAGCCTGTATTTCAGGTCAGGGAGATATGCCCTTCAAAGCGTTATTAACGCACCTTATCTGCCTGGGCGATGATGAGCCGCAGGTGACGGCATATGGCCTGGAAGAAGAGGTTGATTATTATGCTCCGGCGTTCCGCTTTGAAGACGAAGATGATAATCCGTGGATCCCTTATCGCCAGATGAGTGAAACACCACTACCAGAAAATCATTTACTGGATGCGCGGTTACGTAAAGAAAAAGAAGATGCGATTAATCAGATAAATCATGTGCGTAACGTACTACAACAAATAAAACAAGAGGCAAGCCATCTTCTGAACCACTAATAAGTTTTAACTCATACGCAGTTAATAAAACCATTCCATAAGAATGGTCGATATCTTATTGCCTTTAAAACAGTGATTTTAAAAATCGCTTAGGGGATGTTATGCTCACGAAAAAGAAATGGGCGTTATTTAGTCTATTAACACTGTGTGGCGGTACAATTTATAAATTACCGTCGTTGAAAGATGCGTTTTATATCCCGATGCAGGAATATTTCCATTTGACTAATGGTCAAATTGGTAATGCTATGTCGGTAAACTCGTTTGTCACCACAGTGGGCTTTTTTCTGTCTATTTATTTTGCCGATAAACTACCGCGCAGATACACCATGTCACTCTCACTCATTGCGACGGGATTACTGGGTGTTTATTTGACAACAATGCCGGGATATTGGGGCATCCTCTTTGTCTGGGCGCTATTTGGCGTTACCTGCGACATGATGAACTGGCCGGTCTTGCTCAAGTCAGTAAGTCGATTGGGCAATAGCGAACAACAAGGTCGTTTGTTTGGCTTCTTCGAAACAGGGCGTGGCATTGTCGATACCGTGGTGGCATTTTCTGCGTTGGCAGTTTTTACCTGGTTTGGCAGTGGCTTATTGGGCTTTAAAGCGGGTATCTGGTTCTATTCCCTTATTGTGATTGCTGTGGGCGTTATCATTTTCTTTGTCCTCAATGACAAAGAAGAGGCACCGTCCGTGGAGGCGAAAAAAGAAGACGGAGCATCGCAAAACACCAGTATGACCTCGGTGCTGAAAGACAAAACCATCTGGCTTATCGCTTTCAACGTCTTCTTCGTTTACGCGGTTTACTGTGGCCTGACGTTCTTCATTCCATTCCTGAAAAACATCTATCTACTGCCCGTTGCGCTGGTGGGGGCTTACGGCATCATTAACCAATACTGTCTGAAAATGATTGGTGGACCGATTGGTGGCATGATTTCAGATAAGATCCTGAAATCGCCGAGTAAATATCTATGCTACACCTTTATCATCAGTACCGCTGCGCTCGTACTGTTGATTATGCTGCCGCACGAAAGTATGCCGGTCTATTTAGGGATGGCATGTACGCTGGGCTTTGGCGCGATAGTCTTTACACAGCGAGCCGTATTTTTTGCACCTATTGGCGAAGCAAAAATTGCTGAAAATAAAACAGGCGCGGCGATGGCGTTGGGTAGCTTTATCGGTTACGCCCCGGCGATGTTCTGCTTCAGTCTGTATGGCTACATTCTGGATTTAAATCCGGGGATTATTGGCTACAAAATCGTGTTTGGCATTATGGCCTGCTTCGCATTCTGTGGTGCGGTGGTTTCCGTAATGCTGGTTAAGCGAATTAGCCAACGTAAGAAAGAGATGCTGGCGGCTGAAGCTTAATTAATGGCCGGATGTGCTTAATCCGGCCAACGAAAACCGTATCAACCGTAGGCCGCATCCGGCAAAATAAAATCCGCTGAATCCCCAGCGGATTTTTCGAAGTTTCAATTTCAGGATACTTCTTGCTCGGCAACCACCAGTTCAACATTCTCTTCACTTAACAACTGGCAGAAAGAATTGGGAGGCGGGGCATCAGTAAAAAAAGCCCTGACATTCCGCGCATTGCCAATTGAAACAGCAGCAGACGCGGCAAACTTAGTATGGTCTGCCACTAGCAATGTATTCCTCGCATGTTTAATCATCGTTCTCGCGACTAACGCTTCATTGACATCAAATTCCAGCAGGGTGCCGTCATGTTCAATGGCACCTATACTGGTGATTAAATAATCTGCGCGAAAACCTTCAATAAAATCCACGGCTCCTGGGCCGATAATCCCGCCGTTATGAGCGCGTAAAGTGCCTCCCGGCACCATCACTTCAATATCCTGATTCTTATAAAGAATCTGTGCCACACGCAGGCTGTTAGTGATAATGCGTAAATCACGACGGTTGAGTAATGCCCTGGCAACGGCTTCTACGGTTGTACCGATGGTGATGAAGACAGTACAGCGTTCGGGAAGGTAATCGGCGACCGCCTCAGCGATCGCCCGTTTCTCGGCGGTTAGCGAAAGTTCCCGTTGCTCAAAAGCGGTATTCATGACGCTGGAGACGCGCCCGGCTCCTCCATGATGACGGGTGATCAACCCCTGCTCACTGAGTTTTCGGATATCCCGGCGCACGGTTTGCGTTGAAACATCCAGCAGTTGTGCCAGTTCTTCAATATTCATATAACCGCGTTCTGCGATTAGATGAACGAGTTGGTCATGGCGTGGATTACCTGTCACTTCGATGATACTCATGAATACTCCCTTGCCCCTCCTCGGTAGATGTTTACCATTTTACGCATAAAGTGACAAAAATGATTCGGTTTGCTCACGATTAGGAATGCCAGCCCGACCGCCAGGCTGGGTACATTTCATCGCGGCAGCCGCACTGGCAAAACGAATAGCCTCTTTTGTTGGCATTTTTTCTGCCAACGCTACCGCGAGTGCACCGTGAAAAACATCGCCTGCTCCAGTGGTATCAACCACATTGACAGAAAATGCCTCCTGTTGACACAAATGATCATCTTCAATCCACAACGAACCTTCAGAACCCAGCGTGACATACACTTTACCTGCTGTTTGTGTCGTTGCCTGGTACAAGCTTTCTTCAGGTGACTGAAGGCCAGTCATACGTTTCAGCCCTGGCGTAGAGAACACAGCATGATCGGCAAGCGCGACAAGTGGAGAAATATCCTGCGGTGTCATATCGGCGTCTAAAAGTGTTGTCACACCCGCAAGGCGCGCTAGCGAGAATGCTTTTTCAGTACCGCTATGCCAGCGAACATCGGCCAGAATCAGATCATAACGAGAGAAATCGATCGCTTCTAACCATTCGGCATCAGTACCGAGATCGGGACTTGGATAATTAACGATAATCCGTTCGCCATGCTGATCAACGAGGATCGCTGATTGCGACGAACGGGCGTTAGGATATCGGCGGCAAAATGCGGTATTGACGCCCCAACCCTCAAGTTCTGCAAGTAAGGTATTTCCACAACTGTCATCGCCGACGCGACCGATGAAATCAACCTCCACGCCAAGTTTTGCGATTGCAACAGCGGCTGTTGCTGCCGGGCCGCCACCAATCTCAAGATAATGATTTGCCTGATATTTCCCGCCGCCCTCCGGCAGAGTGGGCAAAGAATAAATCCTGTCCTGAACTGTGATACCCACGCATGCAATTCTGGTCATATTTGTCTTGTCCTGTTTAATTTTGTCGTCTTTGGTCAATTTAAATGACACAAATGATCAGATTAGTGATGTGTGTCGTGTTTTTGAACATAAATTACAAATATGCTCAAAAACAGACGAAAACGAATTTTCAATTGTCATTATTTTGTCAATGTCAGACAGGAGAGCATTCATGGCAACCATTGCATTTCTCGGGCTGGGGCAGATGGGTAGCCCAATGGCTAACAATCTATTGCAAAAAGGGCATTCATTGCAGGTATTTGATGTCAATGCACAGGCCGTCGATGCGCTAGTTACGCAGGGGGCCACTGCGGCACAAACCCCAGCGGAAGCGGCAGCAGGCGCTGAATTTATCATCACTATGCTTCCCAATGGGGACATTGTTCGACAGGTGCTGTTGGGGGAAAAAGGCGTCTGTGAAACTGTTTCATCTGACGCGTTAGTGATTGATATGTCGACTATTCATCCCTTACAGACCGATGCATTAATACGGGAATTACAAGAAAAAGGCATCAATATGATGGACGCCCCCGTGGGCAGAACGTCCGTGAATGCGATTGATGGCACATTGCTGATTTTAGCGGGTGGCACTGATGAGCAGATTGCGCGTGCACGCCCGATTCTCATGTGCATGGGTAATGAGCTGGTCGAGGCTGGCGGCCCAGGAATGGGGATCCGCGTGAAGCTAATTAACAACTATATGAGCATTGCGCTTAATGCGCTGTCCTCCGAAGCCGCTGTGTTATGTGAGTCACTGGGATTAAATCTTGATGTCGCAATTAAGGTGATGAGTGGTACTGCAGCAGGGAAAGGACATTTTACGACCACCTGGCCTGGCAAAGTGCTGAAAGGCGATCTTTCTCCCGCCTTCATGGTGGACCTGGCATTGAAAGATCTGCGTATTGCAGTTGACGTCGCTCGGGAAACGGGGGCGCCGCTCAATATGGGGATTGCAGCAGAAAGTTATTACGCCGCAGCAAGCCAAGACGGCAAAGGGCGGCAGGACTGGAGCGCCCTGCTAAATCAGGTTCGCCAGCAGGCTGGTCTTTAATTTTATCTATTAACAGGAGTTTCTATGTCATCCCACTTCACCCCATTTACGCTGAAAGATATCTCCCGCCCAGGTGGTGGATTCGCCATGTTAGCTGTCGATCAGCGTGAGGCCATGCGCCTGATGTTTGCGGCAGCAGGGCAGCCAAAACCCATCGCCGACAGTGTACTCACCGATTTTAAAGTCGCCGCGACCCGAATCCTTTCTCCTTATGCTTCTGCCGTTCTGGCGGATAAACAATTTTGTCTTGAGCAAATAGTCGAGCAGGGCGCTGTTGCTAATTCTTGCGGCCTGATTGTCGCTGCCGATCTTTTTATCCCAGGTAATGGCATCCCGGTTGATAGCGTTGAAATAGATATGTCCGTCGACCCGCATAAAGCCCGTGAAATGGGGGCTAAGGCAATGAAATTACTTGTACTCTGGCGTGAAGATGAACCCGCAGAGGAACGTCTGGCAATGGTTGATAAATTTGTTCGTCGCTGCCGTAGTGCCGGGCTGGTTAGCATTATTGAACCTGTGGTGCGTCCACCTCGTCGCGGTTGGGACTTTGATCGTGAAAGCGCCATTGTTGCCGCCGCCGCAGAGCTTGGTGGAACAGAGGCTGATCTTTACAAAGCCGAGATGCCATTAGGGGGCAAAGGCGATGAAAAAACCTTACTTGCCGCCTGTCAGAAACTTAACGATCAGATGAAGATGCCGTGGGTAATTCTTTCTTCTGGCGTCGATGCCGATATTTTTGGCCGCGCAGTCAGTATTGCCATGAAAGGTGGTGCGTCGGGCTTCCTGGCTGGACGAGCGGTTTGGGCGTCGGTTGTTGGTGCACAAGATCCACAAACTATGCTGCGCGATGTCTCCGTTCCACGCTTGCAACGGCTGGCTGAAATTGTCGATGAAGGTATCGCGCAACGCTAATCCCCTATGGATATCGATTCTGGAGAATAACAATGGATAAAATTACCCAGGTTTTATTTTCAGATATTGGGAAAGTCACCACTCAATATGTTGAAGTACCACACCAGGAACTTAAACCGCACGAAGTACGGATTGCGCCCGTGTTCTACGGGATATGCGGTTCGGATCTGCATGTTTTGAAAGGCGGTCATCCGTTTGCCAAACCGCCTGTCGTCCCCGGTCATGAAATTGCAGCGCGCGTTACGGAAGTTGGCAGCGACGTTAAAAATGTACAGCCGGGCGATCATGTTGTGGTCGATCCCATCATGGCTTGCATGGAATGCCGGGCCTGCAAAGCAGGACGTTTTAATCTTTGTGAACCACCGCAGGTTGCCGGTTTTCGCGCGCCGGGCTTTGCTCGCTCACAGCACATTGTTCCTGCGCGTAATTGCCATGTCGCACCAGCCTCTTTACCGCTAAAAGTGTTGGCCTTTGCCGAACCGGCGGCTTGTGCTCGCCATTGCGTTAACCGGATGCCGAAGACTTCTCTGGAAAGCGTACTGGTTATTGGTGCCGGAACGATTGGATTATCTATCGTGCAGGCACTGCGCATTATGGGAGCAGGGAAGATCACCGTGATTGAACCTGACGCTGCCAAACGCGCCCTGGCGTTAAAGCTGGGCGCAGCAGAAGTTTGGGCTCCAGGGGAACTGGCCGCAGATGTGCGATTTACGGGGGCGATTGATGTTGTTGCAGCGCAGCCCACGCTTAACGATGCATGTACCCGTGTGTATGCCGGAGGCACCGTCGTGTGCATGGGCGTACCGAGTGGGCCGCGTGAAATACCGCTACCGATGATGCAACGTTTCGAGCGTGACTTGCTCAACTCTGGCATGTACATCCCTGAAGATTTCGATGCCGTTATCGAATGGCTGGCGGATGGGCGGTTTGATACCAGTGAACTGGTTACCGATTTATTTGCCATTGAGGATGCAGCGGCAGCGTTCGAACGTGCGCAGCAAAATGATTCCATAAAAGTCATGCTGCAATTTGCGCCGGAATGATTTTCTAAATCTCTGTCTGGCGCTGCGCCACGCTAGCGCCACCCTACAACAATTAAAAAGGACACTGCGATGAGTCAAATCACCAGTCCTGCAACTTATTCAATTAGTCGGCCACAGGACGTAATTGATATTGTTAATAAGAACTCTGCAATCAACACCAGCATCGGCGTTATTTTTATCGCTTTAGGCGGCATATTGATTGATGCCTACCAGGCGGCGATGGTGGGGTTTGGTAATAAATACATTGCCGCTCAATTTGGCATTTCGCCGGGCCTTGCCGCAACCGTTAATGCGTCAGTATTAATCGCCGCGTTAATTGGCGGTTTATTAGCGAACCGAGTAATAAACCGCTTTGGGCAAAAGCGAGCATTTATTATTGGCATGGGGCTGTGCACCATCGGGGCTGCTGCGGTAGCTATTGCGCCCAGTATCTGGTGGGTACTGGTGTGCCGCGTCATCATGGGCTTTGGCTTAGGCATCGACTTCCCTTTGGCAACCAATGCCGTGGCAGAGCTTCGTGGTTCAACGTCGAAGAAAACCGGAACGTCGGTCAACCTCTGGCAAATGGCCTGGTATGTTTCGACAACCGTTGTTTATTTGGTGCTTTTGCCGCTGCTTCTGTCGGGTATCGCTGAAGAACAATTGTGGCGTTACGGAATATTCATCGGAGCTATTTTCGCAGTCATCTTCATGGTTTTGCGTTACTTCTTTATTGGTGAATCCGCAATGTGGGCCGCTCGCGTCGGGCGTTACCAGGAAGCCTGCGACATTCTGGGAAAACGTTATGGTGTTCAGGCTCGCGTTGCGGCACCGGATACAGCAGAAGCGAAATTCTCGGAAAAAGCAGAGAGTAAATACAGTGGTGGATATGGCATCTTATTTAATGATCGTTACCGCAAGCGCACCATTCTTGGCTGTGTCGTGGCAACCATGCAGGCGTGGCAATATAACGCCGTAGGTGTTTATCTTCCTCTTACGTTGGCGGGAATAATAAGTGGTGGACTTACTGGCGCATTGACGGGTTCTGCCGTCGTGAATGCCCTTTGTGGGGTGACTGGCGGGATGATCGGCTCGTTTATTCTCCAACGACTGGGTACTCGCCGACAATCGATGTATGGATTTGCCGTTGTGACCTTAGCATTACTGTCGTTAGGTGCGCTGGCAACGACTAACCCCTGGCTGTCTTTAGGGTTATTGGGATCAATTATTTTCTTCCATTCAGCGGGTCCTGGTGGGCTGGGTATGACCATTGCCACACTCTCTTATCCTCCTGCTATTCGCCCTACAGGGGTCGGATTTGCCCGCGCGATTATGCGCACCGGTGCGATTGCCGGGCTTATTTTCTGGCCGATGCTGTGGGGTGCGTTGAAAACTGAAGCGTTTTACTGGTTGGCAATTGTGCCATTCCTGGGATTCCTGACCTGCGTATTGATTAATTGGGAACCTTTGGGGGCGAATGTGGATGCCGAAGACGCGGAAGTTCTGGCGGAATTGAACAAATAAACATAACGCGTATCGGCATCAGGCCGATGCGCGTATTTATCAGACTGCCCACTTTGTAGTGGGTTATTCCCCAATTTCTCGCCGACCAGGAGAGGAAAATGATGTCTGAAACGTTACCCACAACGCGAGAAGGACTTTCCGGTAAAGCCATGAGACGTGTCGTAATGGGCAGTTTCGCGGGCGCGTTGATGGAATGGTATGACTTCTTTATTTTTGGCACGGCAGCAGGGCTGGTATTTGCTCCGCTTTTTTTCCCGAACAGCGATCCTTTTATAGGTCTTATAGCCTCCTTTGCGACCTTTGGCGTTGGTTTTTTGACCCGTCCTTTAGGTGGTATCGTCTTTGGCCATTTTGGCGATAAAATTGGGCGAAAAATAACACTTATCTGGACACTGGCTATTGTCGGTTGCTCCACATTTTTGATTGGTTTTATTCCGACGTATCAGGAAATTGGGATCTGGGCACCGCTCATATTAATGGCGCTGCGTTTAATTCAGGGCTTTGGCCTTGGTGGCGAGTATGGCGGAGCGGCATTGATGACCATTGAATCTGCGCCCGAATCCCGGCGCGGTTTTTTAGGTTCACTCCCGCAAACGGCTGCGTCTGTGGGTATTATGCTGGCAACCGGTGTTTTTGCGCTCTGTAACCATTTACTGACCCAGGAACAGTTTCTCTCCTGGGGATGGCGTATTCCGTTCTGGCTTTCTGCGGTGATGTTGATCGTTGGATTATTTATCCGCCTGCATACTGAGGAGACACTGGATTTTCAAAAGCAAAAAACGACGAATAATAAAGAAAAGTCTGTTCCTCCGTTGATTGAATTATTCAAAAAACATCCGCGAAATATTTTATTGGCACTGGGCGCGAGGCTGGCGGAGAGTGTCTCTTCCAATATTATTAACGCCTTTGGTATTGTTTATATTTCCAGCCAATTAGCATTATCGCGAGATATTCCCCTGACGGGTATGTTGATTGCCTCGGCGATCGGTATTTTCAGTTGCCCATTGGTTGGATGGTTATCAGATCGTATAGGTCAAAAATGTCTGTATTTATCAGGCGCGGGATTTTGTGTCCTGTTCGCGTTTCCTTTCTTCTTATTGCTGGATAGTAAAAGTACGCTCATCATCTGGTGCAGTATGATCCTCGGCTATAACTTAGGCCCGACGATGATGTTCGCCGTGCAGCCGACACTCTTCACCCGCATGTTCGGCACCAAAGTACGATATACCGGCCTTTCTTTTGCCTATCAATTTTCCGCGATTCTTGGCGGATTAAGCCCTCTTATCGCCTCAAGTTTGCTGGCGCTAGGGGGAGGAAAGCCGTGGTATGTCGCTCTGTTTTTATTTGCTGTCTCAGTTCTTTCTTTTGTTTGCGTCTGGCTGATTGAGCCGACTGATGAACAAGAAACCGCTTCTTACCGCTACATCAGGGAACAATCTCATGAAAACTGAACGGAAAAACGAACATCACCTGGCGCTACAGCTCGCATTTGACGCGCCCTGGCCTGGGCCTGTAGGAGAGTTAGTTACGCTGGAAAAAGGCAATATTCGCCTGCAGATTTATCCGCATGATGGTGCCAGGATAACCTCGTTACAGGCATTTGGTTCTGAAGTATTACGCCAATGGCAGCCGCAACGCAGAGCTTTTCAGTACGGCTGTTTTCCAATGGTGCCGTGGGCAGGGCGACTGGGGAATGCGACGCTGAATGCTGGTGGGCAATGTTATTCTTTACCCGCCAATAAACCACCACATGCGTTGCATGGTATGGCTTGTTACTCAACGTGGGAAATCATCGACAAAACAATAGATTCCCTGACTTTACGTATGCCCCTGGCTTCACCGTGGCCCTGGCAAGGGGAAGTGGTTCAGACTTTTTTGCTGGAGAATGATGCGCTGGTTTTGCAACTGGAAATCCATTCACATACCGATACATTCCCGGCCTCTGCAGGCTGGCATCCGTGGTTTGCGAAAAAGCTGACTCCGCAAAGTACAGAATCGTTGCAGGTGCTTTTTGATGCGGACTGGCAAGAAGAAGCGGGTAGTGATGAACTGCCAACAGGAAATCGCATCTCTCCTCAAGCCGGTCCCTGGGATGACTGTTTTGGTTTTTATGACGGGGTGAAGGTTAAGCTACTGTGACCTGGTAAACTCGCGATGACCATGACCTCTTCTGCAAACAGTCTGGTGGTATTTGATAAACAGCCCGATGCCACCTGTATTAACCCGCTGACTCAGGCACCTAACGCAATAAATCTAACGCCGGAATTGGTGACGCCAGAGAAGCCGCTGGTCATCGAAACTCGTTGGCAATTTACACCTGAATCTTAACCATTCATCTATTGCGAAAAAGCCAGTGAAATTACTCTGCTTTTTCGCAATCAGCATCACAAGATTACCCTTATTGCCACATAGCCAAACCCATCCTTTCCCGCTACAGTTAATTTCTTGTGGCGAGAAAGGAGGCAAAAATGCTCTATATCTTTGATTTAGGTAATGTGATTGTCGATATCGACTTTAACCGTGTACTGGGAACCTGGAGCGATTTAACGCGTATTCCGCTGGCATCGCTTAAGAAGAGTTTTCATATGGGGGAGGCGTTTCATCAGCATGAGCGCGGGGAAATTAGCGATGAAGCGTTCGCAGAGGCGATGTGCCATGAGATGGCTCTACCGCTAAGCTACGAGCAGTTCTCCCACGGCTGGCAGGCGGTGTTTGTCGCGCTGCGCCCGGAAGTGATCGCCATCATGCATAAACTGCGTGAGCAGGGGCATCGCGTGGTGGTGCTTTCCAATACCAACCGCCTGCATACCACCTTCTGGCCGGAGGAATACCCGGAAATCCGTGATGCTGCTGACCATATCTATCTTTCGCAAGATCTGGGCATGCGCAAACCTGAAGCGCGAATTTACCAGCATGTTTTGCAGGCAGAAGGTTTTTCACCCAGCGATACAGTCTTTTTCGACGATAACGCCGATAATATAGAAGGAGCAAATCAGCTAGGCATTACCAGTATTCTGGTGAAAGATAAAACCACCATCCCGGACTATTTCGCGAAGGTGTTATGCTAAAAACCATCCATGAAAAAGCCAGGCATCGTACCCGTCCGCTATGGGCCTGGCTGAAACTACTCTGGCAACGCATTAATGAGGACAACATGACCACCCTGGCAGGTAATCTTGCCTATGTGTCGTTGCTCTCATTAGTGCCGCTGGTTGCCGTTGTTTTTGCACTTTTCGCCGCTTTTCCCATGTTTTCCGACGTCAGCATTCAGTTGCGTCACTTTATTTTTGCCAACTTTCTGCCTGCCACTGGCGACGTTATCCAGCAATATATTGAACAGTTTGTTGCCAATTCCAACAAGATGACCGCCGTCGGGGCATGTGGCCTGATCGTCACGGCGTTATTGTTGATGTATTCCATTGATAGTGCATTGAATGCCATCTGGCGAAGTAAACGGGTACGGCCAAAAATTTACTCGTTTGCTGTGTACTGGATGATCCTGACGTTAGGGCCGCTGCTGGCAGGGGCCAGTCTGGCGATCAGTTCCTATTTGCTCTCCCTGCGCTGGGCGAGCGATCTCAATACTGTCATCGACAATGTGCTGCGTATTTTTCCGCTGCTGTTGTCGTGGATCTCCTTTTGGTTGCTTTACAGCATCGTTCCCACCATCCGCGTACCGAATCGTGATGCTATTGTCGGCGCGTTTGTCGCCGCACTCCTGTTCGAAGCAGGAAAGAAAGGTTTCGCGCTTTATATCACCATGTTCCCGTCATATCAGCTCATTTACGGCGTGCTGGCGGTGATCCCCATTCTCTTTGTCTGGGTGTACTGGACATGGTGTATCGTCTTGCTTGGCGCGGAAATTACTGTCACTCTCGGGGAATACCGCAAACTAAAACAAGCAGCTGAACAAGAAGAAGACGACGAACCATGATTGCATTAATTCAACGCGTAACCCGTGCCAGCGTCACCGTGGAGGGAGAAGTGACGGGCGAAATTGGCGCGGGACTTTTGGTGTTATTGGGTGTCGAAAAGGATGACGACGAACAGAAAGCAAACCGTCTGTGCGAGCGTGTGCTCGGCTATCGTATCTTCAGCGATGCCGAAGGCAAGATGAACCTCAACGTGCAACAGGCGGGCGGTAGTGTGCTGGTAGTTTCCCAGTTTACCCTCGCCGCAGATACCGAACGGGGGATGCGCCCAAGTTTCTCCAAAGGTGCATCACCGGATCGCGCAGAGGCGTTATATGACTATTTCGTCGAACGCTGCCGTCAGCAGGAGATGAACACGCAAACAGGACGCTTCGCTGCGGATATGCAGGTATCGCTGGTCAATGATGGTCCCGTGACATTCTGGTTGCAGGTATGAGTCAGCTTCCAGGGGTGTCACGGGAAACAAGAGAGAGTATCGCTATGTATCACCTTCGGGTTCCACAAACAGAAGAAGAATTAGAGCGCTACTATCAGTTCCGCTGGGAGATGTTGCGTAAACCCCTGCATCAACCAAAAGGTTCGGAACGCGACGCCTGGGATGCGATGGCGCATCACCAGATGGTCGTCGACGAGCAGGGAAATCTGGTGGCAGTAGGGCGACTGTATATTAATGCCGATAACGAAGCATCCATTCGCTTTATGGCCGTTCATCCCGACGTGCAAGACAAAGGGCTGGGAACGCTGATGGCGATGACCCTGGAGTCAGTGGCGCGCCAGGAAGGCGTTAAGCGCGTGACCTGCAGCGCCCGTGAAGACGCGGTGGAGTTTTTTGCCAAGCTGGGGTTTGTTAATCAGGGGGAGATCACCACGCCAACCACCACGCCAATTCGCCATTTTTTGATGATTAAACCCGTCGCCACTCTGGATGACATTCTGCATCGCGGCGACTGGTGCGCGCAGTTGCAACAAGCGTGGTATGAACACATCCCGCTTAGTGAAAAAATGGGCGTGCGCATTCAGCAATATACCGGGCAAAAATTTATCACCACCATGCCGGAAACCGGCAATCAGAATCCGCATCATACGCTGTTTGCCGGGAGTTTATTCTCGCTGGCAACGCTTACCGGTTGGGGGCTAATCTGGTTGATGCTGCGCGAACGCCATCTCGGTGGAACGATTATTCTGGCGGATGCGCATATCCGCTACAGCAAGCCGATTAGCGGTAAACCTCATGCGGTAGCCGACCTCGGTGCCTTAAGCGGCGATCTTGACCGTCTGGCGCGCGGACGAAAAGCACGGGTACAGATGCAGGTCGAAATCTTTGGCGACGAGACGCCGGGGGCAGTGTTTGAAGGCACGTATATCGTTCTTCCCGCGAAGCCATTTGGCCCGTATGAAGAGGGCGGGAACGAAGAAGAGTAGGGTGGATATTTTACTTATCAATAAACGCTTCAGCCGGGAGATTAAAACGCTCGCTTAACGCCTTGATATGGCGAACGGTGAGCGCCCGGCGCCCATTAAGAATATTACTCACATTGGATTTAGAGCCAAGTTCTTGTGCCAAATCAGCTGCTTTAAGCCCATGTTGATCCATGAGCATCCTTAACAGACTTACGCCACAAGGGGTTGCCGCTAATCGCTGATTGAAATGCTGAAATTCTGGAGCGTTATTTTCATAGTCGCGTATCCGTGCGCAGAGTAATTCAAACAAAGGGTTTTCCAGATCGTCACGATCAACTAAAAATTCGATCAGTTTCAGCGCCTTATGGTATTCCTCTTGATCCGCTTTAGGGCCACATAAAGGGATGTCTTTCACTGCGTGGGTGAAGGTCTTAACCAGCATTTCAAAATTGGCCGAGTCTTCTGCTGGAGTGTGATGGGTTCTCATTTTTATGGCTCCGGTACCAGGTTGTGAGTCGGTCGTATTCATTGTGGGTAACAATATATTTGATTAAACATTTTTGGAGCCTGAAATCTATATAGGCGATAAGCCGTAAATGATTGCCTGCAATATTAATAACCCACCATTTATCTCTGTATTTAAAATTATCCAGTGAGGGAATATATCTCTTCATCTCACCCGGATCGCTAAACGCTGTTTTCTCAAGAAGATTTAATAAATCAATAAGTGCATCTTCGTAAGGTGGAAAGCGTTTTATCGCCTCGTTAAAAGGCTTGTGGCTGATAACATGCAGGGTGTAATTCCATTACGAGTTTTCAACATGAAAACACTGTAAGGCAGACCTGTGATATTTTCAAGTTGAAAACAATTTTTATCTGGATCCGGAGTTACCTACCTGCTCTCCAGGCCACATCCCGTAGCGCCGTACGCGCTGTCTCGCTGAAAAAATCCGTGGTGATAAACTCTGCAATTCCTTTTTCCGGTGCCATTGTAAAACTCATTCTTCTGTATGAATGTACAGTTTTATACCCCCGTTTTTGCTGGATGGATACAGGGAAATTCACAGGCGTGAAAAATCTGGAAAGCGCCTCGCAAATGTAAAGACAAACCCGGCAGAGACATGGTTTTGCTGGAGCACTATCAGTAAGCTAGTGGTTTCAAGGGTACGTCAATGACGTGCAAAAAGGATTATTACTCTAAGCCAATGGCGTATAGTTATACTCTTCATCGAAACGGAAATTTTTACTGAAGATGTTCAAAAACTGCTGAACGACGATGAATTCAGTCGTTTTCAGTTTTTCCTGGCCTTGAATCCTGACTATGGTGAGGTAATACCTGAAACTGGTGGGTTAAGAAAGGTTCGATGGGTGTCAGGAGGAAAGGGGAAACGTGCTGGTGTCAGGGTTATTTACTTTCATCAGGTTAAACATTATGAGATCAGATTACTGCTTATTTATCGTAAGGGTATTAAAGATGATCTGTCTCCCCAGGAAAAAGCAATGCTCCGGTTGTTAAATACGAGGTGGTAAATGGATAAGGCACTTTTTGAGCGGTTGACTCACAGCATGGCCCAGATGAATGAAATTATTGAAGGAACGCGACAGCCTTCGCGGACTTTTGAAGTTGATGCTATGAAAATCAAAGAAATACGCCGCGCTTCAGGGTTGTCACAATCTAAATTTGCCGATCTTATTTCTGTAAGCGTAGACACGTTGCGTAACTGGGAGCAGGGGCGGCGTTCACCGACCGGGCCTGCAAAGGCTTTGCTGCGAGCGATTGCCAATGATCCGCAACATGTGCTGCAAGCACTTAACCGTTAGAGGCATGTTTATGCCATACAGAAAGCACCAGCATTCAGAACTCCTATGAAAGCGGCATAGTGCCGCCTGCTCAGGAGTTTTGCTATGACCCGTAATCGTGCTGAACGTCGCCATCATATGGCGCGATTAAAAAAAATCCGCTGTCGTTATCGCACTGCAGGCGATGGAAGCAAAAAAGCATCAGGTATTTGCTTTCGTACTCCCTGTATGTGTTCTTGTTGGATGTGTGGGCATCGACGCTATCATAATGGTCCCCGCGTATCGGAAATTCGTGCAAAAGCACGCTATGCGAATTAAGGGAAAATGATGAACTATTTTAAGGAAGCACATTTTTAGAACTCTTAACAGGAGACTAAAAATGTCCACCTTTAATACGCGTAAAGATAGGGATCGTAATGGTAAAGCGAAGCCGCATAAGCATTCAGGGATCCCAACACTGACAGGTAAATGGCGTCACCCTTCAATGGATTGTTGGGTAAACTACAGTATACCGGGCGATCATGAATGGAAGCGGCTCTATACTACGCTTCGCCGTCGCGCCGATGATCGACGCCAATGCTATAGAGTGATGCGGGGGGATGATCCGGACGGAATCGTTTGGTTCCCGGACTGTTATCCGCAAATTTACTACTACTAGCAATCAAAGACCAGTTGGTGGCAGCACTGACTGGTCTGCGATGGATGATAAATTTTACCTTAAACCTGGTGCGGTAAAGACGCTGACTTTTTTCGGGTACACCATGCGAATAAGGCAACCGAAGACCCATGCAAAACAGATCAAAAAATAAATATTCTTGAATGTGATATATCATAAGAATTCATAGTTCATCCTTATTGTTTGTCTTTTTTCTGTGGGTGCGCCAGCATCTGATTAATAATAAATTATCCCGGACGATAGCTGAACCGTGTTTCAATAATAATTTAAATAAGTGCAACTGTTGCATTATTTCTGGAAAACGTCTCGCAAAAACAAAACAATATGAAAAAATCCGCTTTCGGTAATTAACTTTCTGGCGTAATTTTCGCACATACATTAATGAGAAATATATGTAAGGTGGTGAAAATGGCGATGAATACGGTTTTTCTTCATTTATCAGAAGAGGTAATTAAAAGGCTGAATAAGCTCAGGGGTTGGCGTAAAGTTTCGCGATCTGCAATTTTACGCGAAGCGGTAGAGCAATATCTGGAGCGGCAGCAATTTCCGGTGCGTAAGGCAAAAGGCGGCAGGAAAAGGGGCGAGGCAGTTGGTGTTGAAGAACTATGTAAGCAGCATAAGGAATGACAAAAAGATTTTTTCATTCTTGAATATAAAAACAAAAAGCCAGATGCTCTTATTCTGGCATTAACACAAGGCTGTTTTACCTGAACTTATAATAACTGCAACTGTTACATCATATCTGGAAAACGCCTCGCAAAAATAAAAAGTGATGCGTAAATGAGCTTTCTTTAAAGGTTTTGCAAGAGTATTTTGCTCATCATGCATTCAAAAATGATATACTGGAGGTATATATGAGCGCTATGGCAGGTATGGATATGGGCAGAATTTTACTCGATTTATCCGATGAGGTGATTAAGCGACTTGATGATCTCAAAGTGCAGCGCAATCTTCCTCGCGCAGAGCTGTTACGAGAAGCGGTAGATCAATATCTGGAAAATCAATCGAAAACGACAATATCCAGTGCTCTTGGTATCTGGCAAGGGTGTGATGAAGATGGTGTCGAATATCAGCGTAAGCTGCGCGAGGAATGGTAATGGCAAAAAGAACTGCGCTTTTTGATACCAATATCCTTATCGATTTGTTCAGCGGACGAATTGAGGCAAAACAGGCACTGGAGGCATGGCCCCTACAGAATGCGATTAGTCTGGTCACCTGGATGGAGGTGCTAGTTGGCGCTAAAAAATATGATCAAGAACATCGCACACGGATTGCAATGAGTGCGTTTAACGTTATTGGGATTTCGCAGGATATCGCGGAACGAAGCGTTGCTTTAAGGCAGGAGTATAGAATGAAACTTCCAGATGCCATTATTCTGGCAACAGCACAGATTTATGGCTTTGAACTAGTAACGCGAAATACGAGAGATTTTGCGGGAATAGCAGGTGTCGTCACACCTTATGAGCTGTAATCCGGGCGACCTGCGCCACCCGGAAAACGTCAGAGATTACTCCCCTTCACCCGGAAACAGGAACGGGTTGATGGAACTGCGGGCATAGCCTTCTTGCTCCATTCGCGCGTCCAGTACCAGAGAGGCGAGGTCATCTGCCACGGCTTCAACTTTCGGCTCTTTTTCCTGATAAAGAATCTTCAGGTAAGTGCCGCAGTCATCGCAGCTTTCGGCTTTAATCGCGGCCTGTTCGTCATCCAGCGACCAGTAATGCAGTTTGCCGCTCTGTTCACAGTTGCTGCATTTTACGCGCACCACGTGCCATTCGGTTTCACACAGGTTGCAGTGCAGGTAACGCAGCCCCTGAGAGGTGCCAATTTGCACCATGCTTGAAACCGGCATAGAGCCGCAGACCGGGCAGAACTGACGCTGTTCGCCGTATTCAGCGCGGGCTTTGCCGGGGATCAGATTGGCCATCTGCGCCCAGTAGAGCGACAGTGCAGCCCAGATAAACGGCGCTTTATCGCTGCTGACGGACGAGAAATCAGAGGCAAACAGTGCGCTGGCCATATCTTCCAGCTCCTGGGTCGATGCCTTCTCCAGATTCTCAATCACTGCCAGCGCCGGGCCGCTCATTTCAGGTTTCAGCTCAGCAATCAGCGCCATCAGCAGCTTTTGCCAGTGCTTATCACGCGGCAGAACGTGAATATCCAGCGGGGGCTTGCCCTGTGCGCTGGCTTCTTTAATGCGTGCAGTCAGATCCATCTCCAGCGGATGGTCGTACAGCACCACTTCCTGGGCGTGGGCGATAAGCGCAGCAAAGCGCAGGTAATCACCCAGCGGATTATTTTCTGCCAGCTCGCGCAGACGCTCGGCGCGGCGGTTGTATAAATTCTTGAGCCGAGGGAACAATAACGGCGGAATCATATCCGCCGTACGTTTCTCGCTCGAACCCAGCTCATCTTGCGGGATTATGCGAATACTCATTCAGCTTTCTTTTCCGTTGTCTTGCGGACCTCACGGTACCAGCGCGGGTGATGTTTCTTCGCCCAGGCGCTGGTAACCCATCCTTCCACCATGGCGGTAATCGTGCCTTTCACCCAAAGGGCGGCATAGATATGCACCATGATAACCACAATTAACGCCACTGCGGCAAATGAATGCAGCATTAACGCGAATCGGATCACCGGGATTGAGAAAGCAGGCGCAAAATAAGGACGCCAGATAATCACGCCGCTCACCAGCAGCAGAACCAGGAAAATAATCGCCGCCCAGAAAACGCATTTCTGACCGAAGTTATAACGCCCGGTGTCACCTACTTCCTCGTTGACGACGATCTTACGAATATTCTTTGCCCAAAAGATATCATCCCGATTGATTAGGTTGTGATGCCAGTAACGGAAAAACATGATGATGAACGAGGCAAACATAACTACGCCGACAAACGGGTGCAGAATTCGCGCCAGCTGCGGTGTGCCCATGATTTGCATCAACCAGTTGAAGGAAGGGAAGAAAAAGCCCAGCCCGCTCACCGCCGCCAGGATGAAGCAGAAGGCGGTGATCCAGTGGTTGATACGTTCCGGCGCGGTGTAGCGCACGATGGTGTCACGTCGTTTCATTTGCGCTCCTCGTCTTTCTCTTCGTGCAGATTGTTCTCTTCCTCATCCGCACGGTTCGGACCGACACCCACGTAGTGGAAGATACTGGCCGCAAAGGTAGCCGCAAAGCCAACAGCCGCGAGCGGTTTCCAGATGCCTTTCCAGAATTTCACGGTTTGGCTGATTTCCGGGTTCTCCGGCAAGCCATGATACAGATTTGGCTTGTCAGCATGGTGCAGCACGTACATGACGTGTGTACCACCAACGCCTGCCGGATCGTACAGACCCGCATTGTCGTAACCACGGGTTTTCAGCTCAGCCACGCGCTCGCTCGCCAGCGTTTTCATCGACTCTTTCGTACCGAAGTGAATCGCGCCCGTTGGGCAGGTCTTCACGCAGGCCGGTTCTTGCCCAACCACCACGCGGTCAACGCACAACGTACATTTGTAGACGCGGTTGTCTTCCGGGTTGAGGCGCGGAATGTCGAACGGGCAGCCCGCAATGCAATAACCGCAGCCAATGCACTGCTCGGACTGGAAGTCGACGATACCGTTGGCATACTGAATAATTGCCCCTTCCGCCGGGCACGCTTTCAGGCAGCCTGGATCGGAACAGTGCATACAGCCGTCTTTGCGGATCAGCCATTCCAGTTTGTCGTTCTGCTCCACTTCCGAGAAGCGCATTACCGTCCACGATTTGGCGCTTAAATCATTGGGGTTGTCGTACACCCCAATGTTATTGCCGACGGTATCGCGAATGTCGTTCCACTCTGAACACGCCACCTGACAGGCTTTACAGCCGATGCAGGTGGTGACGTCGATGAGTTTCGCCACTTCTTCCTGGAAGTCCCGCGCCTGAGGCGCGGGGGTCAGACCGTTAGTCGCGGAGCGACGAATAATGTCTTGCGATTGATAAGCCATATGTCGTCTCCGTTATACCTTTTCCACATTCACAAGGAAGGACTTAAACTCTGGCGTCTGCGTGTTCGCATCACCAACGAATGGCGTCAACGTATTGGCAATAAAGCCTTTTTTCGCAACACCTTCATAGCCCCAGTGAATCGGAATACCGATGGTATCGATATCTTTGCCGTTCGCTTTCAGCGTGCGAATGCGTTTGGTCACCACCGCTTTGGCTTTGATATAGCCACGGTTGGAGGAGACTTTCACGGTATCGCCCTGGGCAATGCCAAGTTTATTCGCCAGCGACTCCCCGATTTCCACAAACTGCTCTGGTTGCAAAATCGCGTTCAACAGCGCGTGTTTGGTCCAGTAGTGGAAGTGCTCGGTCAGACGATAGGTGGTTCCGACATACGGGAACTTATCGGCTTTACCCAATGCTTCGGCGTCGTCTTTAAAGATACGCGCAGCCGGGTTCGAGATAACGTTTGGATGCAGCGGGTTAGTTCCCAGCGGCGTTTCAAACGGCTCGTAGTGTTCCGGGAATGGACCTTCCGCCATCTTATCGAGGGCAAACAGACGCCCCATGCCTTCCTGCTGCATGATAAACGGCCCGACGCCACTGCCCGGAGGTGCTGCGCTGTAGTCCGGAATATCCCAGCCGGTCCACTTAGTGCCGTCCCATTTCAGTAACTGACGCTTCGGATCCCACGGGTTACCCTGCGGGTCTGCGGAGGCGCGGTTATACAGGATGCGGCGGTTAAGCGGCCATGCCCATGCCCAGCCCAGCGTGTTACCGAGGCCAGACGGATCGGCGTTATCACGGCGTGCCATCTGGTTACCTGCTGGCGTCCAGCTACCGGCGAAAATCCAGCAGCCACAGGAGGTTGTACCGTCATCGCGCAGTTGGGCGAACGAGCTAAGTTGTTGGCCTTTCTTGACGATAACCGCACCGGTTGCCGGATCGGTAATATCGGCCAGCGCCTTACCGTTACTCTCCATCGCCACTTCTTCTGAAGATGGCTCATGCGGGATAGCGTAGTTCCAGGTCATGTTCAGCACCTGGTCCGGGTTCGCACCACCCTGTTCGGCATACATCTTGCGCAAGCGCAGGAAGATACCGGAGAGGATCTCGCCGTCAGTCAGCGCAATCCCCGGGGCGTCCGCACCTTTCCAGTGCCACTGCAACCAGCGACCTGAGTTAACGATAGAACCGTTCTCTTCCGCGAAGCAGGTCGATGGCAGACGGAACACTTCGGTCTGGATCTTCGACGAGTCAACTTCGTTCAGCTCACCGTGGTTCTGCCAGAAGTTAGAGGTTTCAGTGTTCAGCGGGTCGATGGTGACGAGGAACTTCAGTTTCGACAGACAACCGATCACTTTGTTTTTGTTCGGGAATGAGGCAACCGGGTTAAAGCCCTGGCAGATATAGCCATTGACCTTGCCCTCTTTCATCATCTCGAAGTATTGCAGGACGTCGTAGCCTTTATCCCACTTCGGCAACCAGTCAAAGCCCCAGCTATTTTCCGCCGTTGCTTTATCGCCAAAGAAGGCCTTCATCATGGAGACGAATAATTTCGGGTAGTTGCTCCAGTAGTTAACCTGTCCTTCCAGCAGCGGTTTCGGCGTGCTGGCGGCGAGGTAGGTTTGCAGATCAGTCTGCTTCTCGCTTGGCAGCGTCATGTAACCTGGCAGGCTCTGCGACAGCAGCCCCAGGTCCGTCAGCCCCTGAATGTTGGAGTGACCGCGCAGGGCGTTAACGCCGCCGCCTGCCATCCCCATGTTGCCGAGCAGCAGTTGGATCATCGCCATCGTACGAATGTTCTGCGCACCAACGGAGTGTTGCGTCCAGCCGAGCGCGTAGAGGAACGAGGCGGTTTTATCGTGAGCACTGGTTTCTGCGATGTATTCGCAGACTTTCAGGAACGCGTCTTTTGGCGTACCACAGATGTTTTCAACCACATCTGGCGTGTAGCGGGAAACGTGCTGTTTCAGCAAGTTCCACACGCAGCGCGGATGTTGCAGCGTGGTATCGCGTTTGGCGAAGCCGTTTTCGTCCAGTTCGTAGGTCCAGCTGGATTTATCGTACTTGCGTTTTTCCGCGTCGTAGCCGGTGAACAGGCCATCTTCAAAGCCGTAATCCTCACGCACGATAAGGCTAGCGTTGGTATAGGCTTCGGTGTATTCGCGGTTGAATTTTTCATTGTTCAGCAGGTACAGCAATACGCCTGACAGGAAAGCAATGTCAGTACCGGAACGAATAGGAGCATAGTAGTCAGCCACCGCCGCCGTACGCGTAAAGCGAGGATCGATCACAATCAGCTTCGCGCCGTTGTGAATTTTGGCTTCCATCGCCCAGCGGAACCCGACCGGGTGAGCTTCAGCGGCGTTACCGCCCATCACCACGACGAGGTTGGCGTTCTTGATGTCGACCCAGTGGTTGGTCATCGCGCCGCGACCAAATGTTGGAGCAAGACTTGCTACCGTTGGTCCGTGTCAGACACGCGCCTGGTTGTCGACCGCGAGCATACCCAGCGCGCGGGAGAATTTTTGCGTTAAATAGCCGGTTTCGTTACTCGACGCGGAAGCACACAGCATCCCGGTGGAGAGCCAGCGGTTAACAGTCACGCCTTCGGCGTTTTGCGCAATGTAGTTAGCATCGCGGTCTTCTTTCATCAGTTTGGCGATGCGATCAAACGCCTCTTCCCAACTGATTTGCTGCCATTTATCAGAACCTGGCGCACGGTATTCCGGAAACTTCAGACGGCTTTCGGAGTGGATGAAATCCACCAGGCCAGCGCCTTTCGGACAAAGTGCACCGCGGTTGACCGGGTGATCCGGGTCGCCTTCGATATGGAAGATAGATGCTTTGGCGTTTTTTGCTCCGTCACCGAGGCTGTACATCAACAGCCCACAGCCTACGGAACAATAGGTGCAGGTATTACGGGTTTCGCGGGTGCGCAGCAGTTTATACTGCCGGGTTTCCGCGAGTGCTACGCTGGGTGCAAAACCCAGTGCCGCTGCCGTGGTGCCTGCCATACCGCCAGCGCAGATCTTAAAGAACTGCCTTCTGCTGACCTGCATGGATTGCTCCTTGTTTCGACATTGTCACGTCCCATTTACATTCGCTTGCTGAGTGTGCAGGGAGTGGGAGTTATTTTTCTTTGCGGAAGGGGCCGCAAAGGTCCAGAATTGGCTCAATTTCCCTCCATCCAGGAAGGGTTTGTAACAGAATACCATAATGTTGGTGTGTGTGTTCTTATCTGGTTAATATAAAGTGAAAAAAACACGGCAAAAAGAAGTCAAAAATGTGACAAATATCACAGGCGTTAGCCAAATTGAGTTATGGCGTCGTGACGATTTACAACACCCACGCTTAGATGAGGTGGCGGAAGAAGTTCCCGTTGCGCTGGTGTACAACGGTATTTCGCATGTGGTGATGATGGCATCGCCCAAAGACCTTGAACTGTTTGCGCTCGGTTTTTCGCTTTCCGAAGGAATTATCGAAAGCCCACGCGATATCTTCGGCATGGATGTTGTTCCTTCCTGTAACGGTCTGGAAGTGCAAATTGAGCTGTCCAGCCGCCGTTTTATGGGGCTTAAAGAGCGCCGCCGCGCGCTGGCCGGGCGCACGGGCTGTGGCGTATGCGGCGTGGAGCAACTTAATGACATCGGTAAACCGGTGCAGCCGCTGCCGTTCACTCAGACATTTGATCTCAACAAACTGGATGATGCGTTGCGCCAACTCACCGACTTCCAGCCAGTGGGGCAACTGACCGGTTGTACCCACGCCGCAGCCTGGATGTTGCCATCTGGCGAACTGGCAGGCGGGCATGAAGACGTGGGCCGCCATGTGGCGCTGGATAAACTGTTAGGCCGCCGGGCGCAAGAAGGTGAAAGCTGGCAGCAAGGTGCGGTGCTGGTTTCCAGCCGTGCCAGTTATGAAATGGTGCAAAAGTCGGCGATGTGCGGCGTAGAGATTTTGTTTGCGGTGTCTGCCGCGACCACGCTTGCTGTAGAAGTGGCTGAACGCTGTAATTTGACGCTGGTGGGCTTTTGTAAGCCGGGGCGGGCAACGGTTTATACCCATCCGCAGCGTTTGATTCATAATTAAAGAAATACCGCAATTCTGATTCTGGATTGCGGTTTTATTTTTCTATTAAATAATCCTCAATATATTATTCAGCATTCAAATAATAATTTCATCACAAGAAATTATCTCGTTAACTCCGGTTTATATCGATATACTCCAGTCGCATTAATCCTTTAAGAATTAATCATTATTTATATAAGACATTTTGTTTTAATCATCGCATCAATAAATAAATGTTTCCGATGAGTGAATGAAAATAACAAACCTTGCACCAGTTGTAAAAACAGCAATGTATTTTCAATAGTAGGTGATGGATTATGAGTATTGAAAAATGAGTACATTACAGTTACCTGGCAGTTCATATTCTACAGAAGTTAATTTAAACGGCTTAATTGAGGTGCTCAGCAAGCATCTTTACTCCACTCCCGTGGTTGCCGTGCGCGAGCTGGTGCAGAACGGCCATGATGCGATTGTGCGCCGCAGGATTGAGCAGCCCGATGCGCCAAAGGATAACCAAATTCGTGTGGTGGCTGACGTGGCGAAGTCCACTATCACTATTACCGATACCGGTGCGGGACTGACAGAAAGCTAAATTCACGGCTTCCTGGCGACAGTGGGCGTGGGTTATACCCGAATGTTGCGCCAGCAGGATGACAACACCGGTTTAATTGGTATGTTCGGCCTCGGTTTTTTGTCGGCCTTTGTACTGGCAAAAGAGGTCACGGTGTTGACCACATCCTGGCAAACGCCGGATCAGAGCTGGAAATACCACTCTACTGACGGGCAAAAATATACCGTTACGCCGCATCAGTCCTCGGAAACAGGAACGCAGGTGATTCTGACGCTCAAAGAAGAGTACAGCCATCTGGCGAGTAATAATTTGTTGAACCGCGTTCTTTCCCGCTACTGCATATTGCTGCACGAACCGGTCTATGTCGGCGATGCCAGCGAGCCGGTAAATAAACTTCAACCACCGTGGCGTGACGTTGCCCCCGAAGGCGTAACCATGCACCGCGCACTGGTACAGCGTAAAAATCTCGCCTTTGCCGCCCAGTTTGAATCCTCCTTCGAACCGATTTGCACCATTCCGGTGGTGCCAGCGGGAATGAGCGATGCGGTTGGGATTTTATGGATTCAGGATGGCGCGACCTACGGCACCAGCGATAACCGCAACCTGTCGTTGTTTTTGCGCGGCATGTTACTGGATGATGAAGCGCGTGAGTTGTTACCGCCCTGGGCCGGATTTATTGGCGGCGTGATTGAGTCATCGAAACTGACGCCGACGGCAAGCAGGGAAGATCTCCAGCGGGATGAAACTTGGGTTGCGGTACAAGAGGCGTTAAAAGAGGCGCTGATCTCTGGTTTGTCCGATCTCGCACAAAATCAGCCAGAAATCTGGCGGCGTGTATTAATGCGCCACAACGAAGCGTTGCTGGGTGCGGCCTTGTGTGATGACCGTCTGTTTGATTTGCTCAAAGATCGCTTGCAGGTGCCAACGTCAAAAGGCGCGCTGCTGGCGAAGGATTTACGCGTTAATAACAGCATTCATATTCTGTTAAGCCGCGACGGCGGTTTTGAAGAGATGTTGTTCCACATTCTGCAACGGCCTGTAGCCCGTGGCGATCGCTATGCGGTGGTGCCATTTTTACGCCGTTGGGCGCTGTTATATCACTGCCGGATTATCGAAGTCGGTACGCAAACAGGTAATGAGCAGTTGTTCAGCCTGGCAGAATTACCTGAAGAGCAGGTGGCTTATCTGGAAGAGCATCTCTGCGATGGCGAGCAATTAATTATCTCCCGCTTCGAACCAGCGGTTTTACCGCTCGTGGTCACGCCAGACCGCGAAGCAGAATTAAAACAAATTCTCGAACAGGATGACGCAGATAAACGCATCAGTACCGCAGCGTTAATGCTGGCGCGGCAATTTACCTCGCAAATCCAAAAAACGAAAACCTCAAGTCTGTATATCAATCTTAATAACCCCTGTGTCATGCAACTGGTGACGGCCTTACAACAGCATCAGCAGCCAGCGGCAGCATTACGGTTATTAAAATCACTGAAAGTGATTTTGTGCTCCAGCGGTAATAAAGAACAGCAGTGGGATTTACACCAGGCACTGGAAGATTTTACTCAGGTTATTCCTGTCTTAATTAATCAAGGAAAATAAAATGGATACATGGGAGTGGTACAACAAATATAGTCAGGAGTTGCGCGATGCCGGGCAAGAATATATTCCGCAGCTTATTGATGATTTTTCAGAAAGTGTTTTGCACCTGCAAATAGAAAAATGCGATTCGCTATTGCCGGAAATGAAAGCGCTGAATCAAGTAGCTAAAAATCCGTGGCTGGAAATATTTATCGGTCACTGGGAGATGCGTCATCGCCTGACTAACTATGAAGAAGGCGAAAAAGTGCTGCCAGACGTGGTAGCGCTGTTTGAAAAAGCGCACCGGGAAGAGGCGAAGGATTGCCCGCAATCCATTTGCGTTACCCAAGATTTATCAGCCTGCTACGAAAATATCGATGGTCCAGGCTGGGCGAATGAACGCATGGCAGTATGTGAAGAAACCATTGCGCGCATTGATCCGACCTGGAGCTGCTTTATGTGTTTATCCTGCGAGTATGCCAGTGCACTGGTGGACTCCAACAAAACAGAAGAAGCGTTGGTTTATATCGACAGGCAAATCGAGGCGGTGAAAGCAGCGGGGAGTGAATATTTAGAAGCGCTGCTGGCAACACGCGCTGATATTTTGGTTGCCCTTCAGCGCTACGATGAAGCTCGTGAACTGATTGATGAACTGGCAAAAGAGAATGATTACTGGGGCCGTGATCGCATCAATTATCATCTCAAAAAACTGTACATTATGGCGTTATGCGGGCAGGACGAAGAAGTCTGGGAAGAATTACCGCGTTGGTCAGATCTGACCCCCTATTCATGGGGCATGTGGGTAAAGATTATTACCGTACTGCTTCCTCGCCATCCACAGAGAAACCACTGGCAGCTGGCGCGCATCATCCAGACAATGCTGGATCAACGTTCGCAGGCCGGGGCGCACCGCAAAGCGGTTGATCTGGCAAAACTGCAAATCACTCTGGCGCTGGAGCGTGAATCCGTCTGGGTGGCCAAAATGGCGATGAAACAGGCCCAACGGCACATGCCGAAATTACGTTCGTTAGTGGGCGTTGATCGCGAGTTTCTCGAACTTAGTGAAAAAATCGCCGCCAAAGAGGCGGAGTTGCTTGCTCGTCCGGTTGTAGAAGTCCCTGAAAATAGCGATGAAGAAACGCAGCCAGATCCAGAAAAAGACGTAGAGATATTCCGTCGCGCTTATCTGAACACGCCAGATGATGCGGAATTGCTGGGCAAACTGGTCAATGCGTTAAACGCCTGTAATGCGATTAATGAGTCGATCGAACTTCTGCAACGCCACGTTGAAAGCCATCTTCAGGAAGATAACGGCCTTTGCTTCGATCTACTGGATCTCTTGCTTAACCGTGGCGATCAGCAAGCGATCGAGCACCTGGCGAAGCTGTATGAACAGGCGGGTCTGCTACATATGGCACTGTGGTTCCGTGCGCGGGTGATCAACCAACAGGAAGACTGGAGTGAACTGGAGTCGATTGGGCAACAGTTGCTGGAAAACGAAAAAGGGCGTGAGTGGGTCGGCGTTTATCGCATGTGTTCCTGGGCAGCACAAAAACAGGAAGCCTGGGAGCGACAGCTGGATTATTTACAGCAATTGCAGCAACTGATGATTAGCCGTGAAGAAGATATTCGTAATCTCCAGTGGGATATCATGGCGACCGCCAGCATCTTACAACAGTGGGATTTGGTGCGTGCTATTGCTGCTGAACTGGAAATCGAACTCACGGAAGGCGAAGGTTTTATCGACGAAAAATGGGGGCTGCTAAACATTCGCTTCCGGGAAAATTACGAATACCGCTATTACTATGCTCAACGCATTGGGCCGGTAACAGCAAGGATCATTGAGCCAACTTACCGGACCGATTTCCCGCAACATGTTGATGAAATAGTGGTTTTCGATGCAGAAATGTTGAATACCCGACCTGAAGACGAAGAAGAGCAGAAGAATTTCACGCCACTTTATGGGTGTCTGAAAACCATTATCCCGACCGAGTACGGCGAGTCCTGGTTCTGCGAAGGTGTTATGCCTGGTGAAGAACAGTTTAATGCCTTCCGTGAGGCGCTTCGTGAACGAAACTGGTACTACTGGAGCAACAGTAATGATGACTATACGTTAACCGATAGTCATCAGGGAGAAGGCGCTGATCCGCTGCCTGCATTCTATTTTGTTATTAGCGCACCGCGTTCAGTTTCTAAAGGTGATATCGATAAGACCTTGCACGAATTGACCGCTGACTGGGAACATCCGTTGTGCTGGTGGCGTCTTGCCAAAGAAGCCGGAGCGAATGAAGAGAAACATGCTGCTATTGCCGAGCGTTATGGGATGTAGTGCGTGATTAATGGCGGGGGAAATGACACTCCCTCTCGCCAGGGTTGTGCCGTTAATTAAAATAAGTCCTGTGATTTAGAAATTAAATTACAGGACTTATTCATTTTGTGAATATTATCAATTTATTTATAAACAAAACGCGTGTAGTGACGCTTTCTTTTTTCCTTTATTATATTCACTCTCTTATTTATCTATTTATAAGGCAATTAAATGAAAAGGAATTTATTATCTTCAGCTATTATTATCGGCATAATGGCCCTCGGTATCACCGGATGTGATGATAAAAAAGCCGAAACAGAAACTCCCCCGCCCGCCAATAGTCAACCTGCCGCACCAGCCCCTGAAGCGAAACCTACTGAAGCTCCCGTTGCAAAAGCAGAAGCTAAACCTGAAACGCCTGCGCAACCGGAGGTGGATGAACAAGCGGTTTTCGATGAAAAAATGGATGTCTATATCAAGTGCTACAACAAGTTACAGATCCCTGTACAGCGCAGTCTGGCGCGGTATGCTGACTGGCTGAAAGATTTTAAACAGGGACCAACGGGTAAAGAGAGTCATGTTTATGGCATCTACGGCATTAGTGAATCCAGTCTTTCTGAGTGTGAAAAAGGCGTGAAAAGTGTTGTGGCGTTAACACCTGAGCTGCAACCTATTGATGGCGTAGCGTTGAATTATATTAATACCGCAGTCGCGCTGGGGAATACTATTAATGAAATGGATAAATATTACACCCAGGAAAATTATAAAGACGATGCGTTTGCCAAAGGGAAAACGCTGCACCAGACATTCTTAAAAAATATTGAAGCCTTTGAGCCGGTTGCGGAATCTTATCACTCGGCGATTCAGGAAATTAATGATAAACGCCAGCTTGTGGAACTGAAAAATATTGAACAAAGAGAAGGGAAAACATTCAACTACTACTCTCTGGCGGTCATGATTTCAGCGAAACAAATTAATAACCTGATATCGCAAGAGAATTTTGATGCAGAAGCGGCGATGAAGAAAGTGACTGAACTGGAAACGCTGGTGGCGCAGGCCAAAGAAGCGGATAAAGGCGGCATGAATTTTTCATTCATCCTTTCGGCAGACCAGTATCAGCTTGAGGCTAAAAAATATGTTCGCCGCGTCAGAGATAAAGTCCCGTACTCTGACTGGGATAAAGAGCAACTTCAGGACGCAAATTCAAGCTGGATGGTCCAGGATTCTTTCCCGAAAGCATTACGCGAGTACAACGAAATGGTCGATGATTATAATCGCCTGCGTTAAACATTTTTGATTTTGCTGATCAATGTAATGTCGGATACGGCAGTGGACATCAGCCTGACCGAGCCAGCGCAACAGACGAGCTGCTAACCGAAGTGGCAGTGTTGTGCGGATACGGGAGCATATCAATTCATAGTACCGGGGCGATGAAGCCCCGGCGTGAGAGATTATTGCCCGTAATAAGCATTGGCCCCATGCTTACGCAGGTAGTGTTTATCTAACAGTTCGTTTTGCATGGCAGGAAGCTGCGGCGCAAGCTGGCGTGAGAACAGGCCCATATAGGCGCATTCTTCCAGTACTACGGCATTATGCACCGCATCGGCGGCGTTTTTACCCCAGGCGAACGGACCGTGAGAATGCACCAGTACCGCCGGGATTTGTGCCGGACTCCTGCCGCGCTCTTCGAAAGTTTCAATGATCACTTCGCCGGTCTGGTATTCATACTCGCCGTTAATCTCCTCTGCGGTCATCAGGCGCGTGCAGGGGATGGCACCATAGAAGTAATCGGCGTGCGTGGTGCCCCAGGCGGGGAGATCCAGCCCGGCCTGCGACCAGATGGTCGCGTGGCGCGAGTGGGTATGCACAATGCCACCGATTTCGGCATAGCGACGGTAGAGCGCCAGATGCGTTGGCGTGTCGGACGAGGGCTTTTTGCTGCCTTCCACCACCTTGCCGCTGGCTATCTCAACCACCACCATATCGTCGGCGGTCATCACTTCATACTCGACGCCGGAAGGTTTGATCACCATCCATTGCCGCGTCTCGTCTACCGCGCTGACATTGCCCCAGGTGAACGTCACCAGATGGTGAGCGGGAAGCGCCAGATTCGCCGCCAGCACGTCGGCTTTCAGTTGCTCTAACATATAAATCCAGCCTCCTGCATACGCGCTTCAATCCAGCGCCGTGCCTGAATAATCTCCAGCACCGGCTCGTTGGCTTTTTCGGTCCACATCTCAATCAGAAATGATCCGCGATAGTTAAGCTCATGCAGCGTTTTGAAAATGCCAACAAAATCGACACAGCCTTCGCCAAACGGCACATCACGGAACTGTCCGGGGCTTTGCCCGGTAACGGGTTGAGTGTCTTTCAGGTGGATCGCGGCGATACGGTCAATGCCCAGTTTTAGTTCAGCGGGAACATCATTGCCCCAGGCGCTAAGATTGCCGACGTCCGGGTAGACGGTGAACCACGGCGAGGCGAGCATCTCGTCCCATTTTTTCCATTTGCTGATGGAGTTCATAAACGCGGTGTCCATTATCTCCACCGCCAGCATTACTTGTGAAGCCGCCGCCTGTTCGACTGCCCACGCCAGCCCTTCAGCAAAACGTTGCTGGGTGCCTTCGTCATGGTCTTCGTAATAGACGTCGTAACCCGCCAGTTGAATGGTACGAATGCCGAGATCGCGCGCCAGGCGAATCGCTTTACTCATGATTTCCCGCGCCCGTTCGCGTACCGCCTCGTCCCGGCTGCCAAAAGGAAAACGGCGATGGGCAGACAAACACATTGACGGAATGGCAACACCCGTTTCGATCATCGCAGTGACCAGCGAAGCCCTTTGCGCGGCGCTCCAGTCAAGACGTGAGAGCCGTTCGTCGGTTTCATCCACCGACATTTCGACAAAATCAAAACCGCAGCTTTTTGCCAGCACCAGCCGCTCCGGCCAGGAGAGATCTTTCGCCAGCGCTTTTTCATAAATCCCTAACGGATGATTACGCACGTTGGCCTCCCCAGATAGCGTCGATTTGTGCATGGAAATCGCCAGCTACCTGCGCTGGATTTGCTGCGCCTGCCAGTGCTCGCCCGGCTATAAACGCTTTCACGCGGATATCTTTAAACAGCGGTAGGTCAGCAGGGGTAATCCCGCCAGTAATCGAAAGCTCAAGGCCGATATCGGAAAGCGCTTTCATGCGTGCCAGATCGGCCTCGCCCCACTGTTGCCCGCTGGCCTGCGCATCGCGACCGCGATGATAAATGGCCTGCCGCACGCCAATACGATGCCAGTCGCGGGCGTCGTCCAGCGTCCAGTTACCAAACAGCTCTATCTGAATTTCACCGCCGCAGTTCTGCGCCATGGCGTGGCCTTTTTCTACCGTGGCGAGCGGCGCGGCGCAGATGATGGTCATCCAGTTAGCGCCTGCGGTAAATGCTTGTTGAGCGAGTGTTTCACCAGCGTCGGCGACCTTCCAGTCAGCAACGATGATTTTCTCCGGGCACTGTTCGCGCAAGGCTTTCACCGCGCCAAGCCCTTCGTTTAAGCAGAGAATGGTGCCCGCTTCAACAATATCGACGCTGTCTTTTAACAGCGTAACGTCGCGCTGTGCGGCCTCAAGTGATGAGTGGTCGAGGGCCAGTTGCAGAAGTGGTCTGCTCATAATGTGTGCTCCTTGATGCGGGTGTGATAACCCTGAAGTGCGGCAATGAGATGCTGATAGCGTTGGTATTTTTGTTGGTAAAGCTGATGGGCGGTCATATCCGGTAGCAGGGTGCGTACCGGGTGCTGTAAGCCTCGTTGGGCTTCGCTGAAATCGCGATAAACCCCGGTGCCGACGCGGGCAGCGAGCGCCGCGCCAAAACAACCCGTTTCCTCCACCTGCGGCAATTCGATTCGTAAGCCGCTAACGTCCGCCAGCATTTGCATCCAGACATCGGAATGCGCTGGGCCGCCAGTCACGCGCAGGGTGTGCACATCAGTAAAACGTTCGCGCATCCGGTTGAGGTGGGTCATATGGCTGAACACCACGCCTTCATAGATGGCCTGCAACAGGTGCGCGCGGGTGTGAATGGCCTGCATCCCGTAGAAACCGCTGGTCATCTCGAGTCCGGCGTTGCTGCCGTACAGGAACGGCAGGAAAAAGAGATCGCCACTGGCTTTCGGCAAGCTGGCAACGGCTTGGTTAATCTCATCAAACGAGATTTCTCCCCACTGCGCGGTAAACCATTCGAGGTTGCCGGAAGAGGTGGGGCTGGCTTCGTGAACGATAAATTCACCGTCATTAACGTAGCGGCCATAGACATACGGATGCGCTTCACCGTCACCTAAACCGTGGGTTATGCCGCTGGTCACCGCCCAGGTCCCCATCACCGCATTGAGGGTGAATTCGTCTTCGATCCCGGCGCAGAGTGCGGTGGAAACCACATCAAACAGGCCGCCGACAACGGGCGTACCCGCTTTCAGACCGGTCAGGGCGGCTGTCTGGGCGGTGATCTCCCCGCAGATTTCGGCAGATCCGACAACAGACGGCAGGGCGTGATTGATTTCAGCGATCCCCAGCCAGTCGGTGAGGCACGGGTCATATTCCCCGCGACTCATGTTGTAGAGATTGGACTCGGAAATATTGCTCTCTTCACAACCTTTGACGCCGGTTAAACACCAGCGCAGGTAGTCGTGCGTCATCATCACGCAGCCAATTTGCGCGTAGCGTTCCGGTTCGTGCTCTTTCAGCCAGCGTAACAGCGACACCGGATGCCCGGTCCACAAGGTTTGTCGGGTCAACGGGTAGAGTTTTTCCGGGATACCATCTTCCTGCCAGCGACGAACGATTTCCATCGCCCGGCGATCCGAGGACAAAATGGCGTTACCGAGCGGCTTGTTGTTTTTATCCAGCAAAAACAAGCCCTTTCCTTGTGCGGAGATGCCGATACCGACAATTTGTTCCCCGCTAACGCCGGAATGGGTAAGCAGGGCGCGAATGACAGCCATGCAGCATTGCCACAGTTCTGCCATATCGCGCTCTGCCCAACCTGGCTGCGGGCTTAATGCGCACAGCGGCAGGCGCTGCACGCCTGCCTCCCGGCCTTTGCGGTCATACAGCCCGGCTTTCAGCCAGCTACCGCCACAATCTAACCCCAGCCAGTATTGCGTCATGGTTTATTGCACCTCATCCACGGCTTTCAGCAGATCGGCGCCCTGCGGAACATCTTTAACAAACATGTCGCGAACCTGGTTCCCCAGCGCATCGCTAAAGGCTTTGCGATCGAGATCGGTGATGACTTCTACGCCCGCGTCTTTCATGCCGTCGATGATTTTTTGCTGATTTTCGGCGACTAGTTTGCGCTGGTAATTACCCGCTTCTTGCGCGGATGAGATAAGCACTTGCTGGAACTCCGGGCTTAAGCCATCAAACTTCGCTTTGTTGATTACCACCAGAAGCGGTGAATAGGCGTGGTGTGTCAGAGAAAGATACTTCTGCACTTCATAAAATTTTGCCGACCAGACGACGTTGATCGGATGCTCCTGGGCGTCGATGGTGCGGGTTTCCAGCCCGGTATAGACTTCGGCAAACGGCATCGGGATTGGGTTAGCGCCAAAAACTTTGAATGCCGCGATATTCATCGGGCTATTGTTGGTGCGAATTTTCAGCCCTTTCAGGTCAGCAGGCGTTTTAACCGGTGCGCGCGAGTTGGTGACATCGCGCCAGCCGTTTTCCCAGTAGGCCAGTACTTTCAGTCCTTTACCTTCAAGAGAGGCTTTCAGGTCATCACCGACTTTACCATCAAGCGTTTTATGCGCATGGGCGGTGTCGCGGAACAGGAACGGGACATCGAGCAGGTTGATGACGGGTGAGAGTCCCGTAAAGTTGTTAGAGCCAGACATCTCCATATCAATAGTGCCGCCACGCACGCCGCTGATCATCGCCTGCGCATTACCGAGGGTGCTATCCGGGAACAGTTTTAATTTCAGTTCGCCTTTGGTTTTTTCCTGCAGTAATTCATTAAATTTTTTTGCCGCAATATGTTGTGAATCGGTTTGTGAGGTTTCATAACCGAAACGTAATGATTGTGCCGCCAGAGAAGATGTGCTGAACGCCGCCACTCCGGCAATTAATAATGCATAGGTTACAGAACGTAATTTCATTATGATTTCCTTTTAACTCATCCATTTAAGAGGAGCGGTAATAAGCTCCGGTATAAAAATAAATAATGCTAACAACATGAATAAAACCATGACGTAAGGCACAACGCCTTTTACCGCATCGTCAAATTTAAGTTTCGCCACGCCGCATACCACGTTAAGAACGTTACCGACTGGAGGCGTAATCAGTGATATTGAACAGTTGATAATAAACATGATGCCGAAATAGACCGGATCTATTCCCGCTTCTTTCACTAATGGCATTAATACAGGTGTAAGAATTAAGACGGTAGGCGTTAAGTCCATTACCGTACTGATCACCATAATAGCGAGCATAATGACGATGAATAATAAGCGAGGCGAATCTACCAACGGTTGTAATAGCTCTGATACCATCATGGGTAATTCGGCGATAGTAATAAGCCATGCAGATACCGCAGCAGAGGCCACCAGGAACATCACCACCGAAGTGGTTTTCGCTGCGTTAATCAGTACATGATAAAGCGTGGAGAAGGTCATTTCGCGATAGACCACCACCGAGACGAACAGGGCGTAGAAGGCGGCAACCGCGCCTGCTTCGGTGGGTGTGAATAACCCCGAACGGAAACCGCCAATAATGATTATCGGTAAAAAGAGCGCCCAAATACCGGAAACTAAGGATTGCCAGACTTCCCGCAGTGAGGCTTTCGGCTGACAAGGTAAATTCAGTCGTTTTGCCTGCCACCACCAGGTAATCATCAGTGTGACGCCCATCATGATGCCCGGTGCGATGCCCGCCATAAACAGTTTGCTGATGGAGAGTCCGCTGGAGACGCCGAAGATAATGAGCGGAATAGAGGGTGGGATAATGGCCGCAATAATACCCCCGGAACCGATTAGCCCAGCGGCGCGGTTTACCGGATAGTTGGCCTGACGCATCATCGGCACCAGCAGCGCCGCGACGGCTGCGGTATCGGCAACCGCAGAACCGGACAGGCTTGCCATGATCATTGCCGCTAGTACACCAACGTAGCCCAGACCGCCCGGCCTGTGGCCTACCAGCTTCATTGGCAAGTCGACAATACGTTGCGACAGGCCGCCCGCGTTCATGATCTCACCCGCCAGTACAAAGAAGGGAATGGCTAACAGGGAGAAGCTGTCTGCGCCATTTACCAACGTTTGTGCCAGAATTTGCACATCAAAGATATCCATCCAGAACATCAATGAAATGCCGCACAGCAATAATGCCCAGGCGATGGGAACACCAATCGCGATAGCCCCCAACAAACTGACAATAAATATAAGGATTGTCATCGTCAGGCTCCTTGTTGGTTTCGGCTGGGGGTATTTGTGAACTGCCGGTATAAGTGACGTAATTCCAGCATCGCGATAATCAGGCTGGTGGGGATAGCGGCGGCGTACATTAAGCCAACGGGTACACCGAGAATGGGAGATAAGTTGCTCCAGTCCTGCGCTGTTTTTTCTATAGCGCCCCAGGCCAGCCCCAGACACAGTAATAAAATGAGCGTATGGGTTAGCAGCGAAACACGTTGTTGATTAGCAGGTGAGAGTTTTTCGATTAAAAAAATAACCTGCACATGGCTGTTGTCCATATAAGCAACGATAGCGCCAATAAAGGTTAACCAGACAAATAAAAGCCGGGATAATTCATCAATCGATAATATGCTTGTGTGGAATCCATATCGAAGAATTATATTAATAAAAATAATACAAGACAGTATTGCGATGATGATCGCAAGAATGCCTTCGAGTATCCGTTTCATAACGAGTCCTTCTTGTTATGCAATATGTTTTCATTAATTAATGTTGTTGGTATTCGTAATATTTATTGGAAAGCGACTAATCAGACATTCAATGTGCTATTTAAGTGAAACGGATTAACGAGATTCATTCAGAGTGTGAATGCCGTTACGTAATATTTCTATTCGATGTTGTACATCAGCCTTCGCATTTATTTCGAGCAGCTTGATGCCAGCAAAATGCAATGTTGACGGTTCTGCTACATTAAATAACTCGCGAACATGATCTGTGGTCATCAGGCTTTCTGCGCAGAATGGTGCAAACGGCGCGTGCAAATCCTGCCATTCGCCGTATGTTCCGTTTAGCGTCGTACCAGAGAACATCAACGCGCCGAGTTTCCCGGCCTGTTTCGCCATTTGGGTATGGGTCAGCGGCAGCGCTGTATTGCGCCCTTCAATAGCGGAGCGCGCCCAGTTAATACAGATACTGACGTCATAATCGGCAATGACCTGCAGAACATTTTCTAAAGGCAGAAAACCTTTACGGGGTGCAGAAGACGTCATGGCATCGCAGTGTTCCAGCAGCAGTTTGCACGGCCAGTCCCAGCTGGCGATTTCTTTCAACGAGCGGGCAAAAGCATCCGTCGCTTGCATAACATTGGGATTCGTTGCTAACGGTGCAGCCTGGATCTCCAGTGCGAGTACTTTATTTACCTGCAATGAGTTGATTTTATTCAATAAGTGGCGATAGTACGCCACGCAGGCCTGACGCTGCTCTTCATCGCTGGAGGCGAGGCCAAAACCTTTGTTTTCGCTGCGGCGACGCATGGTTTCCATCACAGCGGTGACGACAAATTTCCAGCTCTCTGGTGTATGACGGAGTAACCATTGATCGCCAAGAGGATGAAAATTTTCCAGGCAGGGTTGTTCCAGACCGCGAATATCAGGGGTATCTGATAATTGTCGCCAGAATTCCTTCTCTTCCTCTTCACTTCTTTGGCGAAAAGAAGGTGCACAGGGATACGCACCGATAATATAACCGGCATTATTCGCTTTCATTTTGTGCTCCAGTAATAATTTTTTTATAAAGCAGAGAGGGCCACTTTAACCACGATTTTCCGTATTGCCGTTGCGGCATTTTTATTACATGCCGGGCGGTGAACATCCTGCGGGAAGAAAATAGCGTAGCTGCCCGGTATCATTTCTATAAATGATTCATGTTCACTATCGTGATAAAAAATAATATCGCGCTGCTCTAATAGGGATTCGCTGACTTTATTATTTCCTGTATCAATAGCAATGCCGATTTTCTCTTCGCCCCATGCCAGGAACTGGATATCGATATAGCGACGATGCACTTCCGGGCGGTTTTCCACCGCCTCGCGCGTCGTTAAATCGATAATTTGCGCATAAATATTTTTACCGTCGATTTCGACAACGCCCGGCTCCAGGACATTGAAGTTGGTAGCGCGCAGAAAATCGAGCGCCTTTTCAATGGCGGCGGGCAAACGGCACGGGTTAGGTTGCGCGATATGTCCAAAAATCATGGCTTATCTCCTTATAATGCCTGGATTTTTTCCCACACACTGTCATCAACGGTGATGCCGTTACGGCGGTTTTCGGCCAGCAGGGTAGTAAATTCGTGGCCGGGTAAGCGAATGGCCTGATTTTCGTCAGCACGCTCGGCACTGGTAACGTAATCCATGATGCGTTGTAGCTTGGCGTCGCGGGTGGTGCCTTCGATCAGTTTGTCTACTTCAATGGCGATAAAGATTTGCGAAATGCCGTATTCGTCGCTGTTATCCTGGGTGACTTCAGCAACTGATGCGCCATCAGAAAGGAGAGTAGCGATCATATCCAGCACAATCGACATGCCCGAACCTTTCCAGTAGCCCATCGGCAAAATGCGGCGATTTTTCTCGATAACGCCAGGTTCTTTGGTCAAATTGCCCTCATCATCAAAGCCACCATCTACCGGGAGCTGACGACCAGCCAGGCGATTAACTTCTAACATGCCGTAAGAGAACATCGACATCGACATATCGACCATGGTGATCGGCGTGGAAGGAATGGCGACGATCAGCGGGTTGGTGCCGATGCGACACTCTTTTGCGCCCCACGGTGGCATTACGGCGATGGAGTTGGTCCAGCAGATGCCAATGTAGCCTTTCTCCGCCGCCTGCCAGCCATAGCTGCCACCGCGCATCCAGTGGTTGGCATTACGTAACGCCACCAGGCCAATCCCATGATTTGCCGCCAGTTCAATGGCGCGATCCATCATCTTTTTCGCCGTCAGGTTACCGATCGAACGCTGGGCGTCCCACTGCTCAATTGCGCCGAGGCTGGTCACGCGTTTTGGTTGGGCGTCAGGAATGATATCGCCATTATCCAGTTGTTGAATGAAGCGTGGGAAACGGTTAACACCGTGAGAATAAACGCCGGACTCGGTGGTGCGGGCGAACATCTCTGCGCAGGCGTCAGCCGTTTCGCTGTCAACGCCGCGTGAAATTAAGACCCGATTAAAGGCTGCTTTTAACTGCTCAAATGTTACTTTCATCCCTGGCTTCCTTGTTTTTTTTGATCGCTCTTTTAGCTTAAAATTCCACTATGCGAAATTTGATTTCAAATATATCGATCGCTTTTTAACAAAGCAATCCGCACCATGATTTTCAAAAATCATCTAAATCAAATAGTTATAAATTATCTGTCGAGATCGTGAACTGCGACACACTTTGCGTTACCATCAGGTCGCGATAAAAAGGGGAAGAAAGCGATGGGAAAAAAAGAGCACGAGTTGGCGCAGGAAAAAGAGCGCCCAGCTGGAAGTCAGAGCCTGTTTCGCGGGTTGATGCTGATTGAGATTTTGAGCAATTATCCAAACGGTTGCCCGCTGGCGCATCTTTCGGAACTGGCAGGTTTAAATAAGAGTACCGTCCATCGCTTATTGCAGGGATTACAGTCCTGCGGCTATGTGACCACCGCGCCCGCCGCAGGGAGTTACCGCCTGACTACCAAATTTATTGCCGTCGGGCAGAAGGCGCTGTCTTCGCTGAATATCATTCATATCGCCGCTCCGCATCTTGAGGCACTGAACATCGCCACTGGTGAAACCATTAACTTCTCCAGCCGCGAAGACGATCACGCTATTTTGATTTATAAACTGGAACCCACAACCGGGATGCTGCGAACCCGTGCCTATATTGGTCAGCATATGCCGCTCTACTGTTCCGCAATGGGCAAGGTCTACATGGCGTTTGGTCACCCGGACTACGTGAAGTCGTACTGGGAAAGCCATCAGAATGAAATCCAGCCGTTAACCCGCAATACCATTACCGAGCTGCCCGCGATGTTCGACGAACTGGCGCACATTCGTGAAAGCGGAGCGGCGATGGACAGAGAAGAAAACGAACTCGGCGTCTCCTGTATTGCTGTTCCGGTGTTTGATATTCATGGGCGGGTGCCGTACGCCGTGTCGATTTCGCTTTCGACATCACGTCTGAAACAGGTGGGGGAGAAAAATCTCCTGAAACCACTGCGTGAAACCGCGCAGGCTATTTCTAATGAGCTGGGATTTACTGTCAGGGACGACCAGGGCGCGATCACATAACGCTTTGGACAAGTGCCAAAACTTTAACATTTCCTTCGTTGGATCAAAGCAGTAGGGACGCGCTCTCTGGCACTCTGCTGTTTTAGTGCAAAGGAGTGATCATGAACCGGTTTATTATTGCGGATGCGACGAAATGTATCGGTTGCCGTACCTGTGAAGTGGCTTGCGCAGTGTCGCATCAGGAAAATCAGGATTGCTCTGCGTTGTCGCCGGGCGAGTTTATTTCCCGTATTCGTGTTATTAAAGACCACAGCTGGACCACGGCAGTAGCCTGTCATCAGTGTGAAGATGCACCGTGCGCGAATGTCTGCCCTGTTGACGCGATAAGCCGCGAACATGGGCATATTTTCGTTGAACAATCACGTTGCATTGGCTGTAAAAGCTGTATGCTGGCTTGCCCGTTTGGTGCGATGGAGGTCGTTTCTTCGCGCAAAAAGGCGAGGGCGATTAAGTGCGATCTGTGCTGGCATCGGGCGACGGGACCGGCTTGTGTTGAAGCCTGCCCGACACAGGCGTTGCAATGTATGGATGTCGAGAAAGTGCAGCGGCATCGGCTACGGCAGCAGCCTGTTTGAAACGTTTTTCCGGCGTTTCTCAACGCCGGAATAGTGCGCTTTGTTTATGCCGGATGCGGCGTAAACGCCTTTTCCGGCCTACAAATTCAATTGATTGCAGAAATTATGTAGGTCTGATAAGCGCAGCGCATCAGGCAATTTTTAATGGCTTTCAGCCCAGGCGCGTTCAATCTCTTCCGCCAGAATCTTCACACCCGCCTCAATTTTCTCCGGCTCTGGTACGTAGTTCATGCGCATACATTGATGCGTATGCGGCCACGGTTTATCCAGCCCTGGGAAGAAGTTGTGGCCCGGCACCATCAGCACGCCGCGCGCTTTCAGGCGCTGATAGAGTTGCTCGGTGGTAATCGGCAAATCCTTAAACCATAACCAGAGGAATATTGCCCCTTCTGGTTTATGAATCAGGCAGCGATCTTCTGGTAAATAGCGGCGAATGATGGCGATAGTCTCCTGAACACGCTGGTAATAGAACGGCTTGATGACCGTTTCTGACAGGCGCAGCAGATCGTTACGCTTAATCATTTCACACATTATCGCCGGACCAATGCCGCCAGGCGCGAGACTGATAATGCCGTTCATATTAGTGATGGCGGTGATGATTTTTTCATTGGCGATGATAATGCCGCAGCGCGAACCTGGCAGACCTAGCTTGGAAAGGCTCATGCATAGCACGATATTCGGATTCCACAGCGGGCGCGCTTCGCTAAAGATGATGCCCGGGAACGGGACGCCATAGGCGTTATCAATCACCAGCGGGATCCCGTGCTGATTCGCCAGCGCATCCAGCTTCAGCAACTCTTCATCGGTTATCACATTACCTGTTGGGTTCGTCGGTCGCGAGACGCAAATCATCCCCGTCTCTTCGCCAATGCGCAGATGTTCGAAATCGACGTGATATTTAAACTGGCCCTCTGGCAGTAGTTCGATATTCGGACGCGTAGAGACAAACAGATCCTCTTCCAGCCCGGCATCCGCGTAGCCAATATATTCCGGTGCCAGCGGGAACAGTACTTTTTTGACCCGGCCATCGGCACGGCGTCCGGCAAACAGGTTAAATAAGTAGAAAAAGGCGCTCTGGCTACCGTTTGTTAGTGCAATATTCTGTGGTTCGATATCCCAACCCAGCTTCTCGCGTAACATACCGGCAAGCAGAGACAGCAGCTCCGTTTTCCCCTGTGGCCCATCGTAATTGCACAGCGCATCAGTGGCTTTGCCACTTTCCAGCATGTCGGTTAGCAGCGTCTGGAAATAATCCTGCATTTCCGGGATCTGCGCCGGATTGCCGCCGCCAAGCATAATCGCGCCGGGGGTGCGTAAACCGTCGTTCAGATCTTCCATCAGCAGCGTAATGCCGGAGTGGCGGGTAAATTTGTCACCAAAAAGGGAGAATGTCATAGCGGGATATCTGTCGAACTCTGTAGCAAGGAAGGTAACAATAACGCTACATTTGCCAGGGTGCAAATCACGCGGTTGACGGGGGATTGACACTTTATGCTGTGGTTTTCGATTAGGTTGGTATTTTAGGCTGGGAGGCTTCCCGACGTACTGCCGCACGGGAAGCCGGAAAAGTTACTGTTGCCCCGCCCAGACGACCATTACTTTATCGTCGCCGTGTTCACGGACAAATCCGTACCCCTGTTTCAGCGAAAGCGCCGTTTGTTTGCCTGCGCCAATGGCTGGATGCCGTGCGCGGAACTGACTGATGCGCTGCCAGTGCGCGACGCTGGCGGCAGATTTACCACTGATATCCTGCCAGTTCATATCAGAACGTGTGCCTTGTAGGGGATCAGAACCGGTGGGGCCGAACGGACGTAAGGATTCATCACCATAAAAGATTTGCACTGCACCTGGCGCGAGTAACAATAACTCTGCTGCTTTGTCGTCCCCTTCGCGGAACAAGCGGGTATCATGCGAGGAGAGATAGCTCAACGCATTGAAATCTTGCAATTTCTCGGTCATTTGCTGCCAGGTGGTATCCATCTGCGCCAGGCAATCGACCGCTTTCGCCGCCTGTTCCTGATAATCGAAATTGATCATCGCGTCGAATCCGTGGCGATAGTAGTCGCTTTGCATTACGCCATGACCCCAGGCCTCGCCGGTCATCCAGAAAGGTTTGTCATCTAATGCTTTCTCGGGGTTAGCTTTTTTCCATTCGCGAAGTGCGGCGCTGGCCTGAGTTTTCAGTTGCTGCCAGGCGGGCAACTCAACATGTTTGGCGGTATCGACCCGAAAACCATCAATACCGTAGTCGCGGACCCATTGGCTTAACCAGTGGGTTAAGTAATCGCGCGGCGTATAGCCGTCAATGGCTTTGGCGTGGGTATCCGGTTTGTTTTTATAGAACACCGGTAGACCAGAAGCGGTAGTTGATTCGGTTTTGATATCCGGCAAAAAGGCTAGCGACATGGTGAGATCGTCGAATCCAGGATTGTCGTAATCGCCGATATCGGTACGGATCCAGTTTTTCCCCCACCATTTATCCCAGCCTGTTTTGTCGCTGAAATTAATGTAATCGTTGAAGCTATGCCAGGTTTGCCCGGCGGTAGGTTTCCAGTCGCTCCAGCGTTCACCCAGCGTTTTTTTCACTTCGTTACCTGAAAGGTATAACGCGCCAAACTGATACTCCTGCATATCTGCCAGTGTGGCATAGCCGGTGTGGTTCATCACCACATCAAAAATAATGCGGATACCGCGCTGGTGCGCGCTATCAACCAGCGTCCGTAGATCGGCTTCGCTGCCCATATTGGCATCAAGATTCGTCCAGTCCTGTGTGTAATATCCGTGGTAGGCATAATGTGGGAAATCGCCTTTTGTACCGCCGCCGACCCAGCCGTGAATTTGCTCAAATGGGGCGCTTATCCATAAAGCATTGACGCCCAGCTGCTGGAGATAATCCAGTTTGTTGGTCAGGCCGCGTAAATCACCGCCGTGGAAAGTGCCAATTTCCTCCATGCCGTCTTTATGACGTCCGTAGCTCTGGTCATTGCTGGGATCGCCGTTTTCGAAACGGTCTGTTAGCACAAAGTAAACCGTGGCGTTATGCCAGTTGAAAGGGGCAGGTGCGTCAGTTTCCGCGCGTTCCAACAGAAGTAAACCATTGCTGGTGGCGGCAGGTTGTAACGTTATTTGGCCGCTCTTCACCGTCGCGATTTGCTGGCTGTAATAATCCCGGACTACCGTACCTTCCGGGAAAGTGCCGCTGACATTAAGCTTCAGTGGTTTTCCATCCCATTTGGGGCATTCGCGGATCTGTTTTGCTACCGGTTCGGCGGTGTTCTGGACCGAAATCATCAACGTTGGTGTGCCGGAGCGGGTATCTATTTGCAGCGTATATTCACCGTTCCTGAACAATCGCCACTGAGGGGGCGTGCTGTCGCAAGGTTTGAGAGAAATCATCTGATTGAGTTTTATCGCATCCGCAGGCTGCCAGCATTGTTGGTTAAAATTTAGCGTCAGCGGTCGCGTACCTTTGGTCAGCTGGGCATGACTAACAAATGTTCCTGCACTTTGTTCAGCAAAGGTGGGAAATCCCTGAGATGTCCAGTCGGCGGCAATGGCAACACTGGGCAGGAGTATCAGAAAACAGGCGGCAAGTTTCATAACGGATGAGTCCTTGTTGCTGCGAATTTCACCAGTTTGCCAGTGATAATACTGGTAAAACTCATCCCTGATGAGGATTGCGCCAGGATGAGACGAAAGGGGGAGTATTTCACCTGAGATTTAAGTTTATTTTTTGCGATAAACCCCACATTTTCTGCGATTTAGCGCCAATCTGAACGGTTAACACGTGACATAGTTTCAGATTTGGACTATTCCTTGGGGTGCTCTTGACAGCTATTTTTGATATGATTTGAGATTCAACTCTCAAATTTGAGAAAAATATAAGGTGTTGGAATGATTAAATCCGACCAGGAGAACTGATGATTTTGACTCCCATACGACGATATGGGGCGATGATTCTTATGTTACTCACTCTGATGTTTTCGAGTGAGGTGTTAGCGAAAACGCACACGACAACAGCGAGTCAAAAGTCCCACATAACCAAAGCTAGTAATAAACAGGTAAGCAGTAAACAAGAGTATTCTCGCAATAGTGCAAAGAGCAGTTCACTTCCTGATTTGCGAAAATACCCTTCCGGAACACCAAGGAAAAAAGCGTTTCTCCGGACCGTAATGCCTTACATTACCAGCCAAAATGCAGCCATTACGGCGGAACGTAACTGGCTGATTTCAAAACAGTACCAGGGCCAATGGTCGCCTGCAGAGCGTGCGCGTCTGAAAGACATCGCCAAACGCTATAAGGTGAAGTGGTCTGGTAATACACGAAAAATCCCGTGGAATACGCTGCTTGAACGCGTAGACATTATCCCGACCAGTATGGTGGCGACGATGGCTGCGGCAGAAAGTGGTTGGGGGACGTCGAAGCTGGCGCGTAACAACAACAACCTGTTTGGCATGAAGTGTGGCAAAGGTCGTTGTAATAATGGTCCGGGTAAAGTGAAAGGCTATTCTCACTTTGATTCTGTCAAAGAGTCGGTGAGCGCCTATGTTACTAACCTGAATACGCACCCGGCTTACGCTTCGTTCCGTAAATCACGTGCACAATTGCGTAAAGCTGATCAGGAAGTCACCGCCACAGCGATGATTCACAAGCTGAAAGGTTATTCAACGAAGGGACAGAGTTATAACAACTACCTGTTCGCGATGTACCAGGATAACCAGCGGTTAATCGCTGCGCATATGTAATTGCATTCCCTCGAGCCTTATCCGACTTGTTGGTCGGATAAGGCTTTTGCTCGCATCAGGTGGTTGTGCTGCGTTACCTGATGCGACGCTGGCGCGTCTTATCATGCCTGGCGGCTTTTCCCCTCCTGCTACAGCAGGACCTCGCTGTTTACATCGCGATACTCTTTCGGCGTTGTGTCATATGCTTTTTTAAATACAGAGTAGAAATATTGCAACGATGGATAACCGCACATTTGCGATATTTCGTTGATTGATAAGGTTGTTGAAATTAGCAGGCTGCGCGCTTTCTCCAGCTTCTCGGCATGAATCATTGCGTGTATGGTTTCGCCCACCTCTTCTTTAAAACGCTTCTCAAGATTGGAGCGTGATATGCCGACAGCGTCCAGCACCTGATCCACTTTAATCCCTTTGCAGGCATGATTGCGGATGTAATGCATGGCCTGAATAACAGCCGGGTCGGTCAACGAACGGTAATCCGTAGAACGCCGTTCAATGACGCGTACTGGCGGGACCAAAATCCGCTGCAACGGCATCGCTTCTTTATCTAACAACCGATGCAGAAGTTTTGCCGCCTGATAGCCCATTTGCCGTGCGCCCTGGGCAACCGAAGAAAGCGCGACGCGAGAAAGATAGCGGGTCAGCTCTTCGTTATCGATGCCAATTACGCATAGTTTTTCCGGTACGGGAATATGCAGATGCTCGCAAACTTGCAGAATATGCCGCGCCCGGGCGTCAGTAACGGCAATAATCCCGGTTTGCGGTGGTAGCGTTTGCAACCAGTCGGCCAACCGGTTTTGCGCGTGCTGCCAGTTTTCTGGTGCAGTTTCCAGTCCCTGATAAACGACACCACGGTACTTTTCTTCGGCGACAAGCTGGCGAAAAGCATATTCGCGTTCGGCTGCCCATCTTTTGCCACTCGACTCTGGCAGACCATAAAAAGCAAAGCGGTTAACGCCTTTTTCTTTTAAATGCAAAAATGCGCTTTCAACCAGCGCATAGTTATCAGTGGCAATGTAATGTACGGGCGGATAGCTTTCTGCCAGGTGATACGAGCCGCCAACCCCGACAATGGGGACGTCGACATCAGCCAACGCTTGCTCGATTTGTTTATCGTCAAAGTCGGCAATAACGCCATCTCCTAACCAGTCCTTGATTTTATCAATGCGGGCGCGGAAATCTTCTTCAATGAAAATATCCCATTCCGATTGTGACGCCTGTAAATATTCCCCCACACCTTCTACAACTTGACGGTCATAGGCTTTATTAGCATTGAACAGTAATGTGATTCGGTGACGTTTAGTAAACATGGTTCTTTTCCTGCTGAATCATGCAAAAACTCAAAACCGGCAACACGTTACCGGTTTTGAGAAAATTTTTATCAAAATCAGGAACGGCGTTTGGTTGCGGAGTCCATCCATACTGCCAGCAACAGAATCGCACCTTTGACGATATACTGCCAGAAGGTCGGAACATCCATCATACTCATGCCGTTATCCAGCGAAGCCATGATGAATGCCCCCATCACAGCCCCCGCAACACTCCCTACGCCGCCAGCCAGACTGGTGCCGCCAATCACGCAGGCTGCAATGGCATCCAGTTCGGCGATATTACCGGCAGAAGGCGAGCCTGCACCAAGCCGTGAACTGAGGATTAACCCCGCGATGGCCACCATCAAACCGTTGATAGCAAACACGACAAGTTTGGTGCGTTCTACGTTAATCCCGGAGAGTCGCGCCGCTTCCAGATTGCCGCCAATAGCGTAAATGCGCCGCCCGAAAGCTGTCCTTGTTGCCATAAACATGCCGCCGAGTAACAGCAACGTCAGCAGCAGGACAGGAGTAGGAACGCCACGGTAATCATTCAGTAGCCAGATTGCGCCTAATACGATGATGGCGGTCAAAGCCTGGCGACCGACCACCGCTGTAGATGCCGGAGACTGTAAACCCAAAGCTTGTCGGCGCATTCTTCCACGCCATTGCCAGCCGACAAAAGCCATTAAGCCAAGCGCGCCAATAATGAAACCGGTGCTGGCGGGTAGATAGCTCTGTCCAATTTGTGACATCGCGGCGCTGGTGGGTGAAACCGTCGTACCGTTGGTGATGCCAATGAGGATGCCGCGAAATGCCAACATGCCCGCCAGGGTGACAATAAATGAAGGCACTTTGCGGTACGCGACCCACCAACCATTCCATGCGCCGAGAAGCAGGCCCAGAACCAGCGTCACAATAATGGTGAGTGGCAGAGGCCAGCCTAACCAGACGTCGCAGATAGCGGCGACGCCGCCTAATAGCCCCATCATCGAGCCGACCGAGAGGTCGATTTCGGCAGAAATTATGACGAACACCATCCCTACCGCAAGGATGCCGGTAATCGCGGTCTGGCGTAGCAAGTTGGAGACGTTACGGGCGCTTAAATAGGCGCCGTCAGTAGTCCAGGTAAAGAACAGCATGATGGCGATGATTGCTGCAATCATCACGAAGACTTGTAAATTCAGTGACTTCAGCACAGAGAAGCCACCGGATGTCGGTACGGCTAATTTCACTTCAGACGGATTGCTTTTCGACATGATGTTCGCTCCTCAATGCGGCTTCCATCACCTGCTCCTGAGTCAGGTTATGATTTATCAGGTTGGCTTTTAGTTTTCCTTCATGCATCACCAGTACGCGATCGCTAAGACCAAGTACTTCAGGTAATTCAGAAGAGATGACAATAACGGCGATACCCTGCTGGACGAGTTGGTTAATTAATTTGTAGATCTCGTATTTCGCGCCAATATCGATACCCCTGGTAGGTTCATCAAGAATGAGAATGCGCGGGTTGAGTAACAGACAGCGTGCCAGGATCGCTTTTTGTTGATTGCCGCCGCTTAAACGTCCAATAGCAAGTTCCGGAGACGACGTTTTCACTTTGAGTCGCTGGATAGATTCCAGAATACATTTTTGCTCTGCGGCATCATCAAGCTGGCTAATACCCCCGGTAAATTTACTGAGTGCGGCGAGGGTAATATTTTTACCAACTGCCATTACCGGAACGATGCCATCACGCTTTCTGTCTTCTGGCACCATTGCAATACCCTGGGCGATGGCTTGCTGGCAATTACGAATATCCACTTGTTTGCCATCAATATAGATTTTCCCTTCCCATTGTCCGGGCCAAACGCCAAAAAGGCATTGAATAGTTTCGGTGCGACCAGCGCCGACCAGTCCAGCAATCCCCAGTATTTCGCCACGTTTCAGGGAAAACGAGACATCGTTAACCCGTTTAATATGACGATTAACCGGATGCCATGCCGTCAGATGTTCTATGCGTAATATTTCATCGCCAGTGGTATGTGGTTCGTTTGGGTACAGTGCCGTTAATTCTCGCCCAACCATCATGGTGATAATATCGTCTTCGCTCATTCCGGCTGCATCACGCGTACCTATGTGCTGACCGTCGCGAATAACACAAATTGTGTCGGAAATCGCTTTGACTTCGTTGAGCTTGTGAGAAATATAGATACATGCGATGCCGTGTTGTTGCAGATCGCGAATAATATCCAGTAAAACTGTGGTTTCCAGCTCAGTTAATGAGGCGGTTGGTTCATCGAGAATTAATAAACGCACCTGTTTATTTAGTGCCTTGGCAATTTCAACGAGTTGTTGTTGCCCAAGCCCTAAATCACCAACGCGGGTATCTGGTGAAATGGATAAGCTGACTTGCGCTAACAGTTTCTGACAGCGTAGCGTCATCTGGTCATAATCCATGACCCCATTGCGGGTTATCTCATTGCCAAGAAAGATATTTTCCAGCACGGTCAACTCTTTCACCAATGCTAATTCCTGGTGAATGATGGCAATACCTTTGCGTTCGGTATCGCGGATGTGACTTGCCTGTATTACTTCACCAGCAAAAGTAATTTCGCCTTCGTAACTGCCAAAGGGATAAATTCCGCATAGCACTTTCATTAATGTTGATTTACCAGAACCATTCTCACCGCAAAGTGAGACGATCTCACCAGCATTTAGCCGCAAACTGACGTTATCTATCGCTTTTACGCTGCCGAAAGTTTTGGTAATGCTCTTCATTTCAAGTAGATAAGACATAACGACTCCACCTAAGCCAATCAGTTCATGCGGCATGGAGAGAAATCACGTCCCCGTTGTCGACAGGGACGTAACGCTTAAAGCTCGCTCTCCTTGTGGAAACCGTCTTTAATCACCGTGTCTTTGATGTTGTTTTTATTCACATCAATAGGTGTCAGCAGGCGGGATGGAACATCTTTCAGCCCATTATTCAGCGTGGTATCTGCTTTAGGTTGTTGATCGTTACCCAGTTCAACGGCAATTTCCGCGGCAGTATTTGCCAGAAGAGTAATCGGTTTATACACCGTCATGGTTTGCGTACCCGCAGCAATACGTTTAATACCGGCGAGATCCGCATCCTGACCGGAAATGGCGACTTTCCCTGACAAACCTTGTGCGCTTAATGCCTGAATAGCCCCGCCAGCAGTAGCATCGTTAGAAGCAACAACAGCGTCAATTTTGTTATTGTTGGCGGTCAACGCGTTTTCCATAATTTTCAGCGCGTTTTCTGGTAACCAGCCATCAACCCATTGGTCGCCTACGACTTTAATTTTCCCGGAGTCAACGTAAGGTTTTAATACTTTCATTTGCCCGGCGCGGAAAAGCTTAGCGTTGTTATCCACCGGAGAGCCGCCCATCAGGAAATAATTTCCTTGCGGGACGATATCGACCAGCGCTTTTGCTTGTAGTTCACCCACTTTTTCGTTATCGAAAGAAATATAAAAGTCGATATCAGCATCATTAATCATGCGGTCGTAAGCTAATACTTTAATGCCTTCTTGTTTTGCTTCTTTTACAACGTTACTTAATACCTGTCCGTTATACGGAATAATGACAAGAACATCGACTCCCCGGTTAATCATGTTTTCAATCTGCGACATTTGAGTTTCTTCGTTGCCATTTGCAGACTGCACAAATACTTTAGCGCCGAGAGATTCAGCTTTTTTCACGAAAATATCCCGGTCTTTCTGCCAGCGCTCAAGACGGAGATCATCAATAGCCATACCGATTTTGACTTCTTTAGCATGTGCCGCAACGTTGGTTAGCAGAAGTGAGGTGCACAGGGTGAGTAAAATGTTCTTTATTTTCATGGTTCAGAGGCCTTCTTTTGTTAGAGGGTAGCTTCAAAAAGTAACAATCACCGCGTTAAACGTGACCAATTTTTAGCAACTAAATGGGGGAAAACAATTACAGATTTTTATCTTTCGATTACGATTTTTCGTTTATTTCTTGATTTATGACCGAGATCTTATTTTTGTTGGTTAATCGAATTTGTTGCATTTTTCTCTTCGAGTAATTACCCAATTTCATCATTCCATTTTATTTTGCGAGCGAGCGCACACTTGTGAATTATCTCAATAGCAGTGTGAAATAACATAATTGAGCAACTTAAAGGGAGTGCCCAATATTACGACATCATCCATCACCCGCGGCATTACCTGATTATGGAGTTCATTATGCAAGCTTATTTTGACCAGCTCGATCGCGTTCGTTATGAAGGCCCGAAATCCTCTAACCCGTTAGCATTCCGTCACTACAACCCCGACGAATTGGTGTTGGGTAAGCGTATGGAAGACCATTTGCGTTTTGCCGCTTGCTACTGGCACACCTTCTGCTGGAACGGGGCGGATATGTTTGGCGTAGGCGCGTTTAACCGTCCCTGGCAGCAACCTGGCGAGGCGCTGGCATTGGCGAAGCGTAAAGCAGATGTCGCATTTGAGTTTTTCCACAAATTACATGTGCCTTTTTATTGCTTCCACGATGTGGACGTTTCCCCGGAAGGCGCATCGTTAAAAGAGTACATCAATAACTTTGCGCAAATGGTCGATGTGCTGGCAGGTAAACAAGAAGAGAGCGGCGTGAAACTGCTGTGGGGAACCGCTAACTGCTTTACTAACCCACGTTATGGTGCAGGCGCAGCTACGAATCCCGACCCGGAAGTTTTCAGCTGGGCAGCAACACAAGTCGTTACGGCGATGGAAGCGACGCATAAACTGGGTGGTGAAAACTATGTGTTGTGGGGCGGTCGCGAAGGTTACGAAACGCTGCTGAATACCGATTTGCGTCAGGAGCGTGAACAGATTGGCCGCTTTATGCAGATGGTGGTTGAGCATAAACATAAAATCGGTTTCCAGGGTACCCTGCTTATCGAACCGAAACCGCAAGAGCCGACCAAACATCAATATGATTACGATGCCGCGACGGTCTACGGCTTCCTGAAGCAGTTTGGCCTGGAAAAAGAGATTAAACTGAATATTGAAGCAAACCATGCAACGTTGGCGGGTCACTCTTTCCACCATGAAATTGCCACGGCCATTGCGCTTGGTCTGTTCGGTTCTGTCGATGCTAACCGTGGTGACGCGCAGTTGGGCTGGGATACCGACCAGTTCCCGAACAGCGTGGAAGAAAATGCGCTGGTGATGTATGAAATTCTCAAAGCGGGCGGTTTTACCACCGGTGGTTTGAACTTCGATGCCAAAGTACGTCGTCAGAGCACCGATAAATATGACCTGTTCTACGGTCATATTGGCGCGATGGATACGATGGCACTGGCGCTGAAAATTGCAGCACGCATGATTGAAGACGGTGAGCTGGATAAACGCGTCGCGCAACGTTATTCCGGCTGGAATAGCGAACTGGGCCAGCAAATTCTGAAAGGCCAAATGTCACTGGCGGATTTAGCAAAATATGCCCAGGAACATAATCTTGCACCGGTGCATCAGAGTGGTCGCCAGGAGCAGTTAGAAAATCTGGTAAACCATTATCTGTTCGACAAATAACGGCTAACTGTGCAGTCCGTTGGCCCGGTTATCGGTAGCGATACCGGGCATTTTTTAAGGAACGATCGCTATGTATATCGGGATAGATCTTGGCACGTCGGGCGTGAAAGTCATTCTGCTCAACGAACAGGGTGAGGTAATTGCTTCACAAACAGAAAAGCTGACCGTTTCGCGCCCGCATCCCCTCTGGTCTGAACAAGACCCGGAACAGTGGTGGCAGGCAACAGATCGTGCAGTGAGAACGCTGGCGCGACAATATTCTTTGCAAGAGGTTAAGGCGTTAGGTATTGCCGGACAGATGCACGGAGCTACGTTACTTGATGCTCGGCAGCAGGTATTACGTCCAGCGATTTTGTGGAATGACGGGCGCTGTGCGCAAGAGTGCGCTTTGCTTGAAACACGAGTCCCGGATTCGCGCGCTATAACCGGCAATCTGATGATGCCCGGATTTACCGCGCCTAAGCTGCTGTGGGTGCAACGTCATGAGCCAGATATATTCCGTCAGGTAGACAAAGTTTTATTGCCAAAAGATTATTTGCGTCTGCGTATGACCGGAGAGTTTGCCAGTGATATGTCTGATGCGGCAGGCACCATGTGGCTGGATGTCGCGAAGCGTGACTGGAGTGATGTCATGCTGCAAGCTTGCCAGCTGTCCCGTGACCAGATGCCAGCATTATACGAAGGCAGTGAAGTTACCGGGACTTTGCTACCCGAGGTGGCAAAAGCATGGGGAATGGCGGCAGTGCCTGTTGTCGCGGGCGGCGGCGATAATGCGGCTGGCGCGGTTGGTGTGGGTATGGTTGATGCCAACCAGGCAATGCTGTCGCTGGGAACTTCTGGTGTTTATTTTGCGGTGAGCGAAGGGTTCTTAAGCAAGCCGGAAAGCGCCGTACACAGCTTTTGCCATGCATTACCACAGCGTTGGCATTTAATGTCGGTGATGTTGAGTGCGGCATCGTGTCTGGATTGGGCTGCGAAATTAACCGGCCTGAGTAATGTCCCAGGCTTAATTGCAGCTGCGCAACAGGCAGATGAAAGTGCCGAGCCAATCTGGTTTTTGCCTTATCTTTCCGGCGAGCGTACCCCGCACAATAATCCACAGGCGAAGGGGGTTTTCTTTGGCCTGACCCATCAACACGGCCCTAATGAACTGGCGCGAGCAGTGCTGGAAGGCGTGGGTTATGCGCTGGCCGATGGCATGGATGTAGTGCACGCCTGCGGCATTAAACCGCAAAGTATTACCTTGATTGGTGGTGGAGCGCGTAGTGAGTACTGGCGTCAGATGCTGGCGGATATCAGCGGTCAGCAGTTGGATTACCGAACGGGTGGTGATGTAGGGCCTGCACTGGGCGCAGCAAGGTTGGCGCAGATTGCGGTGAATCCAGATAAATCGCTCAGTGAATTGTTGCCGCAACTGCCGTTAGAGCAGTCGCATATGCCGAACGCGCAGCATCATGCCGCTTATCAGCCACGACGCGAAACATTCCGTCGTCTCTATCAGCAACTTCTGCCACTAATGGCGTAAACTTATCCCCCGCCTGGCCGGGCAGGGGATAATTCTTGTCTATATATACTACCAATTCATTAATATTTCATATGAATTTATTCTGAAAATCATTTGTTAATGGTGTTTTTCAGTTTTGTCTTTTGTTGGTTAATCGTAATGTATCGCTGGTAGATACGGAGATCATTATGAAAACCTCAAAGACTGTGGCAAAACTATTATTTGTTGTCGGGGCGTTGGTTTATCTGGTTGGGCTATGGATCTCATGCCCATTGTTAAGTGGCAAAGGCTATTTTCTCGGCGTGTTAATGACGGGAACGTTTGGCAATTATGCTTACCTTCGTGCTGAAAAACTCGGGCAACTGGATGACATGTTTATTCGCATCTGCCAGTTAGTTGCGTTAATCACTATCGGTCTGTTGTTTATCGGTGTTTTAAATGCGCCTATCAATGCTTATGAAATGGTGATTTATCCCATTGCCTTCTTTACTTGCTTGTTTGGTCAGATGCGGTTATTGCGTTCAGCGTGAGCTATGTAGCTCTTACAATGTAATATGAAAGGAACTCTGTGATGGAAAACAAAATATCAACCTATTCTCCAGCATTTAGCATTGTGTCATGGATAGCGCTTGGCGGCGGTATTGTTACCTATTTATTAGGGCTATGGAATGCGGAAATGCAGTTAAATGAAAAAGGATATTACTTTGCTGTTCTGGTGCTAGGACTATTTTCAGCCGCATCTTATCAAAAAACTGTGCGGGACAAATATGAAGGCATTCCCACTACATCCATTTATTATATGACCTGTCTGGTTGTCTTTATCATTTCTGTCGCATTACTGATAGTTGGTCTGTGGAATGCAACATTATTACTCAGCGAAAAAGGGTTTTATGGCCTGGCCTTCTTTTTAAGTTTGTTTGGTGCAGTAGCAGTACAGAAGAATATTCGTGATGCTGGAGTTAACCCATCAAAAGAAACTGTGGTTGCTCAGGAAGAATATAGCGAATAATCCTTGCAAGCCCGGTCAGTGTGACCGGGCTTTTGCTCAACTTACAAATCTGTTTCGGTCGATTCGTTGCACCAGCACAGAAAGTAATAAGCTTGTGGCCAGCGTGGCGCAGAAGATCCAGATAATATCCAGTATTGGCCAGTTTTTAAGCTCAATCCCCCGGGTACGCAGCGCATGGATAATCAAAGCGTGGAACCCGTATATACCTAAAGAATGGCGTGATATCAGCCCAAGCCCGGGAACAGTGTGTGTATCCAGCGTATTTTTTACCAGAGTCAGTAACGCGATTGCGCAGATAAAAACCATCGGTCCGCAATAGAGATACCAGGTATCGGCAAAATTTCCGCGCCACTGTAATTCATATAATGTCCCGCGAGAGATGATAAATACCCCCGCAACAAACAGTACGGCGCTCACCCACGACAGTGATTTATGTTGCGTATCCACCATGCCAATGGCGCGGCCCAACATGCCATACAGGATGTAGTAAAAAGTATCGCCATTGATATATAAGTTAATCGGTAGCCATTCGAAGCCGTCGATCTTCTGTGGCACTGTGTTTGGGTTAGCGATGATGCCAATCACCACCATGAGTACCAGCAACATTTTACCGCTAACGTTTTTCACCTGAACCAGCGGCGAAACCAGATAAATCACCGCAATCGCGAAGAAAAACCATAAGTGATAAAACACAGGCTTTTGTAGCAGGTTTTTCAGCGCTAACTCCACATTGATAGCGGTAAAAAGCGCAATGTAGATCAACGCGATGACACTATAAAACAGCAGACATAAGCCAATACGCAAGAAATGACGCGGTTGGGCGCTACGTTCGCCAAAAAAGAGATAGCCGGAAATCATGAAAAATAGCGGCACGCTGACACGGGAGGCAGAATTTAGAACATTCGCGATATCCCAGGTTATGGGGCTGACGCTATGGGCGTTGGTTACATACCAGGTGGTGGTATGAATCATCACCACCATTAAACAGGCTATCCCTCGCAGGTTATCAATCCAATAAATTTTGGGCTGCATCTGTGTCTCTGTAACTGGTTAAAAAAAGGTCTGACCGATAAATCATTCAGCTGGTGCACTGGAATAATCCGAGTTTTATCTCTACAGCTTATAGAGGCTTGAGGAAATTCGTTAGATTCAGCCACTATACCGATATTAATAATAAGACTCACCTGCAAATAAGACGGTAATTTAATGATGATGAACTATTTCTTTCCAGCAATGGCACTTATTGTGTTAGTGGGATGCTCGACACCGCCACCCGAGCAGAAAGCACAGCGGGTAAAGGTTGAGCCGCTGCGTTCATTGAATATGGAAGCGTTGTGCAAGGATCAGGCAGCAAAACGTTATAACACCGGTGAGCAAAAAATCGACGTCACCGCATTTGAACAGTTTCAGGGGAGCTACGAAATGCGTGGTTATACCTTCCGGAAAGAGCAGTTTGTCTGTTCTTTTGACGCAGATGGCCATTTTTTGCATCTTTCCATGCGTTAAGCCCTGCTTTTTCCCGTTTCGTACTGTATATCTTCCATCCAGCGGGTATACTGATCCCTTCCTTTAAATCCACACGTATCCAGCACGAAATAATATGCAAAAGTTTGATACCAGGACCTTCCAGGGCTTGATCCTGACCTTACAGGATTACTGGGCTCGCCAGGGCTGCACCATTGTTCAACCATTGGACATGGAAGTCGGCGCGGGAACCTCTCACCCAATGACCTGTCTGCGCGCGCTGGGGCCAGAACCGATGGCGGCTGCTTATGTCCAGCCTTCTCGTCGCCCGACCGATGGTCGCTACGGCGAAAACCCCAACCGTTTACAGCACTACTATCAGTTCCAGGTGGTCATTAAGCCATCGCCGGACAATATTCAGGAGCTGTACCTCGGTTCTCTGAAAGAGCTGGGCATGGACCCGACTATCCACGATATCCGTTTCGTGGAAGATAACTGGGAAAACCCGACGCTGGGTGCCTGGGGGCTGGGCTGGGAAGTGTGGCTGAACGGCATGGAAGTGACACAGTTCACTTACTTCCAGCAGGTTGGTGGTCTGGAGTGTAAACCGGTTACCGGCGAGATCACCTACGGTCTGGAACGTCTGGCAATGTACATTCAGGGCGTAGACAGCGTTTACGACCTGGTCTGGAGCGACGGCCCGCTGGGTAAAACCACCTACGGCGACGTGTTCCATCAGAACGAAGTGGAGCAGTCCACTTACAACTTCGAATACGCGGATGTGGACTTTCTGTTCACCTGCTTCGAGCAGTACGAGAAAGAAGCGCAGCAGCTGCTGGCGCTGGAAAACCCGCTGCCGCTGCCAGCCTACGAGCGTATTCTGAAAGCCGCCCACAGCTTCAACCTGCTGGATGCGCGTAAAGCCATCTCCGTCACCGAGCGCCAGCGCTACATTCTGCGCATTCGCACTCTGACCAAAGCAGTGGCAGAAGCATACTACGCTTCCCGTGAAGCCCTCGGCTTCCCGATGTGCAACAAAGATAAGTAAGAGGCGGCTATGTCTGAGAAAACTTTTCTGGTGGAAATCGGCACTGAAGAGCTGCCACCAAAAGCACTGCGCAGCCTGGCTGAGTCCTTTGCTGCGAACTTTACTGCGGAGCTGGATAACGCTGGCCTCGCACACGGCACCGTTCAATGGTTTGCTGCTCCGCGTCGTCTGGCGTTGAAAGTAGCTAACCTGGCGGAAGCGCAACCGGATCGTGAAATCGAAAAACGCGGCCCGGCGATTGCCCAGGCGTTCGACGCTGAAGGCAAACCGAGCAAAGCGGCAGAAGGTTGGGCGCGTGGTTGCGGTATTACCGTTGACCAGGCTGAGCGTTTGACTACCGATAAAGGCGAATGGCTGCTGTATCGCGCCCATGTGAAGGGCGAAAGCACCGAAGCACTGCTGCCGAATATGGTTGCGACTTCGCTGGCAAAACTGCCGATCCCGAAACTGATGCGTTGGGGCGCAAGCGACGTACACTTCGTGCGTCCGGTGCACACCGTGACCCTACTGCTGGGCGACAAAGTTATTCCGGCAACCATTCTGGGCATTCAGTCCGATCGCGTGATTCGCGGTCACCGCTTTATGGGCGAGCCGGAATTCACTATCGACAATGCCGATCAGTATCCGGAAATTCTGCGTGAGCGCGGTAAAGTCATCGCCGATTACGAAGAACGTAAAGCGAAGATTAAAGCCGATGCCGAAGAAGCAGCGCGTAAGATTGGCGGTAACGCTGACTTAAGCGAAAGTCTGCTGGAAGAAGTGGCTTCTCTGGTTGAATGGCCGGTTGTTCTGACCGCGAAATTCGAAGAGAAATTCCTCGCTGTGCCGTCTGAAGCCCTGGTTTACACCATGAAAGGTGATCAGAAGTACTTCCCGGTGTACGCGAACGACGGCAAACTGCTGCCGAACTTTATCTTCGTTGCCAACATCGAATCGAAAGATCCGCAGCAAATTATCTCCGGTAACGAGAAAGTCGTTCGTCCACGTCTGGCAGATGCTGAGTTCTTCTTTAATACCGACCGTAAAAAACGTCTTGAAGATAACCTGCCGCGCCTGCAAACCGTGCTGTTCCAGCAACAGCTGGGTACGCTGCGCGACAAAACTGACCGCATTCAGGCGCTGGCTGGCTGGATTGCTGAACAGATTGGCGCAGACGTTAACCACGCTACCCGTGCGGGCCTGCTGTCTAAGTGTGACCTGATGACCAACATGGTCTTCGAGTTCACCGACACCCAAGGCGTAATGGGGATGCACTACGCGCGTCACGATGGCGAAGCGGAAGATGTCGCGGTAGCGCTGAACGAGCAGTATCAGCCGCGTTTTGCCGGTGATGACCTGCCGTCCAACCCGGTAGCTTGTGCGCTGGCGATTGCTGACAAGATGGACACCCTGGCGGGTATCTTCGGTATCGGTCAGCATCCGAAAGGCGACAAAGACCCGTTTGCGCTGCGTCGTGCGGCCCTTGGCGTGCTGCGCATTATCGTCGAGAAGAACCTCAACCTTGATCTGCAAACGCTAACTGAAGAAGCGGTGCGTCTGTATGGCGATAAGCTGACTAATGCCAACGTGGTTGATGATGTTATCGACTTTATGCTCGGTCGCTTCCGCGCCTGGTATCAGGACGAAGGTTACACCGTTGACACCATCCAGGCGGTACTGGCGCGTCGTCCGACCCGTCCGGCAGATTTCGATGCCCGTATGAAGGCGGTATCGCATTTCCGTACCCTGGATGCAGCTGCTGCACTGGCGGCGGCGAACAAACGTGTATCCAACATTCTGGCGAAATCTGACGAAGTGCTGAGCGACCGCGTGAATGCCTCTACCCTGAAAGAGCCGGAAGAAATTAAACTGGCGATGCAGGTGGTTGTTCTGCGAGACAAACTGGAGCCGTACTTTGCTGAAGGTCGTTACCAGGATGCGCTGGTCGAACTGGCCGAGTTGCGTGAACCTGTCGATGCTTTCTTCGATAAAGTGATGGTCATGGTTGATGATAAAGATCTGCGTATCAACCGCCTGACCATGCTGGAAAAACTGCGCGAATTGTTCCTGCGCGTTGCGGATATTTCGCTGTTGCAGTAATAACAGCGTTATTAAATAGCCTGCCACTTGGCAGGCTTTTTTTATCGCTAATAATACAGCTACCTTTAATAATTTTCTGCTGAATAAAAATTATCTCATATATTAATTTCATGAGATTTTTTTAGGATTTTATTAAAGAGAGGAAAGGAATTTATTACGCTAGAATAGCTGCGGGTGCTTGAGACTGTTTGTCTCAGGTATCACCGAAAGGCAGACAGAGAAAAGCCCCACCTGACTATAAATCAAAGTGAGGCTACCCTATGCCTGAACACCATAAGGTTAGCCTCTTACTCGTTGGAAATCAACACAGGAGGCTGGGAATGCCGCAGAAATATAAATTGCTTTCTTTAATAGTGATTTGTTTTACGCTTTTATTTTTCACCTGGATGATAAGAGATTCACTGTGTGAATTGCATATTAAACAGGAGAGTTATGAGCTGGTGGCATTTTTAGCCTGCAATTTGAAAGAGTAAGAGTCTTCGGCGGGAAGTTATTCCCGCCTTTCTTACGGTGTTGGGTATTCTCAATGCACCCTAATTTATTTCTTTGATGAATATTATTTAAAAAATACGAACGGATTTGGCTATTAAATAGGTTTTTAATTGAGAACAGGAATGGTTCGGAGCCTTCATGAATAAACTGCTTTTACTGTTGATAATGCTTTATCAACGACATCTTTCTCCTCGCAAAGGATATCGCTGTGCTTACAGTGTGTTGTACCAAACGCAGGGATGTTCGGGGGCAGTCAAAGAGATTATTCAACAGAAAGGTGTTATTGCAGGCTGGGGCGAGATACGTCAGCGTTTTGCAGATTGCCGACTTGCGGCACAGACAATCAGGCAGAAGCAACACCTGAACGAGGTTATACGTAAAAAGAAGAATAATGAGTGTAATGATTGTGATTGTTCCGGGTGTGATGGTACGGTCTGTCGTGATTGCCACATCCCGATGCCGGATCTGGATTGTTCCTGGGACTGTTCTTCTCTACATATAAAGCGGTTTTTCCAATAAAAAAATCCCCGCCAAATGGCAGGGATCTTAGATTCTGTGCTTTTAAGCAGAGATTACAGGCTGGTTACGTTACCAGCTGCTGGGCCTTTAGCGCCGCTTTCGATGGTGAAGGACACTTTCTGACCTTCGTCCAGAGATTTGTAACCATCGTTCTGGATAGCAGAGAAGTGTACGAACACGTCTTTAGAGCCATCGTCAGGAGTGATGAAGCCGAAGCCTTTGTCAGCGTTGAACCATTTTACGATACCAGTCATTTTACCGGACATAGTGTATTACCTTTAATAATTAAGTGTGCCTTTCGGCGATATGGCGTGCTTTACAGATTTTGAAGCGTTAAAGGAAATGTGCACTACGAGGGGTATCAACGATAACTCTTGAAGGGACTTGCCTTACTACACTGCTTTAATGGTCTGTACGTCAAACCGTTGATGTGCATTAAGCCACGCATTGGAGGTGGATGCAACAATTATTTTTCAAATTTATGATTAATCGGTCGGAAAACGGCCCTGTCATCAGGACCGTAAACATCAAAAAAGTTAATAAAACTCTATTCCATCAACTGCTTACTTAATGCCGGATTGGCCTGAATCAGACGCATTAATTTTAGTTCAGCACTGGAAGGCTTCACTCGTCTGGATTCCCATTCCTTTACCATCGCAACGGATACGCCCAAAACACGGGCGAAATCATCAATTTTTAACCCCGTTCCTTTGCGTAATTGCTCAATCTCGGTACAGGGCGTAGGTCTGTGCGTCAGGGTAATCTTCTGTGTTTCATCTTTAAAAACAATTTGTTCCAGGCTGCTCAACAGCTCAAGCATTGGATCTTTATATTCCATTGAAAACTCCTCAAATCACACTGCGGGATCGTGAATTGCATTGAAGCTCATTAAGAATAGTCGGGAAAAACTGACTCAGCGGGAAGCAGCCGGAGTGTGATTCGATTCAGCTTATCAATAACTGTGACTTATAGTTGCCTAACGATATGATTAATGCCGATATATTTCGCAGAATCCCGAATTGTAAAGATTCCGAAAATTTCACTTACCGAAGAGAAGTAAGGTTCTGGCTAAAAAACGCAATAGCAATGCCTGTTTTTAACAATGAAACAACAAATTAACCTTCCTTCATTTTCTACATCATTTTCCCAGGAAGATTATGCATAAAGGGTATCTTGCAAGCTTGTCCTGGACTATCCTTGTCACGTCAGACACGCGTGTGTCGTTGTGCGCTTTTTTTGGGTGAAAGGAGTAAGAAAATGGCGACAGGAAAGTCCTGCTCTCGCTGGTTTGCGCCTCTTGCGGCGTTATTAATGGTAGTTAGCCTGAGTGGGTGTTTTGATAAAGAAGGCGATCAGCGTAAAGCGTTTATCGACTTCCTGCAGAATACAGTGATGCGTAGCGGTGAACGTCTACCAACCCTGACTGCCGATCAGAAAAAACAATTTGGTCCTTTTGTCTCTGATTACGCGATTCTGTATGGCTATTCCCAACAGGTGAATCAGGCGATGGATTCCGGTCTGCGTCCGGTTGTAGACAGCGTTAACGCAATTCGTGTACCACAGGATTATGTCACGCAAAGTGGTCCGCTGCGTGAAATGAACGGTTCGCTGGGTGTACTGGCGCAACAGCTACAAAATGCGAAGTTGCAGGCCGATGCTGCGCACTCTGCGCTGAAACAGACTGATGACCTGAAACCGGTCTTTGATCAGGCATTCACCAAAGTGGTGACGACACCGGCTGATGCGTTACAACCGTTGATTCCGGCGGCACAAACCTTTACACAACAACTGGTAATGGTTGGTGACTATATTTCCCAGCAGGGTACTCAGGTAAGCTTTGTGGCGAATGGCATTCAGTTCCCGACTTCGCAGCAGGCGAGTGAATATAACAAACTGATTGCGCCATTACCGGCACAGCATCAGGCGTTTAATCAGGCCTGGACCGCAGCAGTAACTGCAACCCAATAAAGAGTAAAAGCCCGAGAGATTTTCGGGCTTTTCTTCACGCAGTCGCGGTTATTCCGCGACTTGCGGATTCACACAGTTCTTCTCGACATTCCCTTGTAACGCATTAATCAAATTATCCACCGCACAGGCGGCCATGCCATAACGCGTCTCATGAGTAGCAGAACCAATATGTGGGACTGCGACGACATTTGTCATTGAGAGCAGCGGTGAATCTACTGACAGTGGCTCTTGTTCGAAGACATCCAGTCCGGCGGCGTGAATTTCCCCTTTCTGCAATGCCGCAATCAGTGCATTTTCGTCAACCACCGGTCCACGTCCTGCATTAATGAAGATGGCGGAGGATTTCATTTTGGCGAATTGTTCAGCGCCAAACAGGTGATGCGTTTCTTCAGTTAGCGGCAGGATCAGGCAAACGAAATCCGATTCTTGTAACAGCGTATCCAGATCGCAATAACGGGCGTTAAAGCGTTCTTCGGCTTCTTTATGGTGGCGGCGAGCGTTATAGAGGATAGGCATGTTGAAGCCAAAGTGTGCCCGTTGTGCCAGTGCCATGCCGATCCGTCCCATCCCGACAATGCCAAGAGTTTTATGATGCACGTCGCTGCCGTACCAGTCCGGGCCAATGCTCGCGGTCCATTCGCCTGCTTTTACGCGTTCTGCTATCTCGACAACCCGACGCGCGGTACACAGCACCAATGCCATCAGCGTATCGGCCACCGTTTCCGTTAATACGGTTGGCGTATGCATTAGCAGGATTTTTCGGGCGGTAAGCGCATCGACATCGAAATTGTCGTAGCCTACAGAGATAGTTGATGTGGCACGCAGTTTCGGCATTTTGTCCAGCAACACGGCATCAACATTTTCATTTGAACCTAACAAGCCCTCGGCTTCGGCAAAAATTTCCGCGTTTTGCGCGACGGTCTGTGGAGTGAGGTCTGTCACCTGGTGAACGGTGAAATGTGCTTGCAGGCGTTGCAGTAAATCATCAGGTAAGGCTTTGTAGAGGATAACGGGCGGCTTCATGCTTCTCTCCATTCACTGATAAGGCGATCACCTTAGCCTGAAAAAAGAAGCAGGAAAACCTAAGAATACCAGGTGATTGGATCACCACCTGGCATGAAAGTGATTACAGCGGGCTTAAGGTAATTTCTACGCGACGGTTTTGGGCTTTGCCTTCTGCGGTGCTGTTGCTGGCGATCGGGTTAGCCGGACCAAGACCCTGGGTACGAATACGGCTGGCGTCAACGCCCTGGGTAATCAACGCGCTGGCAACGGAATCTGCACGCTGCTGCGACAGACGCATGTTCAGGTCATGACCACCAGTGCTGTCGGTGTAGCCAATCACGTTAACCGCCGTTTTCGGGTACTCTTTCAGTACCATTGCAACACCGGTCAGGGTGTTAGCACCTGCTGGTTTCAGAGTGGCGCTGCTGCTGTCGAAGGTCACATTGTTCGGCATGTTGAGGATAATGTTGTCCCCGCTGCGCGTTACGCTAACGCCGGTGCCGCGCATTTTGTCGCGCAGTTTCGCTTCCTGCACATCCATGTAATAGCCAACGCCGCCGCCCAGTGCCGCGCCTGCTGCTGCGCCAATCAGTGCGCCTTTACCACGATCTTTCTTCGAAGAAGAGAGTGCGCCAATGCCCGCGCCAACGAGAGAGCCCAGACCCGCGCCAATAGCAGATTTACCCGCTTCGCGTTCGCCGGTGTAAGGGTTAGTTGTACAGCCAGATACCGCCAGAGCGCCACTCACAACGGCGGCAATAAGATAAACACGTTTCTTCATTGTTAATCCTTAATAACCTTTTTATTCTTTGCCACGGGTTTCGTGGCGGAAGATTATGCCGTGTGAACATGAAGATTATTCCTGGGAATACTCGGAAATTTGTAAGTAATATTTAACTGCTCAATACATCTAACTTTTCAGGAGCCTTCGGTTTGGCCAACTCATCCTCACGTTATTCTGTTCTTACTGCCGCCCACTGGGGACCAATGCTGGTTGAAACCGACGGTGAAACAGTTTTCAGCTCGCGTGGTGCGTTAACCACAGGAATAAAAAACTCCTTGCAGAGTGCGGTTCGCGACCAGGTTCATAGCAATACGCGGGTGCGATTTCCGATGGTGCGTAAAGGCTTTCTTGCGTCACCAGAAAATCCACAAGGGATTCGCGGGCAGGATGAATTTGTTCGCGTGAGTTGGGATGAGGCACTGGATCTTATTCACCAACAACACAAACGCATTCGCGGAGCTTATGGTCCGGCGTCGATTTTTGCCGGTTCCTACGGCTGGCGTTCAAATGGCGTGCTGCATAAAGCGTCAACCTTGTTACAACGCTATATGGCGCTGGCAGGCGGCTATACCGGCCATCTGGGGGATTATTCGACTGGCGCAGCACAGGCGATCATGCCGTATGTTGTGGGGGGCAGCGAAGTTTATCAGCAGCAGACCAGTTGGCCGCTGGTGCTTGAACATAGCGATGTGGTGGTGCTGTGGAGTGCTAACCCTCTAAATACACTGAAAATTGCGTGGAATGCATCCGATGAGCAGGGGCTTTCTTACTTTTCCGCACTGCGTGATAGCGGGAAAAAGTTGATCTGCATTGATCCCATGCGATCGGAAACCGTTGATTTCTTCGGCGATAAAATGGAATGGGTAGCACCGCATATGGGAACAGATGTGGCGTTGATGCTGGGGATCGCCCATACGCTGGTGGAAAACTGCTGGCACGACGAAGAGTTTCTGGCACGTTGTACTATCGGCTATGGTGTCTTCGCTTCTTATTTACAGGGCGAGAGTGATGGCATAGCGAAAACTGCCGAATGGGCGGCGGAGATTTGTGGTGTTCCGGCAGATAAAATCCGCGAACTGGCGGCTATTTTCCATCAAAATACCACCATGCTGATGGCAGGATGGGGAATGCAGCGTCAGCAGTTTGGCGAGCAAAAGCACTGGATGCTCGTCACGCTGGCGGCAATGTTGGGGCAAATCGGTACACCTGGTGGCGGTTTTGGGCTTTCTTATCATTTTGCCAACGGTGGTAATCCCACGCGCCGTGCTGCGGTGCTTTCATCCATGCAGGGCAGTTTGCCGGGTGGTACGGATGCGGTAGATAAAATCCCCGTTGCCCGTATTGTCGAGGCTCTTGAAAATCCTGGTGGCGCATACCAACACAACGGCATGAATCGTCACTTTCCGGATATACGCTTTATCTGGTGGGCGGGCGGCGCCAATTTTACACATCATCAGGACACTAATCGTCTGATTCGAGCCTGGCAAAAACCGGAACTGGTGGTCATTTCAGAATGCTTCTGGACGGCGGCGGCGAAACATGCCGATATCGTCCTGCCTGCAACCACGTCTTTTGAGCGTAACGATCTCACCATGACCGGAGATTACAGCAATCAGCATCTTGTTCCGATGAAACAAGTCGTGCCGCCGCGTGACGAAGCGCGTAATGATTTCGATGTCTTTGCTGAATTAAGCGAACGTTGGGAGAAGGGTGGCTACGCGCGGTTTACTGAAGGGAAAACTGAGCTGCAATGGCTGGAAACTTTTTATAACGTCGCCCGACAACGAGGGGCAAGTCAGCAGGTTGAATTACCATCGTTTGACGCGTTTTGGGAAGCAAACCAATTCATTGAGATGCCGGAAAACCCAATCAGCGAACAGTTTATCCGGTTTGCTGATTTTCGCCGCGACCCACAGACGCATCCGTTAAAAACGGCCAGTGGTAAGATTGAAATCTTCTCGCAGCGTATCGCGGATTACGGTTACCCGGATTGTCCGGGGCATCCCATGTGGATGGAGCCGGATGAGTGGCAGGGCAATGCCGAACCGGAACAGTTGCAGGTACTTTCTGCCCATCCCGCACATCGTTTGCACAGCCAGCTAAATTACAGTTCTCTGCGTGAATTATATGCGGTGGCAAACCGTGAACCTGTCACCATTCACCCTGATGATGCACGAGCGAGAGGCATAAAAGAGGGCGACACGGTACGAGTGTGGAACTCGCGCGGGCAAATTCTTGCCGGCGCAGTCATTAGCGAAGGTATTAAACCTGGCGTGATTTGCATTCACGAAGGGGCATGGCCCGATCTGGATTTAACCGCTGGCGGCATTTGTAAAAACGGCGCTGTGAACGTGTTGACGAAAGATCTCCCCAGCTCGCGGCTGGGGAATGGATGCGCGGGTAACACGGCGTTAGCGTGGCTGGAGAAATACACTGGCCCGGAACTGCCACTTACGGCGTTTGATTCGCCTGCCAATCCATAATCCAGGTGGGAAGTTGGGTTTCTTCCTGCCAGGCGCAGTCGACAATATGGAATCCTTGCGCATGGTAGAAATTTATCGCGGGCTGGTTTTTCTGGTAAACCTCCAACAATAAATGGGGATGGCGTTGTTGCACATGTTGCATCAGCGCCTTACCAATACCGCGCCTGACGGCCTTTGGTGCGACAAACATCGCAGCTAAAAATCGTCCTTCCATCACGCTGACAAAACCGAGAAGCTTGCCATCTTCTTCCCACACCCAGTTTTGCGCGTTGGCAAGATAAGCATCACGCACCAGTGGAATGCAGTCACGCCAGTAGCTTTCTTCTATGAAAGGATGTCCCCAGGTTGTACTTTCCAGCCATAATTCAAGGATCGCAGGTAATTCCAAACGTTGCGCTTCTCGAATCATTATTTCCTCCCCGGATGGCAACAGCAGCCAACGACATGATCGTTCACCAGTCCGCATGCCTGCATAAAGGAGTAACAAATCGTCGTACCAACAAATTTGAAGCCGCGTTTTTTCAGTGCTTTGGAAAGCGCATCAGAGGCGGGTGTTGAGGTGGGGATTTCGCTCAACGTTTTGGCTTGTGTCACCTGTGGTTGATGGTTTACGAACGACCAGACAAAGTCGGCAAACGGTTCGCCGTTCTGCTCCATTTGCAGGTATGCCCGTGCGTTACCAATTATCGCCTGAATTTTCCCACGATGGCGGATAATCCCGGCATCAAGCACCAGTCTTTCAACGTCCTCTTCCTGCATAGCCGCGACTTTTACCGGATCGAACTGATGAAAACAGGCGCGATAGTTTTCACGTTTTTTGAGAACGGTAATCCAGGATAACCCTGCCTGTTGTCCTTCAAGGCAGATCATTTCGAATAGTTTATTACTGTTGGTTTCAGGCACGCCCCACTCATTATCGTGGTAGGCAATATAAAGCGGGTCCTGACTCACCCAGCCGCAACGTTCCATACTTTCCCTCGCTATGTACCAGATCGTAAATATTTCACCCTCTTGTCTTGACGCATCGGTGAAAAAGTCAATATTTAATACAGGGCTAAGATGCCCGATATCCTACATACAATGACAATAATATTGCCGAATTCGGCTCTTCCATGGAGTCGTGTTAATGATCATAAAAAAATGCGGTGGTCGCTGGCACTTAAGTCTGCTGGCGAGCGTGGTAATCAGTTCTTTTTTTCTCAACACAGCTTACGCCTGGCAGCAAGAATATATCGTTGATACGCAACCAGGACATACCACTGAGCGTTATACCTGGGATAGCGATCACCAACCGGACTACAACGATATTTTGTCGCAACGTATTCAAAGTAGCCAAAGAGCGCTGGGACTGGAAGTTAATCTGGCGGAAGAAACCCCTGCGGATGTGACCAGCAGTATGAGTATGGGCTGGAATTTTCCTTTATATGAGCAGGTTACAACGGGTCCAGTCGCCGCATTACATTACGATGGCACAACCACCTCCATGTATAACGAGTTTGGCGACAGTACTGCAACGCTGACTGATCCGTTATGGCATGCCAGCGTCAGTACGTTAGGATGGCGTGTTGATTCCCGACTTGGCGATTTCCGTCCCTGGGCGCAAATCAGCTACAACCAGCAATTTGGTGAAAATATCTGGAAGGCTCAATCAGGCCTAAGTCGCATGACGGCGACAAATCAGAATGGTAATTGGCTTGATGTGACCGTAGGAGCCGATATGTTGCTTAACCAACATATTGCCGCCTATGCCGCGTTATCCCAGGCGGAGAATAGCGCCAATGATAGTGATTATTTATATACCATGGGCGTGAGTGCCAGATTTTAACGTATTTGTTACAACTATGGGCTACTAATAACAACCATTGCAATGATAGTGTGTGCTAACTGACCAAATAATTATTGCGGTGAATATTTGTCACGTCATTCATTCCTGAACTAAGGCATTTCATTCCGTTTTGATGGCATTTCATGCCGTTTTTTCCCCTGCATAAAATGCACTTCGTTATGTTTGTCGGCAGAGAATTTTCCTTTTTACTACCGCAGGAATACTGCCATGACACCTTCAAACTATCAGCGTACGCGCTGGCTTACCCTTATCGGTACCATTATCACCCAGTTTGCGCTGGGGTCAGTTTATACCTGGAGCCTGTTTAATGGCGCGCTCTCTGCCAAACTGGATGCGCCGGTCAGTCAGGTTGCTTTCTCCTTCGGCCTGTTGAGTCTGGGACTGGCAATTTCTTCTTCTGTTGCTGGCAAGTTACAGGAACGTTTTGGTGTCAAGCGCGTCACAATGGCTTCCGGTATTCTGCTGGGGGTAGGTTTCTTCCTTACCGCGCATTCCAACAGCCTAATGATGCTGTGGTTAAGCGCCGGTGTGCTGGTTGGTCTGGCAGATGGTGCGGGTTATCTGCTGACCCTTTCTAACTGCGTGAAGTGGTTCCCGGAGCGTAAAGGTCTGATCTCCGCATTCGCCATTGGTTCTTATGGCCTGGGAAGCCTGGGTTTCAAATTCATCGACACACAATTGCTGGAAACGGTCGGTCTGGAAAAAACCTTTGTAATTTGGGGCGCGATTGCGTTGGTGATGATTGTCTTTGGCGCGACGTTAATGAAAGATGCGCCGAAACAGGAAGTGAAAACCAGTAATGGCGTAGTAGAGAAGGACTACACTCTGGCAGAGTCTATGCGTAAACCGCAATACTGGATGCTGGCGGTGATGTTCCTTACTGCCTGCATGAGCGGTCTGTATGTGATTGGTGTGGCGAAAGATATTGCTCAGAGCCTGGCGCATCTTGATGCAATTTCCGCGGCCAACGCAGTAACGGTTATTTCTATTGCTAACCTTTCTGGTCGTCTGGTGCTGGGCATTCTGTCTGACAAAATCGCCCGTATCCGTGTTATCACCATTGGTCAGGTGATTTCGCTGGTGGGTATGGCGGCCCTGCTGTTTGCACCATTGAATGCAGTGACGTTCTTTGCGGCGATTGCCTGTGTGGCGTTTAACTTCGGTGGCACAATTACCGTTTTCCCGTCACTGGTCAGTGAGTTCTTCGGTCTCAATAACCTGGCGAAAAACTACGGCGTGATTTATCTCGGCTTCGGTATCGGTAGTATCTGCGGTTCGATTATCGCCTCACTGTTTGGCGGCTTCTATGTGACTTTCTACGTCATTTTTGCCCTGCTGATTCTGTCATTGGCGCTTTCAACGACCATTCGCCAGCCAGAGATCAGAGTGTTGCGCGAAGTACATGGTTGAGTTTAGCGACAGGTTTTAGACTTGTCCTGAGATTAAAAGGGCCATAAAGCTGGCCCTTTAAAGCGTTCAATTACCACATAAGTCTCCTTTCATACTTGTATTTTTGTAAATTTGTGCTTCAAGTACACTCTTTCCCCACACTTTTTCCCTTTGCTGTGGTCTACTTATCAGCGTGTGCAGATTTTCCTTATCTGACGACCTTCGCACTTTTCCCTTGCCTGGCTTGAAAGGCCATAATGCAGGGTGTTATCACCTGTTTTTCCAGGGTTTGTTTGCATGAGATATATCAAAACGATAACGCAGCAAAAGCTAAGCTTTTTGCTCGCTGTCTATATCGGTCTGTTTATGAATTGCGCAGTCTATTTCCGTCGGTTTGACGGTTACGCGCATAACTTCACTTTTCTTAATGGCGTCTCGGCGGTTATCGAACTGGCAGGGACGGTTCTGGCAACCTTCTTCTTTTTACGCTTAATTTCACTCTTTGGCAGAACGGCCTGGAAAGTGCTGGCGTCATTGCTGGTGCTGATTTCTGCCGGGGCCAGCTACTACATGACATTTATGAATGTCATGATTGGCTACGGGATTGTCGCTTCGGTGATGACCACCGACATCGACCTGTCGAAAGAAGTGGTTGGCTGGACGCTTATCGCATGGGTTGTACTGGTGAGTATTATCCCGTTGCTATTTATCTGGATGAACCGCTCACAAGACACTTTCTGGCGTCAACTTTGTACCCCGAAAACTCGCTGGCGTAGTGCGCTTACCGTGCTTTTGGCGGGCTTGTTGGTATGGGGGCCAATCCGTCTGATGGATGTAGTGCAAAAGCGTGCAGACCGTATGGCCGGAGTGGATATGCCGAGCTACGGCGGCGTGCTGGCGAACTCTTATTTGCCTTCAAACTGGCTTTCTGCGTTGGGGCTGTATGCCTGGGCGCAAGTGGATGAATCGTCAGACAATAGGTCGCTGATGAATCCGGCAAAAAAATTCACCTATACCCCGACGCAAAATCTCGACGATACCTATGTGGTTTTCATCATTGGAGAAACTACGCGTTGGGATCATATGGGGATGCTGGGCTACGAGCGCGATACCACGCCGAAGCTGGCCAAAGAGAAAAACCTGGTGATGTACCGTGGTTATTCTTGTGATACCGCGACTAAATTATCACTACGCTGTATGTTTGTGCGTGAAGGTGGAACGGAAGATAACCCACAACGTACGCTTAAAGAGCAGAACGTATTTGCGGTTCTCAAACAGCTGGGCTTTAGCTCTGATTTGTACGCCATGCAGAGTGAGATGTGGTTCTACAGCAACACCATGGCTGACAACATTGCCTATCGCGAGCAAATTGCAGCAGAGCCGCGTAACCGTGGGAAAGCGGTGGACGATATGTTGCTGGTCAATGAGATCGAACGTTCTCTGGAGAAAAAACCAGAAGGTAAGCATCTGATTGTGCTGCACACCAAAGGGTCACACTACAACTATACTCAACGTTATCCCCGTGAGTTTGCCCAGTGGAAGCCAGAGTGCTATGCCATTGACCGCAAATGCCCACGAGCGCCGATGATTAACTCATATGATAACTCCATCACCTATGTTGATCATTTTATCGACACCGTTATCGACAAATTCCGCGATAAGAAGGCCATTATTTTCTATGCAGCGGACCACGGTGAGTCAATTAACGAGCGTGAGCACTTGCATGGCACACCACGCGAATATGCGCCACCGGAGCAGTTCCGCGTACCGATGATGGTCTGGATGTCGGATAAATATCTGGAGAATCCGGCCAACGCGCAGGCATTCGCGCAATTGAAGAAAGAAGCGGATATCAAAGTGCCACGCCGTCATGTAGAACTGTACGACACCATTTTAGGTTGCCTTGGTTATACTTCACCGGACGGTGGTATCAACGAAAACAACAACTGGTGTCGAATCCCTCAGGCGAAGAAGGCAGAAGCTAACTAAATGCACTGCTGAGTTTCTCGCCGATCAAAAGGCATTTTGCTATTAAGGGATTGACGAGGGCGTATCTGCGCAGTAAGATGCGCCCCGCATTCGGTGATTGGCGCAGCCTGGTAGCGCACTTCGTTCGGGACGAAGGGGTCGGAGGTTCGAATCCTCTATCACCGACCAAATTCGGAAAGCCTGCTCAGCGAGCAGGCTTTTTTGCATTTGTAGCCCATGAGGATGAGAACCTCCGGGGGCAGGGAGGTTCGACTCGACGTAGGCCTGATAAGACGCGGCAGCGTCGCATCAGGCAACGGCACCGCACTTATTGTCGGATGCGGCGCGACCGCCTTATCGACCTACACACCACACATTTCCCTGCCAAATTTGCGCCCCATATCTCACTATCCATTAACGGATTTGTGACAGAATCCATTGTCTTTTTCTATATTTGCTTAAATCTTTTTTTGCGTTACTTATGGCTGGCGCTGGCATTTTCCGCTGTGCAGTTTAGCGTTCATGGTATTAATCGCTCAGATATCCACCTTTCCATCAGATTTTTTTCACTAAATGCATAAAACTTAATCACCAATTGTTGCCAAATATTAAGCTGATTGTTCTGGTTATGTTGGCGTAGCACAAATTTCTCTGCTGCAAATAGTTGTTTGAAGTTTTTTTAATCTTTGTTTGTGGATTCTCACCGTTGGTGTAAATCCCGGTGGGCTGTATTGACGTTTTCACATTCTGTTGACAGATTGTAGGTCACGAGGGGCATTTTATGGAGGATCCGCACTGTAACACTGATGTTAATTAGTACGGCATCCCCACCTCATAACGTTGACCCGACCGGGCAAAAAACAAAAAAGGTCAGGCAGCGACAACCCACTGCAAAGGGTTAAAACAACAAACATCACAATTGGAGCAGAATAATGCGTATTTCCTTGAAAAAGTCAGGGATGCTGAAGCTTGGTCTCAGCCTGGTGGCTATGACCGTCGCAGCAAGTGTTCAGGCTAAAACTCTGGTTTATTGCTCAGAAGGATCTCCGGAAGGGTTTAACCCGCAGTTGTTTACCTCCGGTACCACCTATGACGCCTCTTCCGTACCGCTTTATAACCGTCTGGTTGAATTTAAAATCGGCACCACCGAAGTGATCCCGGGCCTCGCTGAAAAGTGGGAAGTCAGCGATGACGGTAAAACCTATACCTTCCACCTGCGTAAAGGTGTGAAGTGGCACGACAACAAAGAATTCAAACCGACGCGCGAACTGAACGCCGATGACGTGGTGTTCTCGTTCGATCGTCAGAAAAACGCGCAAAACCCGTACCATAAAGTTTCTGGCGGCAGCTACGAATACTTCGAAGGCATGGGCTTGCCGGAGCTGATCAGTGAAGTGAAAAAGGTGGACGACAACACCGTTCAATTCGTGCTGACTCGCCCGGAAGCGCCGTTCCTTGCTGATCTGGCAATGGACTTCGCCTCTATTCTGTCAAAAGAATATGCAGACGCGATGATGAAAGCCGGTACGCCGGAAAAACTGGACCTCAACCCAATCGGCACCGGCCCGTTCCAGTTACAGCAGTATCAAAAAGATTCCCGTATTCGCTACAAAGCGTTTGATGGCTACTGGGGTACCAAACCGCAGATCGATACGCTGGTCTTCTCAATTACCCCTGACGCTTCCGTGCGTTACGCGAAATTGCAGAAAAATGAATGCCAGGTAATGCCGTACCCGAACCCGGCAGACATCGCTCGCATGAAGCAGGATAAATCCATCAACCTGATGGAAATGCCGGGGCTGAACGTCGGTTATCTCTCGTATAACGTGCAGAAAAAACCACTGGATGACGTGAAAGTTCGCCAGGCTCTGACCTACGCAGTGAACAAAGATGCGATCATCAAAGCGGTTTATCAGGGCGCGGGCGTAGCAGCGAAAAACCTGATCCCGCCAACCATGTGGGGCTATAACGATGACGTTCAGGACTACACCTACGATCCTGAAAAAGCGAAAGCCTTGCTGAAAGAAGCGGGTCTGGAAAAAGGTTTCTCCATCGACCTGTGGGCGATGCCCGTACAACGTCCGTATAACCCGAACGCTCGCCGCATGGCAGAGATGATTCAGGCTGACTGGGCGAAAGTCGGCGTGCAGGCCAAAATCGTCACCTACGAATGGGGTGAGTATCTCAAGCGTGCGAAAGATGGCGAGCACCAGACGGTAATGATGGGCTGGACTGGCGATAACGGGGATCCGGATAACTTCTTCGCCACCCTGTTCAGCTGCGCCGCCTCTGAACAAGGCTCCAACTACTCAAAATGGTGCTACAAACCGTTTGAAGGTCTGATTCAACCGGCGCGTGCCACCGACGACCACAACAAGCGTGTTGAACTGTACAAACAAGCACAGGTGGTGATGCACGATCAGGCTCCGGCACTGATCATCGCTCACTCCACCGTGTTTGAACCGGTACGCAAAGAAGTTAAAGGCTATGTGGTTGATCCATTAGGCAAACATCACTTCGAAAACGTCTCTATCGAATAATTAAAAGCCATACAAGACTGATGGCAAAGGCAAAACTGCCTGATGCGCTCCGCTTATCAGGCCTACGAAAATTCTGCAATGTATTGAGTTTGCACGATTTTGTAGGCCGGATAAGGCGTTAACGCCGCATCCGGCATAAACAAAGCGCACTTTGTCAACAATCTGCATACCCGGTGGTGCTGTGCCTCTGCGCGCAGCGCCATCCGGCAGCAATACTTCATTCCCTGTCCGGCACGGGCGGGAATTGATTTGTGAGCAATACAGACACGCAGTTCCAGGCTGCGGGTCACTACAGAGAATCCGGGTTATGTTGCAGTTTATTCTCCGACGTTTGGGACTCGTCATCCCCACGTTTATCGGTATTACCCTTCTCACATTTGCCTTTGTCCACATGATCCCGGGCGATCCGGTGATGATCATGGCGGGTGAACGTGGGATCTCCCCAGAGCGTCACGCGCAATTGCTGGCAGAACTCGGCTTGGATAAACCGATGTGGCAGCAGTATCTCCATTACATTTGGGGCGTAATGCACGGCGATTTAGGCATTTCGATGAAAAGCCGCATCCCGGTTTGGGAAGAGTTCGTGCCGCGCTTCCAGGCCACGCTGGAACTTGGTGTCTGCGCGATGATTTTTGCTACGGCTGTCGGTATTCCGGTTGGTGTGCTGGCTGCGGTTAAACGCGGTTCCATTTTCGATCACACTGCGGTTGGCCTGGCGCTGACCGGCTACTCCATGCCGATCTTCTGGTGGGGCATGATGCTGATCATGCTGGTTTCGGTGCACTGGAACCTGACGCCTGTCTCCGGTCGCGTGAGCGACATGGTGTTCCTCGATGATTCCAATCCGTTAACCGGTTTTATGCTGATCGACACCGCTATCTGGGGTGAAGACGGTAACTTTATCGATGCCGTCGCGCATATGATCTTACCTGCGATGGTGCTGGGCACAATTCCGCTAGCGGTTATCGTTCGTATGACGCGCTCTTCGATGCTGGAAGTACTGGGTGAAGATTATATCCGCACCGCGCGCGCCAAAGGCCTTACTCGTATGCGGGTGATTATCGTCCATGCGCTGCGTAACGCGATGCTGCCGGTGGTGACCGTTATCGGCCTGCAGGTGGGAACATTGTTGGCGGGGGCGATTCTGACCGAAACCATCTTCTCGTGGCCCGGTCTGGGGCGCTGGTTGATTGACGCACTGCAACGCCGCGACTATCCGGTAGTGCAGGGCGGCGTATTGCTGGTGGCGACGATGATTATCCTCGTCAACCTGCTGGTCGATCTGCTGTACGGCGTGGTGAACCCGCGTATTCGTCATAAGAAGTAAGGGAACGTCATGTCACAGGTTACTGAAAATAAAGTGATTACTGCACCGGTGCCGATGACCCCGTTACAGGAGTTCTGGCACTATTTTAAACGCAACAAAGGCGCGGTTGTCGGGCTGGTTTACGTCGTCATCGTGCTGTTTATCGCGATCTTTGCCAACTGGATTGCGCCGTATAACCCGGCAGAACAGTTCCGCGATGCGCTACTAGCCCCGCCAGCCTGGCAGGAAGGCGGCAGCATGGCGCACTTGCTCGGTACAGATGACGTCGGTCGTGACGTTATGTCGCGCCTGATGTACGGCGCGCGCTTGTCGCTGCTGGTCGGCTGTCTGGTGGTGGTGTTATCGCTGATTATGGGCGTTATTCTCGGCCTGATCGCCGGTTACTTCGGCGGCCTGGTCGATAACATCATCATGCGCGTGGTCGATATCATGCTGGCGCTGCCAAGTCTGCTGCTGGCGTTGGTGCTGGTGGCGATTTTCGGCCCGTCGATTGGTAACGCCGCGCTGGCGCTAACCTTCGTTGCCTTGCCACACTATGTGCGCTTAACTCGCGCCGCCGTGCTGGTGGAGGTGAATCGCGATTACGTCACCGCGTCTCGCGTGGCAGGTGCCGGGGCGCTGCGCCAGATGTTTATCAATATTCTTCCCAACTGCCTTGCGCCGCTGATTGTTCAGGCGTCGCTCGGTTTCTCTAACGCCATTCTCGATATGGCTGCTCTTGGTTTCCTCGGCATGGGGGCGCAGCCGCCAACACCGGAGTGGGGCACCATGCTCTCCGATGTGTTGCAGTTCGCGCAAAGCGCCTGGTGGGTCGTGACCTTCCCGGGTCTGGCGATCCTGCTGACGGTGCTGGCATTTAACCTGATGGGTGACGGTTTGCGTGATGCGCTCGATCCCAAACTGAAGCAGTAAGAGGTTCGAGATGGCGTTATTAAATATAGATAAATTATCGGTGCATTTCGGCGACGAAAGTGCACCGTTCCGCGCCGTAGACCGCATCAGCTACAGCGTAAAACAGGGCGAAGTGGTCGGGATTGTGGGTGAGTCTGGCTCTGGTAAGTCGGTCAGTTCACTGGCGATTATGGGGCTGATTGATTATCCGGGCCGCGTGATGGCAGAAAAACTGGAGTTTAACGGCCAGGATTTGCAGCGTATCTCGGAAAAAGAGCGCCGCAATCTGGTGGGTGCCGAAGTGGCAATGATCTTCCAGGACCCGATGACCAGCCTTAACCCGTGCTACACCGTGGGTTTCCAGATTATGGAAGCGATTAAGGTGCATCAGGGTGGCAACAAAAGTACCCGCCGTCAGCGGGCGATTGACCTGCTGAATCTGGTCGGTATTCCCGATCCGGCATCGCGTCTGGATGTTTACCCGCATCAGCTTTCCGGCGGCATGAGCCAGCGCGTGATGATCGCCATGGCGATTGCCTGTCGGCCAAAATTGCTGATTGCCGATGAACCGACTACCGCGCTGGACGTGACCATTCAGGCGCAAATCATCGAACTGCTGCTGGAGTTGCAGCAGAAAGAGAACATGGCGCTGGTGTTAATTACCCATGATCTGGCGCTGGTGGCGGAAGCGGCGCATAAAATCATTGTGATGTATGCCGGTCAGGTGGTGGAAACGGGCGATGCGCACGCCATCTTCCATGCGCCGCGTCATCCGTATACCCAGGCATTGCTGCGTGCGCTGCCGGAATTTGCTCAGGACAAAGAACGTCTGGCATCGTTGCCTGGCGTCGTTCCCGGCAAATACGATCGCCCGAACGGCTGCCTGCTTAACCCGCGCTGCCCCTATGCGACAGACAAATGCCGCGCTGAAGAACCGGCGCTGAATATGCTTGCTGACGGGCGTCAGTCCAAATGCCACTACCCACTTGATGATGCCGGGAGGCCGACACTATGAGTACGCAAGAGGCCACCCTGCAACAACCGCTGTTGCAGGCTATCGACCTGAAAAAACATTACCCGGTGAAGAAAGGCATGTTCGCGCCGGAACGTCTGGTTAAAGCGCTGGACGGCGTTTCGTTTAACCTTGAACGTGGCAAAACGCTGGCGGTAGTAGGTGAATCTGGCTGCGGTAAATCGACCCTCGGTCGGTTGCTGACGATGATTGAAACACCTACCGGCGGTGAACTGTATTACCAGGGGCAGGATCTGCTCAAGCACGATCCGCAGGCGCAGAAGCTGCGTCGGCAGAAAATCCAGATCGTCTTCCAGAATCCCTATGGTTCGCTGAATCCGCGTAAAAAAGTCGGGCAAATTCTTGAAGAGCCGCTGCTGATTAATACCAGCTTAAGCAAAGAACAGCGTCGGGAAAAAGCCCTGTCGATGATGGCAAAAGTTGGCCTGAAAACCGAGCATTACGACCGCTATCCGCATATGTTTTCCGGCGGTCAGCGTCAGCGTATCGCCATTGCCCGTGGTCTGATGCTCGACCCGGATGTGGTGATTGCCGATGAACCGGTTTCTGCGCTGGACGTCTCGGTGCGTGCGCAGGTGCTCAACCTGATGATGGATTTGCAGCAGGAGTTGGGGCTGTCTTATGTCTTCATCTCGCACGACCTGTCGGTGGTGGAGCACATTGCTGATGAAGTGATGGTGATGTACCTGGGCCGCTGCGTGGAGAAGGGAACGAAGGACCAAATCTTTAATAACCCGCGCCATCCGTACACTCAGGCGCTGCTCTCCGCTACACCACGCCTGAACCCGGACGAACGCCGCGAGCGCATCAAACTCACCGGTGAACTGCCAAGCCCGCTGAATCCACCGCCGGGCTGCGCCTTCAACGCCCGCTGTCGTCGACGCTTCGGCCCCTGCACCCAGTTGCAGCCGCAGCTAAAAGACTACGGCGGTCAACTGGTTGCCTGCTTTGCTGTTGATCAGGATGAAAATCCGCAGAAGCCAGCGGTATAACCCACCCGATGAGACCGGTTTTCATGCTGGTCTCATGTCAAATATGACCCTCTTGTGCTTTAACTATCACTTATAGATCTTTTGTGACCATTTTTGTTGCCAATGGATTATATATGAGCTAAATTATAATCATTAATAAAAAATGGTTCATTTATGATGCTTAACGAATTTATCTGACCATAAATGATCTTTTTTTGTCTTTTATCAATTGAAAGGTTCTTTAATGATCTACACGGGGTCACAAAATCTGGCTCAAGAGTTGAAAGCGATCGGCGACCAGCTCCAGGAGTTGCAGAAGAAACTTATTCAGGGGCCGAATATTAGTCAACCACGCCCCCTCCTGACCATTGAGACTCCCCGTCATTTGGGGGAACAACTGAACGCACGTCGCAAAGAATTGGGCATTGATTTATACACACTTGAACTACAAACAGGGATCTCAACGTCCACGTTAAAGCGACTTTTTAAGGATCCTGAACAGGTTAAATTCGGCAGTGTGTTCGCTGTGGCGAATGTTCTTGGAGTGAAACTATGCATCGGCGAGTGAAAGTGTTGCTCTATGGTCAGGTAGTGGGTGAACTCTCTCAGAACGACAGTGGTTTTTTGTTCCAGTACGCCCAGGATTACCACGGACCGGCAATCTCAATCAGCCTGCCCGTCGCACAGCGTCAGTTTCCCAGTGAGACGTTGCATCCTTATTTCGCCTCACTGGCGCCAGAAGGATGGCTGCGTCAACGCTACAGCCAGATACAGCATCGTGACGAAAACGATCTGCTGGGAATGCTTATTGATAACGGCAAGAATCTGCTGGGGGCAATCCAGATTTTACCTTGGGAGGAATAATGGCGAATTGTCGTATTCTGTTAACGCCGTTGAATGAACGTGACGAACAGCGCGGATATTCGACACAGGGGTTGAAGCGACTGAGCGGCACTGCAAAATTGACCCCCAGGCTGGGGTTTACGCGAACTCAGTTTGTGCAGGAACTTCCGCGTCAACAAAAAGGGATGAGTATTTCCGGTTACCAGCCCAAATTGCAATTAGTGCTGGATGAAGGAGAGTTCCGCGTCGTAGATCATCAGGGAAATTTTATCCTTAAGCCCTCTCCAGCCGACTTTCCCGGTTTGGCCGAAAATGAACACGCAACAATGACATTGATGTCTCGTTTGGGATTTGACGTACCTGTGCATGGCCTGCTGAGTTTTGCACCACAATCAGAGGAGGAGCTTGAATACGCGTTTGTTATCCGGCGCTATGACCGGGATGACAAGGGGCAGCCAGTGCATCAGGAGCAACTTGATGGCGCGATGCAGATTACAGATAAATATGGCAAAACGGGAAATGATAACGAGCAATACGTCAGCTATGAAACGCTGGCCCGATTTTTAATTGCCCATGTTAACGACAACATCGCATTTAAAATCGATCTCTTTCGTCGCATTGTTTACGCCTGGTTGCTGGGTAATAACGACATGCATTTACGAAACTTTGGCTTAGTGTACTCCGATGGTTTGATGCCAGCGTTAGCGCCGGTGTATGACTTTGTTTCTGTCGCTCCCTATCCGGAATATTTTCACTCAAACTATCTGGCGCTGCCGTTATTGATGCGAGAAGAAGGCGGTCGGGAACTGACTCCTGGATTTGACAGTGGTTATGGCGAGTATATCGGGCAGGATTTTTTGCTGTTGGGTGAATCGATGGGATTAGCGCCCAGATTGCTGGAAAAAATCTTTCAGGATATACGTAAAGAAAATACCATTGTTATGGAAACGTATGAACAGTCCTTTATGACTCAGGAGCATATCCAGGCTGTACTGAAATGCTATCGACATCGTCTGGGGCTGCTGTGAGCAGCCCCCGTTACTTTTACTCAATCAGCTTCAACAGCGGCGAAAAGCACAGCAAAATGCCATAAAACAGGATAAGCCATGTTTTTAGCCCGCGTAGTTTTTTCAGTTGTGAAACTTTAGAGATCAGGAAAAACGGAATCAGGCACGACACAATGCCATATAACGGGCTTCCTAACTGAAAGAACACCAGCACCGATACACGAAACGAAACCCAAATCGTCAACGTAATGACGATAAAAGCGCAAATTGCCAGAGTCAGCATACGCGAGTTAATTTTCTGGGTATCAATAATTCGGCTTAACAGATTGAGAATAATGCCTTTAATGGCCTCGTGGAAACCGAGGTAAATGCCAAAGAATGCGGTCAGTACGGCAAAGATATTCAGTACCGTAGAGGTGATATGAATGATATGCCCGGGGATCACCTGCGCGGCTAGTGCCAGTGCCGAGATATTTTGTTCAAAGGCAGAAACGGCTTCTTCGTGGCTAATTGAGAAGGTAAACGAAAAGGCAAAAAACAGGATCACCGCGATGAGCGTGATATAGCTAATCCGGTGGGTACGCAGCGCGAGCCGAGTTGCCAGTACTTTATCTGTTTCCCGTTTACGATAGGCAATATTCATCGGGTTAAGCACCTGAATAAATACCGCAGAGAAGAAACAAAATGGAATGGTGAGCAGGACGTCGCGGAAAAATACGGAGGCTTGTGGGAAGGCGGTTATATTGGCGAAATTCCAGTGCGGGATCATCGCAAAACCGAACACGACAATAATGCCGACTTTGACCACCACCATTGGCCCGGAGATCTTAAATAGCAACCTTTCACCACCAGACGCAATCGCTACCAGTACGGCGAAAATAGCGACTTTATAAAGTAGAGATTGTGAAAGATCGGCATCGGTTAAACCGAAGGTTTTCAGGTATGAGGCGCTGTCGAAAACCACGGAGAGAGAGTAGATAAAAATCCCGTGGATAATCATCAAAAAGTAGATAACCCCGAGGAAAATTCCCCAGTTTTTGCCCAGGTAATGACTGATAATATCTGTATAGTCATTACAGGAATCACTTTCTGAAAGTGTCTTTAAATAAATGTCCTGCACTATCCAGGTTGCCGGATAAGCAATGATTGCAGCGGTAATAAATACCCAAATCCCCTTCAGGCCAATTTGTACCGGCATCAGCACGGTTCCGGCACCAATCGCCATTCCTATACATAATAAAACCCAGCCGAAGTCGTAGCGCGTAAACGGCAATTTGTGATCGTGTAATGGTTGTGTGTTGTGCTGCATAAAGTCCTGTCCAGAAAGAAGTCAGCCTCGTAAAAATGAATAACCCCAGCTTCTCTTGCGCAACTGGTAGAGAAGTTGAATACGCAGTGTGTAACGAATGAGACAACAGATTCACTGGGGAGATTGCGAGGAGGCGCAATTCTACAAAATTGCGCATTTCACTACCAGTCTGGAGTCAGCTCGGATATGAACTGCAACTATTGCAAACAAAGAAATTAAGCTGGAAGGCATCACGCAATGAGGAAAATTGCCGGATGCTGACGATAAAAAGCAATCGTAAAATCAGCGGCAAGCCGGAAGGATTCCGGTGAGGCGCAATGTTGCGGGGGCTTTATCCCCGGCGGCATTGGTTGCTGGAGAGAGAAAACCCCCGCACGTTGCAGGTGTTCACCTGACAACATCACGGGGGCCATTCTTGAACCCAAACAACTCAAGGATAGCCGCGAAACGTTGTCATTACAACAGAGGCGGCTATATGACGCTCGCAGAGTTGAGCATGGCCTTCTGGCATGATTTAGCGGCTCCGGTCATTGCTGGCATTCTCGCCAGCCTGATCGTGAGCTGGCTGAATAAGCGGAAGTAATATGCAACGTGGGCGTCAGGCTGCCGTAATGGCAATTTGCGCCCGGACCAGGCCGCAGGGGTGAAACTCTGCGGCCTTTTTCGTAAGAAAAATGCAACGGTTGCAAGCCGGTCATATTCTGCGGAATGCGCAGCACAGAGTGAAGAAGTGACGGATTTCGAAGCAGAAAAACAGCTGTAGAATCAGCCGCAAGCCGGAAGATTCCGGTGAGGCGCAATGTTGCGGGGGCTTTATCCCTGGTGGCATTGGTTGCTGGAGAGAGAAAACCCCCGCACGTTGCAGGTATGCACCTGACAACATCACGGGGGCCATTCTTGCATCTAGACCATTCAAGAATAGCCGCGAAACGTTGTCATTACAACAGAGGCGGCTATATGACGCTCGCAGAGTTGGGCATGGCCTTCTGGCACGATTTAGCGGCTCCGGTCATTGCTGGCATTCTTGCCAGCCTGATCGTGAGCTGGCTGAACAAACGGAAGTAATATGTCATGCGGGCGTCAGGCTGCCGTAATGGCAATTTGCGCCCGGACCAGGCCGCAGGGGTGAAACCCTGCGGCCTTTTTCGTAAGAAAAATGTAACGGTTGCAAGCGAATAATATTCTGCGGAATGCGTAGCTCAGAGTGAAGAAGTGACGGATTCCGGAACAGAAAAACAATCGTAGAATCAGCGGCAAGCCGGAAGGATTCCGGTGAGGCGCAATGTTGCGGGGGCTTTATCCCCGGTGGCATTGGTTGCTGGAGAGAGAAAACCCCCGCACGTTGCAGGTGTGCACCTGACAACATCACGGGGGCTAATCTTGAACCTAGACCACTCAAGGATAGCCGCGAAACGTTGTCATTACAACAGAGGCGGCTATATGACGCTCGCAGAGTTGGGCATGGCCTTCTGGCACGATTTAGCGGCTCCGGTCATTGCTGGCATTCTCGCCAGCCTGATTGTGAGCTGGCTGAATAAGCGGAAGTAATATGTCATGCGGGCGTCAGGCTGCCGTAATGGCAATTTGCGCCCGGACCAGGCCGCAGGGGGAACTCTGCGGCCTTTTTCGTAAGAAAAATGTAACGGTTGCAAGCGGATAATATTCTGCGGAATGCGCAGCACAGAGTGAAGAAGTGACGGATTCCGGAACAGAAAAACAATCGTAGAATCAGCGGCAAGCCGGAAGGATTCCGGTGAGGCGCAATGTTGCGGGGGCTTTATCCCCGGCGGCATTGGTTGCTGGAAAGAGAAAACCCCCGCACGTTGCAGGTGTACACCTGACAACATCACGGGGGCCATTCTTGAAACTAGACGACTCAAGGATAGCCGCGAAACGTTGTCATTACAACAGAGGCGGCTATATGACGCTCGCAGAGTTGAGCATGGCCTTCTGGCATGATTTAGCGGCTCCGGTCATTGCTGGCATTCTCGCCAGTCTGATCGTGAGCTGGCTGAATAAGCGGAAGTAACGTGTCATGCGGGTGTCAGGCTGCCGTAATGGCAAGTTGCGCCCGGATCAGGCCGCAGGGGGGAACTCTGCGGCCTTTTTCGTAATTACTGCGGATAAGGCACCCAGTCGCCACCGTTCAGGCGAACATACGGTTTATTTTGATATTGAATGACCACCGCATTCGAGTTCTCGGAAACAGGCGCAGTCTGTGGTAATCCACTAGTGAGTTTTTTCCAGTCAACATTGTCTTCGGTGAAAATCTTGCCATCGAGAACGCGAACCACCAGATCAGAGATTGCCAGGAAGCTGCTTGGTTGGTCGATGACAATTGGCGCGCCCTGATGTGGTGTTTTCATACCGAAGAATTTCACGCCAACCGGTACATCAGTGATTGCCGGGCTGGGGATATCACGCAAACCAGAAACTTGCATTCTGTCACCTTTCAACGCGCCACCGTGTTCCGGTACTACGACGACCATCACTTTACGACCCGATTTCTCCAGTTCAGTAAAGAAGGCGTCCAGTTCATCAAAGAACTTCTGCGCTCGCGCTTTGTAATCCGCTGTTTTGCTGACGCCCGGATAATGGTTGCCGTCATGCAGTGGAAGCGTGTTGTAGAACGTGGCGCTACGGCTGTTTTTATCTTTTTCGGTAACGTCCAGCCAGCGGTTAAGCACGGCAGTATCGTCATAAACCGGCGAACCATCAAAGCCCAGCAAAATGACGGGAAGATTTGTTTGATCCATCAATTCGGTCTGCATACCGCCGTTTTCGCGAACTTCTTTCAGGAAGCCGCCAAACTGGCCGTTATGTCCCATCATCAGGTGCTGGGTAAAGCCCAGTTTTGACAAGTTATCGAACAGATAGCAGTCATTATTTGCTGGTTGATACAGATTGGTGTGCGATGGCTGACCGCAACTGGCGCGCAGCAGACGAATCGCCGCCGGACCGCTGTATGAGGTTGCAGAGTTGAAATTCTTGAACTCAATATCAAAATGCGACCACAACGGATGTGACATTAATCCGGCAGCTTCAATATCCGACCATGAAAGCGAACAGATATTAATCACCAGAAGCTCAAATGGCTGCGCATCCGCTGGCAGCGCGGATGGGAAGGTCGATTTACGTTTCGCCTCGGCGTTATAGAAATTATTCAGCCAGGCATTGAGGTTTGCGGTTGTCGGTGGTGCAGTTTGCGCTGGCATATCTCCAACTACTGGCGTGCCGTCGGTTGCCGCGACTGTTGCCGCAGCGTTACCGCCCGTCGTTGTTACCGTGGTGGTCGGTTGACCGGCTGGCCACAGGGAGAAACTTGGACCAGCCAGCGTAAGTACGTTCAGCCATACCAGAATGGCGACCACAAAAACGGTGATGCGAATCCATTGCGACAAGAATAACCAGGCCACTAACAAAACAAAGACAGCACCAATCATCTGCCAGTTAATAAAGCGCGTGACCAGATCGATTAAATAATCGGGACTAAAGCCTGCCACTTGTGACCCCTGGCTCATAATACTTTCCGGGCCAGGTAGCCAGGTATCATGCCAGAAGAGGGCAAAGCCGATTGGCAGGGCGATCCAGTGGCGCAGGCGATGCAGGCTGTAGCGCGGAATCGGCATCAGCAGGAACGCGGCAAATACCAGATTGAGTAGCGGATGGAAGTTAAGGTAGCCCGCCCACAACAGGCCGAACTTAACCAGAAAATAAAAGTTCCAGCCAGAAAGGCCGCGCCAGTATTGCCAGAGTGAAGAAGGCATAGCGGTATTTTGGGTAAATTGAGTCATTTTTTGGTAGCCCTGGCTTTTTCTGCACGGCGTAACGTACCGGCCGGTTTTACATAACGAGGTTTCGCAAATAACAAACGCAGGGTGTCACGAATGCGCCGTAGGGAATGGCGCGCCAGATAGCCCAGCGGGAAAAAAACAAGCGCACAAACGACAATGATTTCAATGATATCGCTGATGGTCATCATGATGAATGCTCCACAGGATCACTCAACAGTCGCAGCGGTTCCGGTATTCGTCGCCAGTTACGCCCATCATGCTCGGCATTGATTACCGGCATGGAGGCCTGAGTTAAAGGCAGTGGCACCCCCCATTGTTCCGGGGCAAGTAAACGCATTTGCACCAGTTCAGCGCTGATTTGGTCATCTTCAAACCAGACCATGCGGTTAGAGAAAATGTCGCCAGTAGGTAACGGGAAAATGTGATTCAACGCAGTATCCAGATCGTTGATCCTGCAGAATGAGAGGAACAGGACCAGTCGATTTCCACCAACGGTCATAATGTCGCCAGTGCGATTTGGACGGCACAGCGTCAGGGCTTGCTCAACGCGGATGCCCGGTACTGGGCGTAAAGCGACCAGCACGCCTTTACCATGAGCAGGCAACAACGTGTTATTCATCATGTTATTGACCGCCTCACAGAACACATCCCACTTTTGAAAACCGCGCAGCTTCAGCGGTTGGGTCATTGACAGCAAGGTCGAGATATCTTCCGGAACATAGCGGCTGAACTTCTGCCCTTGCACGCTTTCAATCATCGTCAGACAGCGGGAGAGCGGGGCGTTCCAGGGAATAACCATGTTAGCGCCACAGGCCAGTAGCAGGCGTTCATCCGTGGCGCGCAGGCTGGCGGTATTTTCCCGCACGAGGATCTTCATCGCACTACCACGCTGGCGACGCAGGGTATGAATGCTGCGGGCCAGTGGTTCAATTTGCCCATTTTGCTGTAAAGAGAAAACGACGGTTGCAGCCTGTGCAGTCCGGGCTTCATTGAACAGAGTTTCGTTGTTGTCGAACAGTTGCCAGTGTTCTGATAACGGGGGGGCGCCTTCCAGCACAGCAATATTGCTAAGAATGCGTTTTTCATCGCTGCGTGGTTGGATCTCCGCTTCTTCACGCTGAACTAACGTCCAGATACCCTCTTGCTGCTGAACGATGAGTTGCTGACGGGCGCTAACCCCTTTTTCGTTGCACCAGAAGGCGATATCCAGCAGATGTTGATCGCCCTGAAAACGCAAACTGGCAAGCCCAAAAAGTGAGCGGTATTCCTCCAGCAACAATGAAAATTGTTTATCGTTATTATTTCCTGGATTAATTACCAGCAGTGAGCAATGGTATAATCTGCTCCACTTGTTCATTTTATCCAGCCATGAACGAAGCCGCTCAGTTGGAATGTTTTGCCATGCATTATTGGCACAAACAAGAATGAAAAGATAATTTTCGGGATCAATAGAACATTGTAAATCACGGGGCAAATAGTATAGCCCCTTTTCATGATTTAGCATTGAAAATAATTTTATTTTTTCCGGTCCGTGAGAATCATCTAATTTGAAGGTTTTTTCGGGATCGTTATCCATGCTAATGACCGCGACTTTCGCGGTTTCAGCTTCAGAAGCCATCGTTTGATTCACAAGGCTGATAGCATCTTCTTGACGATCGACGTTAAACCACCAGACGCCGCCTGCTGGCATATGCCGCAACTCATCCCACAAAGATGAGATACCGATAGAGAATACAGGGTCCACAACGTCCCTCAAGTCACCATTTTGTCTGATTATCAGTTTACTAGCGAAAGCTAAGAAATAAACCTACCATTGAAATTAAAACTTATCAGATTTAGCATGTGAATCAATTTAGCAGGCTGGAAGCCTTATGATATCAGTCTTTTCGTTTTTTACTTTCGTTAGTTGCGTACATGAAAGTTAAAAAATGAACGGATTACGTATTGCCGTCTGGCATTATACGGGCAAAATTCTGTCGATTAGAATTGACTGATGCGTGGCGGGTATATTTTATCGAGATTAAGCATAATGAATAACAACGAACAGGATACTCTGCCTGATCCCGCGATAGGCTATATCTTTCAGAATGATATTTTGGCGTTAAAGCAGGCGTTTTCACTGCCTGATATCGATTATGCCGATATTTCTCAGCGTGAGCAGTTAGCAGCGGCGTTAAAACGCTGGCCATTGTTGGCTGAGTTTGCGCAACAGAAGTAGGGGAGTAGTGAATGGCCGTACTGGGATTACAGGGGGTGCGGGGAGGTGTGGGTACAACAACCATCACCGCCGCGTTGGCCTGGGCATTGCAAATGTTGGGAGAAAATGTCCTGGTGGTTGATGCCTGCCCGGACAATTTGTTGCGCTTGTCGTTCAACGTTGATTTTACCCATCGTCAGGGCTGGGCCAGAGCCATGCTGGATGGTCAGGACTGGCGAGATGCCGGGATGCGCTATACCTCGCAGCTCGATCTGCTGCCTTTTGGTCAGTTAACCATTGAAGAGCAAGAGAATCCCCAGCACTGGCAAACTCAGTTGAGTGCAATTTGCGAAGGCTTGCAGCAGCTGCAGGCCAGTGGGCGTTATCAATGGATTTTGATCGACTTACCGCGCGACGCCTCGCAGATAACGCATCAAATCCTAAGCCTGTGCGATCACTCGCTGGCAATCGTTAAAGTGGATGCTAACTGCCATATTCGGCTGCATCAGCAAGCACTGCCTGCTGGCGCGCATATATTGATTAATGATTTCCGCATTGGCAGCCAGGTTCAGGAAGATATTTACCAGTTGTGGTTGCAAAGCCAGCGCCGGTTACTGCCAATGTTGATTCATCGCGATGAAGCAATGGCTGAATGCCTGGCGGCGAAACAGCCGTTAGGTGAATACCGCAGTGATGCGCTGGCGGCGGAGGAAGTTCTGACGCTGGCAAACTGGTGCCTGTTGAACTATTCCGGTCTGAAAAAGCCAGTCGGGAGCGCGTCATGAGTATCTTGACCCGGTGGTTGCTTATCCCGCCGGTCAACGCGCGTCTTATCGGGCGTTATCGGGATTATCGTCGTCACGGCGCATCGGCTTTCAGCGCGACGCTTGGCTGTTTTTGGCTAATCCTGGCCTGGGTGTTCATTCCGCTTGAACACCCGCGCTGGCAGCGTATTCGCGCAGAACATAAAAATCTTTACCCACATATCAACGCTTCGCGTCCGCGCCCGTTGGATCCGGTCCGCTATGTCATTCAGACTTGCTGGTTGTTGATCGGCGCTTCACGCAGAGAGACGCCAAAACCACGCTGGCGGGCATTTTCTGGCTTGCAGAATATCCGTGGGCGTTACCATCAATGGATGGACAAACTGCCAGAGCGTGTCAGCCAGAACACGCAACATCTTGATGAGAAAAAAGAACTGGGCCATCTGAGCGCCGGAGCACGGCGTTTTATTCTTGGCGTCATTGTGACTTTCTCGCTGATTCTGGCGCTAATTTGCGTCACTCAGCCTTTTAACCCGTTGTCGCAATTTATCTTCCTGATGTTGCTGTGGGGCGTGGCGCTAATGGTGCGGCGTATGCCAGGGCGCTTCTCGGCGTTGATGTTGATTGTGCTGTCGCTGACTGTCTCGTGTCGCTATATCTGGTGGCGATATACCTCGACGTTGAACTGGGATGATCCGGTCAGCCTGGTATGTGGCTTAATCCTGCTATTTGCGGAAACTTATGCGTGGATTGTGCTGGTGCTCGGCTACTTCCAGGTGGTATGGCCACTGAATCGTCAGCCAGTACCGCTGCCGAAAGACATGTCGCAATGGCCGTCGGTGGATATCTTTGTACCGACCTACAACGAAGATCTCAGCGTGGTGAAAAACACCATTTATGCTTCGCTGGGTATCGACTGGCCGAAAGACAAACTCAACATCTGGATCCTTGATGACGGCGGCAGGGAAGAGTTTCGCCAGTTTGCGCAAAACGTTGGGGTGAAATATATCGCCCGAACGACGCATGAACATGCGAAAGCAGGCAACATCAATAATGCACTGAAATATGCCAAAGGCGAGTTCGTGTCGATTTTCGACTGCGACCACGTTCCCACACGCTCGTTCCTGCAAATGACCATGGGCTGGTTCCTGAAAGAAAAGCAGTTGGCGATGATGCAGACGCCTCACCACTTCTTCTCACCAGATCCGTTCGAACGCAACCTGGGGCGTTTTCGTAAAACGCCGAACGAAGGCACGCTGTTCTACGGTCTGGTGCAGGACGGTAATGACATGTGGGATGCCACTTTCTTCTGCGGTTCCTGTGCGGTGATTCGTCGTAAGCCGTTGGACGAGATTGGCGGCATCGCGGTCGAAACCGTGACTGAAGATGCGCATACTTCTCTGCGTTTACACCGTCGTGGCTACACTTCCGCTTATATGCGTATTCCCCAGGCGGCGGGGCTGGCGACTGAAAGCCTTTCGGCGCACATTGGGCAGCGTATCCGTTGGGCGCGCGGGATGGTGCAAATCTTCCGTCTTGATAACCCGCTTACCGGTAAAGGGCTGAAATTCGCCCAACGGCTGTGCTACGTCAACGCTATGTTCCACTTCTTGTCGGGGATTCCACGGCTGATCTTCCTGACCGCGCCGCTGGCGTTTCTGCTGCTGCACGCCTACATCATTTATGCGCCTGCGTTGATGATCGCCCTGTTTGTGCTGCCGCATATGATTCACGCCAGCCTGACCAACTCGAAGATTCAGGGTAAATATCGCCACTCCTTCTGGAGCGAAATCTACGAGACGGTGCTCGCCTGGTATATCGCCCCGCCGACGCTGGTGGCGCTGATTAACCCGCACAAAGGCAAATTTAACGTCACCGCCAAAGGTGGTCTGGTGGAGGAAGAATACGTCGACTGGGTGATCTCGCGACCGTACATCTTCCTCGTATTACTCAACCTGGTCGGTGTTGCTGTCGGCATCTGGCGTTACTTCTATGGCCCGCCGACTGAAATGCTCACCGTGGTCGTTAGTATGGTTTGGGTGTTCTACAACCTGATTATTCTCGGCGGCGCAGTAGCGGTATCGGTAGAAAGCAAGCAGGTACGTCGTTCACACCGTGTTGAGATGACCATGCCAGCGGCGATTGCCCGGGAAGATGGGCATCTTTTCTCCTGCACCGTTCAGGACTTCTCTGACGGCGGCCTGGGGATCAAGATCAACGGTCAGGCGCAGATTCTGGAAGGACAGAAAGTGAATCTGCTGCTCAAACGCGGTCAGCAAGAGTATGCCTTCCCGACTCAGGTTGCGCGCGTGATGGGTAACGAAGTGGGGCTGCAATTGATGCCGCTCACTACCCAGCAACATATCGATTTTGTGCAGTGTACGTTTGCCCGTGCGGATACATGGGCGCTCTGGCAGGACAGCTACCCGGAAGATAAGCCGCTGGAAAGTCTGCTGGATATTCTGAAGCTCGGCTTCCGTGGCTACCGCCATCTGGCGGAGTTTGCGCCTTCTTCGGTGAAGGGCATTTTCCGTGTGCTGACTTCTCTGGTTTCCTGGGTTGTTTCGTTCATTCCGCGTCGCCCGGAGCGGAGCGAAACGGTACAACCATCGGATCAGGCTTTGGCTCAACAATGATGATAACGCGATGAAAAGAAAACTATTCTGGATTTGTGCAGTGGCTATGGGGATGAGTGCGTTCCCCTCTTTCATGACGCAGGCGACACCGACGACGCAACCACTGATCAATGCTGAGCCAGCTGTACCCGCCCAGGCGGAGCAAAATCCGCGGGTCGGACAGGTGATGCCAGGCGTGCAGGGCGCGGATGCGCCAGTCGTGGCGCAGAACGGTCCTTCGCGCGATGTGAAGCTGACCTTTGCGCAAATCGCGCCGCCGCCGGGCAGCATGGTACTGCGTGGCATTAACCCGAACGGCAGCATAGAGTTTGGTATGCGCAGTGATGAAGTGGTGACGAAGGCGATGCTTAACCTTGAATATACGCCGTCGCCATCACTGCTGCCGATACAGTCACAGTTGAAAGTCTATCTGAACGATGAGTTGATGGGCGTGCTGCCAGTGACCAAAGAGCAGTTGGGTAAAAAGACGTTGGCGCAAATGCCGATTAATCCGCTGTTTATCACCGACTTCAACCGCGTGCGGCTGGAGTTTGTTGGTCATTATCAGGATGTCTGTGAAAACCCGGCCAGCACAACGCTCTGGCTGGATGTTGGACGCAGTAGCGGACTGGATCTGACATATCAATCACTGAATGTGAAAAATGATCTGTCGCACTTCCCGATTCCGTTTTTCGACCCGAGGGATAACCGAGCCAATACGTTGCCGATAGTTTTTGCTGGTGCGCCGGATGTTGGTCTGCAACAGGCTTCGGCGATTGTTGCGTCGTGGTTTGGTTCTCGTTCTGGCTGGCGCGGACAGAACTTCCCGGTACTCTATAATCAGCTTCCGGACCGCAATGCGATTGTCTTTGCGACCAATGACAAGCGACCGGACTTCCTGCGCGATCATCCGGCAGTAAAAGCCCCGGTGATTGAGATGATCAACCATCCGGAGAATCCTTACGTCAAACTGCTGGTGGTGTTTGGTCGTGACGACAAAGACCTGTTGCAGGCAGCGAAAGGTATCGCTCAGGGTAACATTCTGTTCCGTGGTGAAAGCGTGGTAGTGAATGAAGTGAAACCGCTGCTACCGCGTAAACCGTACGATGCGCCAAACTGGGTGCGAACCGATCGTCCGGTCACCTTTGGTGAGCTGAAAACCTATGAAGAACAGTTACAGTCCAGCGGGCTTGAGCCGGCAGCGATTAATATCTCGCTGAACTTGCCGCCAGATCTCTACCTGATGCGCAGCACCGGTATCGATATGGATATCAACTATCGCTACACCATGCCGCCGGTGAAAGACAGCTCGCGGATGGATATCAGCCTGAACAACCAGTTCCTGCAATCTTTCAACCTGAGCAGTAAACAGGAGGCGAACCGCCTGCTGCTGCGGATCCCGGTGTTGCAAGGTTTGCTGGATGGTAAAACTGATGTCTCCATTCCGGCGCTGAAACTGGGGGCGACCAACCAGTTGCGTTTCGATTTTGAGTATATGAACCCAATGCCGGGCGGTTCGGTGGATAACTGCATTACCTTCCAGCCGGTGCAGAATCACGTCGTGATTGGCGATGACTCAACTATTGATTTCTCAAAGTATTACCACTTCATCCCGATGCCGGATCTGCGCGCGTTTGCTAATGCGGGCTTCCCGTTCAGCCGGATGGCGGATTTGTCGCAAACCATTACCGTGATGCCAAAAACACCAAACGAAGCACAGATGGAAACACTGCTTAATACCGTGGGCTTTATTGGTGCACAGACGGGCTTCCCGGCGATCAACCTGACGGTGACCGATGATGGCAGCACCATTCAGGGGAAAGACGCCGATATCATGATAATTGGCGGTATCCCGGACAAGTTAAAAGATGACAAGCAGATCGATTTGCTGGTGCAGGCTACCGAAAGTTGGGTGAAAACGCCGATGCGCCAGACTCCGTTCCCCGGCATTGTACCTGACGAAAACGACCGCGCAGCAGAAACTCAGTCCACGCTGACCTCTTCCGGTGCGATGGCGGCGGTGATTGGCTTCCAGTCACCGTATAACGACCAGCGCAGTGTGATTGCGTTACTGGCGGATAGTCCACGCGGTTACGAGATGCTCAACGATGCGGTGAACGACAGCGGTAAACGCGCCACTATGTTTGGTTCCGTAGCGGTGATTCGCGAGTCCGGTGTTAACAGCCTGCGCGTTGGCGACGTCTATTACGTCGGTCATCTGCCGTGGTTTGAACGTTTATGGTACGCACTGGCGAACCATCCGATTCTGCTGGCGATACTGGCGGCAATCAGCGTGGTGCTGCTGGCCTGGGTACTGTGGCGTCTGCTGCGCATCATCAGCCGTCGTCGTCTTAATCCGGATAATGAGTAATCGATGATGAAAGTTTTGCGTAGTGGGATCGTGACGATGCTGCTGTTGGCTGCCTTCAGTGTTCAGGCAGCTTGCAACTGGCCTGCCTGGGAGCAGTTCAAAAAGGATTACATCAGTCAGGAAGGGCGCGTCATTGACCCCAGTGACGCACGCAAAATTACCACCTCTGAAGGGCAAAGCTACGGCATGTTCTTTGCCCTGGCGGCTAATGATCGTGCGACATTTGACAACCTACTTGACTGGACCCAGAACAATCTTGCTCAGGGGGCCTTAAACGAACATTTGCCTGCCTGGCTGTGGGGCAAAAAAGAGAACAGTAAGTGGGAAGTGCTGGACAGCAATTCGGCCTCTGATGGTGATATCTGGATGGCCTGGTCGTTGCTTGAGGCGGGGCGATTGTGGAAAGAGCAACGTTATACCGACATCGGCAGCGCATTGTTAAAACGCATTGCGCAAGAGGAAGTGGTGACGGTGCCGGGGCTGGGTTCGATGCTGTTACCGGGAAAAGTCGGCTTTGCCGAGAATAACTCCTGGCGTTTGAACCCGAGTTATCTACCACCGATGCTGGCACAGTATTTCACCCGCTTTGGCGCGCCCTGGACTACGTTGCGCGAAACGAATCAACGTTTGCTGCTGGAAACTGCACCGAAAGGTTTTTCGCCTGACTGGGTGCGTTATGAAAAAGATAAAGGCTGGCAGCTGAAAGCTGAAAAAACGCTGATCAGCAGCTATGACGCCATTCGCGTTTATATGTGGGTCGGCATGATGCCAGATACTGATCCGCAAAAAGCACGGCTGTTAGCGCGTTTTAAACCGATGGCGACATTTACTGAGAAGAACGGCTATCCGCCGGAGAAAGTTGATGTCGCTACGGGTAAAGCGCAGGGGCAAGGGCCGGTAGGTTTTTCTGCGGCTATGTTGCCGTTTCTTCAGGACCGTGACGCGCAGGCTGTACAGCGCCAGCGTGTGGCAGATAACTTTCCTGGCAGCGATGCCTATTACAATTATGTGCTGACCCTGTTCGGACAAGGCTGGGATCAACACCGTTTCCGCTTCTCGACAAAAGGTGAGTTATTGCCTGACTGGGGCCAGGAATGCGCAAATTCACACTAAACATCCTCACACTTTCCCTCGGTCTGGCTGTGATGCCGATGGTCGAGGCGGCGCCAACCGCCCAGCAACAGTTACTGGAGCAGGTACGAGTTGGCGAAGCGACTCACCGCGAAGACCTGGTGCAGCAGTCGCTGTATCGTCTGGAACTTATTGATCCGAATAACCCGGACGTCGTTGCTGCCCGTTTTCGCTCTCTGTTACGGCAGGGTGATGTTGATGGGGCGCAAAAACAACTCGACCGATTGTCGCAATTAGCGCCGAGTTCAAACGCTTACAAATCGTCGCAGACCACGATGTTACTTTCCACGCCGGATGGTCGCCAGGCACTGCAACAGGCACGATTGCAGGCCACCACCGGGCATGCGGAAGAAGCCGTGGCAGGTTACAACAAACTGTTCAACGGGGCGCCGCCGGAAGGTGACATTGCCGTCGAGTACTGGAGTACCGTGGCGAAAATTCCGGCTCGCCGTGGCGAAGCGATTAATCAGCTAAAACGCATCAATGCGGATACGCCGGGCAACACGGGCCTGCAAAACAATCTGGCGCTATTGCTGTTTAGCAGCGATCGCCGTGACGAAGGTTTTGCGGTGCTGGAGCAGATGGCGAAATCTAACGCCGGTCGTGATGGTGCCTCTAAAATCTGGTACGGGCAGATTAAAGACATGCCTGTCAGCGATGCCAGCGTGCAGGCGCTGAAAAAATATCTCTCAATATTTAGCGATGGCGACAACGTGGCTGCTGCACAATCGCAACTGGCAGAACAACAAAAACAACTGGCCGATCCTGCTTTCCGCGCTCGTGCGCAAGGTTTAGCGGCGGTGGATTCAGGCATGGCGGGTAAAGCTATCCCCGAGTTGCAACTGGCGGTGCGTGCTAACCCGAAAGACAGTGAAGCGCTGGGGGCGCTGGGCCAGGCGTATTCCCAGAAAGGCGATCGTGCCAATGCGGTGGTGAATCTGGAGAAAGCCCTCGCGCTGGACCCGCACAGCAGCAACAACGACAAATGGAACAGCCTGCTGAAAGTGAACCGTTATTGGCTGGCGATCCAACAGGGCGATGCCGCGCTTAAAGCAAACAATCCTGATCAAGCGGAACGGTTATTCCAGCAGGCGCGCAATGTAGATAATACTGACAGCTATGCGGTGCTGGGGCTGGGCGATGTGGCGATGGCGCGCAAAGATTACCCCGCCGCCGAACGTTATTATCAGCAGACGCTACGGATGGACAGCGGCAACACCAACGCCGTGCGCGGTCTGGCGAATCTTTATCGCCAGCAATCGCCGGAAAAGGCTGAAGCATTTATTGCCTCGCTCTCTGCCAGCCAGCGGCGCAGCGTTGATGACATCGAACGCAGTCTGCAAAACGACCGTTTGTCACAGCAGGCCGAAGCGCTGGAAAAACAGGGCAAATGGGCGCAGGCAGCAGCACTTCAGCGCCAGCGACTGGCACTGGACCCCGGCAGTGTGTGGATTACTTACCGACTTTCGCAGGATCTCTGGCAGGCCGGACAACGCAGCCAGGCAGATACTCTGATGCGCAATCTGGCGCAGCAGAAGCCGAACGACCCGGAGCAGGTTTACGCCTACGGGCTGTATCTCTCCGGTCATGATCAGGACCGGGCGGCACTGGCGCATATCAACAGCCTGCCGCGCGCGCAGTGGAACAGCAATATTCATGAACTGGTGAACCGGCTGCAAAGCGATCAGGTGCTGGAAACAGCCAATCGCCTGCGTGAAAGCAGCAAAGAAGCCGAAGCGGAAGCGATGCTGCGTCAGCAACCACCTTCCACACGCATTGATCTCACCCTGGCCGACTGGGCGCAGCAACGGCGCGATTACACCGCCGCCCGCGCGGCTTATCAGAACGTTTTGACGCGCGAGCCAACTAACGCCGACGCCATCCTGGGTCTGACGGAAGTGGATATCGCTGCCGGTGACAACGCGGCGGCACGTAGCCAGCTGGCGAAACTGCCCGCCACCGATAACGCCTCTCTGAACACTCAGCGGCGCGTGGCGCTGGCGCAGGCGCAGCTTGGCGATACCGCAGCGGCGCAGCAGACATTTAACAAGCTGATCCCGCAGGCAAAATCTCAGCCGCCGTCGATGGAAAGCGCGATGGTACTGCGCGATGGTGCGAAGTTTGAAGCACAGGCGGGCGATCCAAAGCAGGCGCTGGAAACCTACAAAGACGCGATGGTCGCATCCGGTGTGACCACGACGCGTCCGCAGGATAACGACACCTTTACCCGACTGACCCGCAACGACGAGAAAGATGACTGGCTGAAACGCGGCGTACGTAGCGATGCGGCGGACCTCTATCGTCAGCAGGATCTTAACGTCACCCTGGAGCACGATTACTGGGGATCGAGCGGCACTGGCGGATACTCCGATCTGAAAGCGCACACCACCATGTTGCAGGTAGATGCGCCATATGCGGACGGGCGAATGTTCTTCCGCAGCGATTTCGTCAATATGAATGTCGGCAGTTTTTCCGCCGATGCTGAGGGCAAATGGGATAACAACTGGGGTACCTGTACGTTGCAGGACTGTAGTGGTAATCGCAGCCAGTCGGATTCTGGCGCAAGCGTGGCAGTCGGCTGGCGAAATGACGTCTGGAGTTGGGATATTGGCACCACGCCGATGGGCTTCAACGTCGTGGACGTAGTCGGCGGCGTCAGTTACAGCGATGATATCGGGCCGCTTGGTTACACCGTTAACGCCCATCGCCGACCTATTTCCAGTTCATTACTTGCCTTCGGCGGACAGAAAGACTCTCCGAGCAATACCGGGAAAAAATGGGGCGGCGTACGTGCCGATGGTGTGGGGTTAAGTCTGAGCTATGATAAAGGCGAGGCAAACGGCGTCTGGGCATCACTTAGCGGTGACCAGTTAACCGGCAAAAATGTCGAAGATAACTGGCGCGTGCGCTGGATGACGGGCTATTACTATAAAGTCATCAACCAGAATAATCGTCGCGTCACTATCGGCCTGAACAACATGATCTGGCATTACGACAAAGACCTGAGTGGGTACTCACTTGGGCAGGGCGGCTACTACAGCCCGCAGGAGTATCTGTCGTTTGCCGTACCGGTGATGTGGCGTGAGCGCACGGAAAACTGGTCATGGGAGCTGGGGGCGTCTGGCTCATGGTCGCACTCGCGCACTAAAACCATGCCGCGTTATCCGCTGATGAACCTGATTCCGAATGACTGGAAAGACGACGCCGCTGACCAGACCAATGGTGGCGGTAGCAGCCAGGGCTTTGGCTATACGGCGCGAGCGTTACTTGAACGACGCGTCACATCCAACTGGTTTGTCGGCACGGCGATTGATATCCAACAGGCGAAAGATTATGCGCCAAGCCATTTCCTGCTCTACGTACGGTATTCTGCCGCCGGATGGCAGGGCGATATGGATTTACCGCCACAGCCGCTGATACCTTACGCCGACTGGTAAGTTTTCAGATAGCGCCTCTCTTAATGCCGCTGCGATCGGGTATACTCGGGCGGCAGTCTGGGATTTCCGGGGGAGAGATAATTTGCGCGTTAGTCGTTCGTTAACAATCAAGCAGATGGCAATGGTGGCGGCCGTTGTCCTGGTGTTTGTCTTTGTTTTTTGCACCGTTTTGCTGTTCCACCTGGTACAGCAGAATCGCTATAACACGGCTACGCAACTGGAAAGCATTGCTCGTTCTGTCCGCGAACCCTTGTCCTCAGCCATCCTCAAAGGGGATATTCCCCAGGCGGAGGCCATTCTCTCCAGCATCAAACCTGCGGGCGTGGTCAGCCGCGCAGATGTGGTGCTGCCTAACCAGTTCCAGGCGCTGCGTAAAAGTTTTATTCCTGAACGCCCGGTGCCGGTAATGGTTACCCGACTGCTCGAACTACCGGTGCAAATCTCGCTGGGCGTCTACTCGCTGGAGCGCCCGGCAAACCCACAACCGATTGCCTATCTGGTGTTACAGGCGGATTCCTTCCGCATGTATAAGTTCGTGATGAGTACGCTCTCAACGTTAGTGACCATTTACTTACTTTTGTCGCTCATCCTGACAGTGGCGATTAGCTGGTGTATTAACCGACTGATATTACATCCTTTACGCAATATTGCTCGTGAGCTGAACGCCATTCCACCGCAAGAGATTATCGGCCATCAGCTGGCGCTACCGCGTCTGCATCAGGACGATGAAATAGGCATGCTGGTGCGCAGTTATAACCTTAACCAGCAACTGTTGCAGCGCCATTATGAAGAGCAGATCGAAAACGCGATGCGCTTCCCGGTGTCGGACTTGCCAAACAAAGCCCTGCTGATGGAGATGCTGGAACAGGTGGTGACGCGTAAACAGACGACTGCGCTGATGATTATCACCTGCGAAACCCTGCGCGACACCGCCGGTGTGCTGAAAGAGGCGCAGCGGGAAATCCTGCTACTTACGCTGGTGGAAAAACTCAAGTCGGTGCTGTCGCCGCGCATGGTTCTCGCGCAGGTCAGTGGCTATGACTTCGCTGTTATCGCCAACGGTGTGCAGGAACCGTGGCACGCGATTACTTTAGGTCAGCAAGTACTCACTATCATGAGTGAGCGTTTGCCGATTGATCGCATTCAACTGCGCCCACACTGTAACATCGGCGTGGCGATGTTCTATGGCGATATCACCGCCGAACAACTTTATGGTCGTGCTATTTCTGCGGCGTTTACCGCGCGTCATAAAGGGAAGAATCAGATTCAGTTCTATGATCCGCAGCAGATGGAAGCCGCTCAACAGCGACTGACGGAAGAGAGCGATATCCTTAATGCGCTTGAAAATCATCAATTTGCGATTTGGCTACAACCACAAGTTGAGATGACCAGCGGCAAGTTAGTCAGCGCGGAAGTGTTATTGCGTATCCAGCAACCGGATGGGAGTTGGGACCTACCGGATGGGTTAATTGATCGTATTGAGTCTTGTGGACTGATGGTTACCGTCGGTCACTGGGTGCTGGAAGAGTCATGCCGACTGCTTGCCGCCTGGCAGGAGCGCGGCATTATGCTGCCATTATCGGTGAACATCTCAGCTCTGCAACTGATGCACCCGAATATGGTGGCGGATATGCTGGAACTGCTAACGCGCTATCGTGTTCAGCCAGGAACGCTGATTCTGGAAGTGACAGAAAGCCGACGCATTGATGACCCTCACGCGGCGGTGGCAATCCTTCGTCCGCTGCGCAACGCCGGAGTACAGGTGGCGCTGGATGATTTCGGTATGGGCTATTCAGGGTTGCGTCAGTTGCAGCATATGAAATCTCTCCCGGTGGACGTTTTGAAAATCGACAAAATGTTCATTGATGGTTTGCCGGAAGATAGCAGCATGATTGCCGCGATTATCATGTTGGCGAAAAGCCTGAATCTGCAAATCATTGCTGAAGGCGTGGAGACAGAAGCACAACGTGACTGGTTGGCAAAGGCGGGCGTTGGAATTGCCCAGGGCTTCCTTTTTGCACGTCCACTTCCCATTGAAATCTTCGAAGAGAGTTACCTGGAAGAAAAGTAGCTACCCCAAACTGATTACAAAACTTTAAAAAGTGCTGGTTTGTGCGAGCTAGCTCAAACTTTTTAACATTTTTGTTTCAATTATGATCCAGGTACATTTCTGTGATGTTGTCTGGGTGTTATTTTAAGGCCGCAGGTACCCCATAACCTTACAAGACCTGTGGTTTTACTAAAGGACACCCTATGAAAACCTCTCTGTTTAAAAGCCTTTACTTTCAGGTCCTGACAGCGATAGCCATTGGTATTCTCCTTGGCCATTTCTACCCTGAAATAGGCGAGCAAATGAAACCGCTTGGCGACGGGTTCGTTAAGCTCATTAAGATGATCATCGCTCCCGTCATCTTTTGTACCGTCGTCACTGGCATTGCGGGCATGGAAAGCATGAAGGCGGTCGGTCGTACCGGCGCAGTCGCACTGCTTTACTTTGAGATAGTCAGTACCATCGCGCTGATTATTGGTCTTATTATCGTTAACGTTGTACAGCCAGGTGCTGGAATGAACGTCGATCCGGCGAGTCTGGATGCGAAAGCGGTAGCCGTTTACGCCGCGCAGGCGAAAGACCAGGGCATTGTCGCCTTCATTATGGATGTCATCCCGGCGAGCGTCATTGGCGCGTTTGCCAGCGGTAACATCCTGCAGGTGCTGCTGTTTGCCGTACTGTTTGGTTTTGCGCTGCATCGTCTGGGCAGCAAAGGCCAGCTGATTTTTAACGTTATCGAAAGTTTCTCGCAGGTCATCTTCGGCATCATCAATATGATCATGCGCCTGGCACCGATTGGGGCGTTCGGGGCGATGGCATTTACCATCGGTAAATACGGCGTCGGAACACTGGTGCAGCTGGGGCAGCTGATTATCTGCTTCTACATCACCTGTATCCTGTTTGTGGTGCTGGTACTGGGTTCAATCGCTAAAGCGACCGGTTTCAGTATCTTCAAATTTATCCGCTACATTCGTGAAGAACTGCTGATTGTGTTGGGAACATCGTCTTCCGAATCGGCGCTGCCACGTATGCTCGACAAGATGGAAAAACTCGGCTGCCGGAAATCGGTGGTGGGGTTGGTCATCCCGACAGGCTACTCGTTTAACCTTGATGGCACATCGATATACCTGACAATGGCGGCGGTATTTATCGCCCAGGCCACTAACAGTCAGATGGATATCGTCCACCAAATCACGCTGTTAATCGTGTTGCTGCTTTCTTCTAAAGGGGCGGCAGGGGTAACGGGCAGCGGCTTTATCGTGCTGGCGGCGACACTTTCTGCCGTAGGCCATTTGCCGGTGGCGGGTCTGGCGCTGATCCTCGGTATTGACCGCTTCATGTCGGAAGCTCGTGCGCTGACTAACCTGGTCGGTAACGGTGTAGCAACCATCGTGGTCGCTAAGTGGGTTAAAGAACTGGACCACAAAAAACTGGATGATGTGCTGAATAATCGTGCGCCGGAAGGCAAAACGCACGAATTATCCTCTTAATCTCACCACTTATGCCCGCACTCCCTTCCCCGAGTGCGGGTGTTTGCGCATAATTGCCCCCTGTGCCTGAACTTACCACCTGGGTGAGTTCAGGTTTATTTCACTTCTTCCGTGACATTTTTATATTCTTGCGGTCTAACACGAAGTGTTTTCAATGTCATTTAGACTGGCCGACAACGGGCAGTTTTTTATTACCAGGATAGTTGATCAGGGGTTCACATGCAGGGCACAAAAATTCGACTTTTAGCGGGCGGTTTGCTGATGATGGCCACTGCTGGCTATGTGCAGGCAGATGCGCTCCAGCCTGATCCAGCATGGCAACAGGGGACGCTCTCCAACGGTTTACAGTGGCAAGTGCTGACCACGCCCCAGCGTCCCAGCGATCGTGTTGAAATTCGCCTGCTGGTTAATACCGGTTCGCTCGCCGAAAGTACCCAACAGAGCGGTTATAGTCATGCCATTCCCCGCATCGCGCTGACGCAAAGCGGTGGCCTTGAAGCGGCACAGGCACGTTCACTGTGGCAACAGGGGATCGACCCTAAGCGCCCGATGCCGCCGGTGATCGTCTCTTACGACACCACGCTGTTTAATCTTAGTCTGCCAAATAACCGCAACGACTTGCTGAAAGAGGCGCTCTCTTATCTGGCAAATGCCAGTGGCAAACTGACTATCACGCCAGAAACCATCAACCATGCGCTGCAAAGTCAGGACATGGTGGCAACCTGGCCTGCCGACACCAAAGAAGGCTGGTGGCGCTATCGTCTGAAAGGATCAACCTTGTTAGGTCACGATCCTGCCGATCCGCTGAAACAACCCGTTGAAGCGGAAAAGATTAAAGATTTCTACCAGAAATGGTACACCCCGGATGCAATGACGCTGCTGGTGGTGGGGAACGTTGATGCGCGCTCGGTTGTAGACCAAATCAACAAAACGTTTGGCGAACTGAAAGGCAAACGTGAAACACCGGCTCCGGTGCCGACGCTTTCTCCTCTGCGTGCGGAAGCGGTGAGTATTATGACCGATGCGGTACGCCAGGACCGGTTATCCATCATGTGGGATACGCCGTGGCAGCCGATTCGTGAATCAGCCGCACTGCTGCGCTACTGGCGTGCGGACCTGGCCCGTGAGGCGCTGTTCTGGCACGTTCAGCAAGCATTAAGCGCCAGTAACAGTAAAGACATTGGTCTTGGATTTGACTGCCGTGTGCTGTATCTGCGTGCGCAGTGTGCCATCAACATCGAGTCACCAAACGACAAGCTGAACAGCAACCTTAATCTGGTGGCGCGTGAGCTGGCGAAAGTTCGTGATAAAGGTCTGCCGGAAGAAGAGTTCAACGCTCTGGTTGCGCAAAAGAAACTGGAGTTGCAGAAATTGTTTGCTGCCTATGCGCGAGCTGATACCGATATTCTGATGGGCCAGCGGATGCGTTCGTTGCAAAACCAGGTCGTCGATATCGCGCCGGAGCAATATCAGAAACTGCGCCAGGATTTCCTTAACAGCCTGACGGTGGAGATGTTAAATCAGGATCTGCGCCAGCAGTTGTCGAATGATATGGCGTTAATACTGCTGCAGCCGAAAGGCGAGCCGGAATTTAACATGAAAGCGTTGCAGGCGGCCTGGGATCAAATCATGGCCCCATCGACTGCGGCTGCCGCCACATCTGTTGCCACGGATGACGTCCATCCTGAAGTTTCGGACATTCCACCCGCGCAGTAATGCCTGATGGTGATGAGTTAGCACAACCATCAGGTATTTATGGAAGAGCTGGATAGAGGAGTAACACTTTATCCAGCCTTGCATATGCTGCTTTTACGCTGGCATCGCCTCACGCGGGATAATCGCGCCGCGATACTGAATAACGGTACTTGCAGTCAAATGCCCACGTTTCGCGGCATCTTCCGCACTACCGCCTGTCAGACGTACCGCCAGATAACCGGCGCTGAAAGAGTCGCCAGCTGCGGTGGTATCGATCACTTTTTCTTTCGGCAGTTTCACCGCCGGAACATCAACTAACGCTTCACCTGCAATGGACACCAGGCAAGAATCTGCCCCGCGTTTCACCACTACTTCTTTCACGCCTGCGTTATGGGTGCGCGCAATGACGTCTTCCACCGGTTGTTGACCCCACAGCGCGTCTTCGTCGTCCAGCGTCAGGAAGGCGATATCCGTGCATTCCAGCATTTGCTGATACACCTGCTGCGTCTCTTCTTTGCTGGCCCATAGGCGCGGACGGTAGTTATTGTCGAAAATCACTTTTCCGCCATTGGCGCGGCATTCGCGCAGCAGGGAAAGCAGTTTTTCGCGGCTGGTTGGGCTTAAAATCGCCAGGCTAATCCCGCTAAGGTAGAGATAATCGAATTTCGCCAGCTCTGCGCAAATCGCCGCTGACTGCTCGCTTTCCAGCCAGAATTTGGCCGCGGCTTCGTTACGCCAGTAGTAGAACGTACGTTCGCCAGTGTCATCGGTTTCAATGTAGTAAAGGCCCGGCAGGCGGTTTTCCATCCGTTGGGTCAGGGAAGTATCAACGTTCTCGCCGTGCCAGGCGTCCAACATCTGCTGACTAAAACTGTCCGTTCCCAGCGCCGTCACGTAATGAACGGTTAATGCCGCAGAATCGACCTGACGGGCGATGTAGACGGAGGTGTTCAGGGTATCGCCGCCGAAACCGCGCTTAACGTCTGCGCCTTTCTCGGAAAGCTCAATCATGCATTCGCCAATCACGGCAATCTTTTTGGACATAGTCGTGAACCTGATCTGTAAAAAAATTAGCGTTAGTTTGCGCTGTGGTGGTTTGTTGGTCAACTATATTAAAACACTGTTCCATTATTTTTTTGAGCCAGAACGTATTCCTGGAAGATTTCGCCGCAGGACGGGCAAATTTAGCCGCTTCGGGCGGTAAAGTTCTGGCGTTGCGCGCCGATAACATTTGTCGAGTCCGGGCAGCATCACTTTTAAACACAGGACATCTTCGATGATAAGGCAGGTTATTCAGCGAATAAGCCATCCTGAAGCAAGTATCGAAAGCTTGCAGGAACGACGCTTTTGGTTGCAGTGTGAACGTGCTTACACCTGGCAACCGATTTACCAGACATCCGGTCGGTTGATGGCCGTAGAGCTATTAACGGTCGTTACTCATCCCGATGATCCTTCGCAACGACTGCCGCCGGATCGTTATTTTGCTGAAATCACCATCAGACATCGTATGGATGTGGTGAAAGAACAGATTGATTTGCTGGCGCAAAAAGCCGTGTTCTTTGTTGAGCATGGCCTGCTGGCATCGGTTAATATCGATGGTCCGACACTTCTCGCCCTACGTCAGCAGCCGGAAATTTTGCGTCAGATTGACCGCCTTCCCTGGCTGCGTTTTGAACTGGTAGAACATATCCGCCTGCCGAAAGATTCAACCTTTGCCTCGATGTGTGAATTTGGCCCGTTATGGCTTGATGATTTTGGCACCGGGATGGCAAATTTCTCCGCGCTAAGTGAAGTCCGTTATGACTACATTAAAATCGCTCGCGAACTGTTTGTGATGCTGCGCCAGTCGCCGGAAGGCCGCACGCTCTTTTCGCAGCTTTTACATCTAATGAATCGCTATTGTCGCGGGGTGATTGTCGAGGGCGTGGAAACGCAGGAGGAGTGGTGCGATGTGCAGAATTCCCCCGCATTCGCCGCACAAGGCTGGTTTCTTTCGCGTCCGGCACCGATAGAAACGCTGGATACGGTGGCTCTGGTGGTGTAGCCGCCTCATTTTCCGCCTGGCTGGACTATCTTTAGGACTGGCCCAGGAAGAATATGAGGAAGCGAACTATGAGCAAGGCAGGCAAAATAACCGCCGCGATTTCAGGTGCTTTCTTGTTGTTGCTCGTCGTGGCGATCATTTTGATTGCGACTTTTGACTGGAATCGACTCAAACCGACCATCAACCAGAAAGTCTCTGCGGAGCTGAATCGCCCGTTCGCTATTCGTGGTGATTTAGGCGTGGTATGGGAGCGGCAAAAACAGGAAACCGGCTGGCGCAGCTGGGTGCCGTGGCCCCATGTACACGCGGAAGACATCATTCTCGGCAACCCGCCAGACATTCCCGAAGTCACAATGGTGCATCTGCCACGGGTAGAAGCAACGCTGGCCCCTCTGGCGCTGCTGACCAAAACGGTCTGGCTACCGTGGATCAAACTGGAAAAGCCCGACGCACGCCTGATTCGCCTCTCAGAAAAGAACAACAACTGGACGTTTAATCTCGCCAGCGATGACAACAAAGACGCGGATGCAAAGCCGTCGACGTGGTCGTTTCGGCTGGATAATATTCTGTTCGATCAAGGGCGGATCGCCATTGATGACAAAGTCAGCAAAGCGGATCTGGAAATTTTTGTCGATCCATTAGGCAAGCCGTTGCCGTTCAGTGAAGTCAGCGGATCGAAAGGTAGGAACGAGAAAGAAAAGGTGGGCGATTACGTTTTTGGCCTGAAGGCGCAGGGACGTTATAACGGCGAACCGCTCACTGGCACGGGAAAAATCGGCGGTATGCTGGCGCTGCGTGGCGAAGGGACGCCGTTTCCGGTACAGGCTGATTTTCGCTCTGGTAACACCCGTGTTGCTTTTGATGGCGTAGTGAATGACCCAATGAAAATGGGCGGCGTCGATTTACGGCTTAAATTTTCCGGCGATTCGCTGGGCGATCTCTATGAACTGACGGGCGTTCTGCTGCCTGATACCCCACCGTTTGAAACCGATGGTCGGCTGGTAGCGAAAATCGATACGGAAAAATCGTCGGTCTTTGATTATCGTGGCTTTAACGGGCGTATTGGCGATAGCGATATTCACGGTTCTCTGGTCTACACCACCGGTAAGCCACGGCCAAAACTGGAAGGTGACGTCGAGTCGCGCCAATTGCGGCTGGCAGATTTAGGGCCGTTAATTGGCGTTGATTCCGGTAAAGGGGCGGAAAAGTCGAAACGGTCTGAACAGAAGAAGGGCGAAAAAAGCGTTCAGCCTGCGGGCAAAGTGCTGCCGTATGACCGCTTCGAAACCGATAAATGGGACGTCATGGATGCCGATGTTCGATTCAAAGGCCGTCGTATTGAGCATGGCAGCAGCCTGCCGATTAGCGATCTTTCTACCCATATCATCCTCAAAAACGTTGACCTGCGCCTGCAACCGCTGAAATTTGGCATGGCGGGCGGCAGCATTGCGGCGAATATTCATCTGGAAGGCGATAAAAAGCCGATGCAAGGGCGGGCAGATATTCAGGCTCGTCGACTGAAACTGAAAGAACTGATGCCAGATGTGGAACTGATGCAAAAAACGCTGGGGGAAATGAACGGTGATGCGGAACTACGCGGTAGCGGTAACTCAGTGGCGGCGCTTTTGGGGAACAGTAACGGTAACCTGAAACTGTTGATGAATGACGGGCTGGTGAGCCGCAACCTGATGGAGATTGTCGGGCTGAATGTCGGTAACTACATTGTCGGTGCGATTTTCGGTGATGATGAGGTGCGGGTGAACTGCGCGGCAGCAAATCTGAATATTGCCAACGGCGTGGCGCGTCCGCAGATTTTTGCTTTTGATACTGAGAACGCGTTGATTAATGTTACCGGCACGGCAAGTTTTGCTTCGGAACAGCTGGATTTGACTATTGATCCGGAGAGTAAAGGGATTCGGATTATCACGCTGCGTTCGCCACTGTATGTGCGTGGGACGTTTAAAAATCCGCAGGCTGGGGTGAAAGCCGGGCCGTTGATTGCCCGAGGTGCGGTTGCGGCGGCACTGGCAACGCTGGTGACGCCAGCTGCGGCCTTGCTGGCGCTGATCTCACCTTCTGAAGGGGAGGCTAATCAGTGTCGGACGATTTTGTCGCAGATGAAGAAGTGATGGAAATTGCCGGATGTCTGGCATCCGGCAATTAAACAGATTTAGATTGTTGGCAAAGTGCGCTTTGTTCATGCCGGATGCGGCGTGAACGCCTTATCCGTCCTACAAATCCTTGCAAATTCAATATATTGTATGGAAATTCAGGCCCGATAAGCAGCGTAGCGCATCAGGCTTTTCAGTCTTATTACAACGACTGATGTCGCGTCTCATGCGTCAGCAGCAGGGCGATTAACGTCAAGCCAGCCATTGCCGCCAGATATAACCCCACCGCACCTAACCCGTAGTTAGTTTGCAACCAGGCCGCGATATACGGCGCAACGGAAGCCCCGAGAATCGACGATACGTTGTAAGAGAATGATGCTCCGGTGTAACGCACTTCTGTCGGGAACAGCTCTGGTAACAGCGCGCCCATCGGCCCGAAGGTCAGCCCCATCAGGCTTAACCCCAGCAGCAGGAAAGCAAAAACCAGAATCGGATTGCCAGAACCGAGCAGTGGATTAAAGGCGAACAGCGCGAACAGGATGATAAGCGTCGTGATGATCACCATGCTTTTACGCCGCCCAAAGGCATCGGCCAGCAATCCGGCTACTGGTACCATCACGCCAAAACCAATAACTGCCATCATCAGCATCCACAGCACTTCATTACGCGGCAGGCCAAGCCCAATTGGCGCGGCGGCGGTACTGAAGGTCATTGAGTAGACGGTCATGATGTAAAACAGCGTGTAGGTTGCCAGCATGATGAAGGTACCGAGCACCGTGACGCGTACGTGTTTGGTCAGCAGAGTACCCAGCGGGATCTTCACCTGCTTTTTCGCTTTAGCGACTTTCTCAAACACCGGTGACTCATGCAGCGACACGCGAACATACAGGCCGATAATGACCAGCACCGCCGAGAAGATAAACGGCACGCGCCAGCCCCAACTCATAAACTGCTCATCAGTCAGCAGCCAGGAAAGCAGCAGAAAAGTGCCGTTAGCAAAGAAGAAGCCAATCGGTGCGCCCAGCTGTGGGAAGGAGCCGTACAGCGCACGTTTACGCGGTGGTGCGTTCTCGGTTGCCAGCAGCGCTGCGCCACCCCATTCACCGCCTAATCCCAGACCCTGACCAAATCGAGCCAGTGCCAGCAGCAGCGGGGCGAAAATACCAATCGTGGCGTAGCCCGGCAGCAGACCAATCACCACTGTTGAAATCCCCATCGTTAGCAACGAGGCGACCAGCGTCGCTTTACGCCCAACGCGATCGCCGAAATGACCAAATACGGCAGAACCGATTGGGCGTGCGACGAAAGCGATGGCGAAGGTGGCGAGCGACTGTAGCGTCGCCGCGGCGGGATCGCCCTGCGGGAAGAAGATATGCGGGAACACAATAACGGCCGCAGTGGCGTAAATGTAGAAGTCGAAGAACTCAATGGCCGTGCCAATGAGGGAGGCGACAAGGACTTTATTACGTGAGTTTATCGGCTTGTATTCTTGCTCGTTGTCGAGTGTTGTGGCTGTTGCTTGCATAATCTTTTCTTATTTTTTGGCGAACGAATAGCCATATTACGCACAGCAAAAGTGATATTTCAATGTGTAACAAATCGCGGAAAAGGTTAAAAACCAGGCAAAAAGCGGATAATGTTTAGACGAGTGATTTTTCTTCTATGAAATGCTTCACACAATTTCATAAATGGTGGATAAAACTGGTTTCAGGTTAAATAAAAGTTACCAACTGGATTTATATGCTGGGTTTATGAGTTGATGTGAAATTGTTGGCTCCCGAAGAGATGGCTGAAGAGGTCCAGGGGAAGAGTTTCAGGTGGTTATGTGCGCATCATAGCCGGATGCGATGCTGGTGCATCTTATCCGGCCTACGGGGAGCCAGGTCGAATAAATTCGTAGGCCGAATAAGGCGTTTACGCCGCATCCGACCTATTTCAATGCTGCGTTTTCCCCGGCATTCGCGGGTCGTCTTTGTATTCGGCGGTGGCAATCCACGCCGCGCAAAACAACGTCAGACGGGCGAAGAAGTAGAAAAATGCCATCAGCCCCAGCACGGAACCAAATGCCGCGCCAGAGGGGGATTTCATCAACGACGGCAGGGTATACGTCATCACGATTTTAATGACTTCAAAACCAATAGCCGCGATGAATGTTCCACGAATCAGCGCCTTTTTACGCGGGCGATGACGCGGAAGACGCCAGAAGATCCAGAAGAAAAGCAGATAGTTGGCGAAGATAGAAATCGCCATGCCAATCAACCGCCACGTCGGTTTCAGCCACTCAATACTGTTAAGGTGCAGGGCGCTAATAATCATTTGCTGCGCCGAACCGGCAACCGAGGTTATTGAAAGCGTGACAATCAGCGCAATCAATAAACCAATCAGCGAAATAAAATCACGCAGATACTTAACCCAAAACTTCTCCTGATCTTGCGGTGAACGTTCCCAAACATCACGCGATTGAGCGCGAATTGCTTCACGCAAATTTCCCATCCAGTTAATCCCGGAATAAAGCGCCACCGCCAGGCCGACAAGCCCTACGGTCGTACGCTGCTGAACGGCGGTGTTGATGGTATTTTTCAATGTGGCCGCCAGCGTCGGATCGCTGATGTTTTGCAGAATTTTGTCGAAGATATCCTGCAGCAGCATCGGATGGGAGGCCAGCACAAAGCCCCCTGCGGCAAACGACACCATCAAAATCGGGATCATCGATAAAAACGAGAAATAAGTGATTGCCGCGCCAAACTGGTTACCCAGCCGATCATTGAAGCGTTCTGTCGCGCGTATCAGGTGCGCGATGATGGGTTGACGTTGGACTTTCCCGGCAGTGGTGGTAACGGTTTCCAACGCCTGACTGACTTTGCTGCCTTTATCGCTATTATCCAGATGTTTAATTTGCTCGTGCTCCAGATCCTGGGTGGGACGTTTGATCTCGTTTTCCTGCGTCATCCGCTCTTTAGTCCTTCTGTCGTTGTCTGTCTTAAAAAGTATAGTCGGTCAGTCCAGGTGCTCTTTTATTACGCCAGCCAGCCACTGCATAAACAGATTTACACGGCGGGAAAGCTCCCGACGCTGGGGATAAACCAGAGAAATGGATAGCGGCTCGGCGCGGTAGTTGGGCAACACTTCAATAAGCCGCCCGGCGCGTAGGGCTTCGCGTACGGCGACGCGGGGGATTTGAATGATACCCAGACCCGCCAGGCCGGCGGCGAGATAGGTTTCGCTACTGTTTACCGTCAACATGCCGCCGGACTTAAACCACTGGACGCCATTACTGGTGGCAACCTCAAAACCTAATGGATGCGCGCCCAAATGCGGCGTGTAATGCACCACCGCGTGCGAAGTCAGATCGTCCACACTTTGCGGATAACCAAAACGCGTCAGATAGTGCGGGCTGGCACAGTTGACCATCGTCAGTTTGCCGAGGGGGCGGGTAATAATACCCTCGTCGGGCAACGAGCCCGTGCGCATCACGCAATCATAGCCATCACGAAGAATATCAATCGCCCGGTCACTGCTACTTAATTCCAGTTCAATCCCTGGGTACTGATGAAGAAATTCTGGCAGGCGCGGTAGCAACAGGTTTTTCGCAATTCCGAGCGGGATATCGACGCGTAATTTGCCGCTGATGCTGGTGGTATCCTGCTGAAACAGGCCGTCCAGTTCGTTGAGATTACTCAACACATCTTTCGCTCGTTGGTAATAGGTCATGCCGTCGGGGGTAAGTTTGACTCGCCGCGTAGTGCGATGCAGCAACTGGGTGCCAAGCTGATGTTCCAGTGCCTGTATCTGGCGCGAAACACTTCCCTTTGGCAAAGCAAAGAAATCCGCTGCGCGGGAAAAACTTTCCAGCTCTGCGACCTTAATGAACAACTGCATTGCGTGAATTTTATCCATTTCTTTGACCGATTGTTGTTCACAGCGAAACAGTAACGCGTCTATCGCATTATTTATTGTTTTTTCTAGCATCTAATGCAAGGTTTCACAACGTAGTAATGATTAATACCGGTATTTTTTAGAAGGAAATGTCTGATAAGCTTCACTGGAAAGGAAAAATAACGCTTGAAAGACTGTCTTTTCAGCAATTTCCTGCAAAATAGTAAATGCAGTATTGGCTTTTCGTGCGCAATTTAATCGTTTTGCGGTCAGGTATTTAGCCAGCTCTCGCGAAAATCACGGTTTATTTGAATGGCGGCCAGACGAAGATATAAGGATATCCTCAAAAATGTTTTAAATAATGCCCTCGACATGTAATTTCAGGCCGTCAGCTGTAACTATTTATATCGGTAACTATTTTCCACATTGCATATCTGTAGAATGGCTACCGCCAAATGGCGAATTCTTATTTTGCCTCTCGGGTAATACCCTTCCCCTACTTAAGAGTTTTAACGTATCCAGGTGGAGATTCAGTAATGCATATAATCATGTTTGACAGGCAGTCAATATTTATTCACGGAATGAAAATCAGCTTACAGCAGCGTATTCCAGGAGTGAGTATTCAGGGCGTCGATCAGGCAGATGCACTGTGGCAAAAACTGGAAAGCTCCCCTGAAGCCTTAGTCATGCTTGATGGCGATCAGGATGGTGAGTTTTGCTACTGGTTACTGCAAAAAACCGTAGTGCAATTTCCTGATGTTAAAGTGTTGATAACGGCGACGGATTGCAGCAAACGATGGTTACAGGAAGTTATCCATTTTAACGTGATGGCAATTGTACCGCGTGATTCAGCCGTCGAGACGTTTGCATTGGCGGTAAATAGCGCGGCAATGGGAATGATGTTTCTGCCCGGAGACTGGCGAACTACACCGGAAAAAGACACAAAAGATCTCAAATCGCTAAGTGCCCGCCAGCGGGAAATTTTAACTATGCTGGCGGCAGGTGAATCAAATAAAGAGATCGGCAGGGCGCTAAATATCAGTACCGGAACGGTTAAAGCGCATCTGGAGTCGCTTTACCGCCGCCTGGAAGTGAAAAACCGCACTCAGGCGGCGATGATGTTAAATATCGCCTCCTGAAGAGGGTAATTTTATAGCCAGCAGGTTGTTCGTGGCTGGCTGTAAAACTATTACGGTTCGCCGTACAAACCTATCAGGCGCCGTACCACACCGTTGGTCCAGCCAAATCCATCCTGCAACGGATATTCGCCCCCGCCGCCCTCACGGGGAATGCCATCGGCAATATGGTATTTCTCGATCAGTTTGTGGTGTTCCAGGTAAAACTGGTTCACTGTCTTCAGCCAGCTACGCGCGATTTCATCACCCAGATAGTCATCGCCGTACATTTTAAATCCCTGAATCGCCATCCACTGCAATGGCGCCCAGCCGTTGGGTTTATCCCACTGTTCTCCGGTTTCATACTCGCTCGCCAGAATCCCTCCCGGCGTCAGTAAACGGCTACGTACGGCGTTTGCCAGGCGGTCTGCCTGTTCGTGATTCGCCATGCCCACGTATAACGGCACAATAGCGGCAGCGGAAAAGAGGGCTAACTGCTCGCGCCGCCAGTCGTAATCGCGGTAGATGCCGTTTTCATCATCCCAGAGATAACGGTTAACTGCATCGCGGCGGGCGTTGGCTTTCTGGCGGAACAGCGTTTCCGTCTCTTTCTCACCTTTCAGCGCCGAGATGTTGGCAATGGCGCTCTCCAGTTTAAACAGGAAAGCATTAAGGTCGATGGGGATGAATTGGGTAGTGCGAATGCTTGCCAGACGGCCCGCGTCACGTAGCCAGCGTGATGAGTAATCCCAGCCAGAAGCGGCACCTGCGCGTAAATCGCGATACACCTCGTTAGGCGGGCGACCGGAGTGTTTCGCGGTTTCCACATCTTCCAGCCAGGATTCATCGCGCGGCGTGTCGCGGTCATCCCAATAACGGTTGAGCAGGGCACCGTCCGGCATCCGCACCACATGGCGATAGGCCTGATTCGGAATCAGTGATTCTGCGCCGTCCATCCAGAAGGCATATTCCATTTTTAGATGATCAAGGTAACGGCGTGCACCGCGCACACCATCTTCTTCAAATAGCTCCACCATTAACGCAAAAACCGGTGGCTGCGAGCGGCTCAAATAATAGGTGCGGTTGCCGTTGGGGATGTGGCCATAGTTTTCTATCATCCAGGCGAAGTTATCGGCCATGCATTTCAGTAAATCCTCACGCCCGCTCTCTGCCAGCCCCAGCATGGTGAAATAGGAATCCCAATAGTAGGTTTCGCTAAAACGGCCCCCCGGGACAATGTACGATTGCGGTAGCGCCAGCAGGGAGGACCAGGGAATATGATCCTGGGGTTCGCGGGTTAGCACCGGCCATAGTTGGTCGATATGCTCTTTCAGGGAATTTTGCGGGTCTGATACATACTCGCTGGAGTAGACTTCCGGCAGCCAGAAGTGCTTTTCAACAAACTGGCGTAAGTCGAAATCGCGATGACGGCGCACTTTACGATAGCGGATTAAGATATCCAGCGGGTCCATTTTGGGGGCGCAGTCAGGGAAGGTTTTGCTGTCAGGGAAAATTTTCGCCGACTGGACATGCTCGAACAGTTCGAGATAACGATCGGCAGGGGTCAGCGCATCAGAGGCGGGTAGCCCCTCAATCATCTCGGGTTCTGGCTCTGCCTCAATCATCTCATCCAGTTTTAATTCATACGGATCCAGCTCATAGCAGAGATCGACTTCGATCATCCGTTCATCTGGATTAAGGTTTTGAATTTTCTGATTGAGCATAAGGATCCGACCTCCGAAATTCGTCTCTAATTATCGGGCTTTCCTTTAAGAGTAGTCATTCGCTACGGTCGATGGGGGATGAAGTGTGCGGAAGATCACGTTTATTAATGTGTCAAAAAATATAACTCCTTAATATACAAAGAAAATGAGTGATAAACGTTTTTTTGCAAAATTTCATTTTCGGAACATTCACGCACTCTATGATAAAAGCAAGTACATCGTTGTTGTTACAAATAAGAGTAGCGGTTATCTGTGTAGAATGCCGAAGGAAGTAAAATCTATTTGGTAATTAAAGAAATAACAGGAATGCCTCAATTATATATTTGAAATTAATGTGGTAATTTCTGGTTTCAATATTAATAGCGTTCTCTTATTATATAGATAAATCAATTTCATGCTTAGGATTTTGTTATTTAAATTATACCCGTAACCCCTTGCGCCCATTCCAGATAAATCCTACTTTTTTATTGCCTTCAAATAAATTTAAGGAGTTCGAAATGGACCAGAAGCTGTTAACGGATTTCCGCTCAGAACTACTCGACTCGCGTTTTGGCGCGAAGGCAATTTCTACTATCGCGGAATCGAAACATTTTCCGCTGCATGAAATGCGTGATGATGTCGCATTTCAAATTATCAATGATGAATTATTTCTCGACGGTAACGCTCGTCAGAATCTGGCAACATTTTGCCAGACCTGGGATGACGAAAATGTCCATAAATTGATGGATCTGTCGATCAACAAAAACTGGATCGACAAAGAAGAATATCCGCAATCTGCAGCCATCGACCTGCGCTGTGTAAATATGGTTGCTGACCTGTGGCACGCGCCTGCACCGAAAAACGGCCAGGCCGTTGGCACCAACACCATTGGTTCTTCCGAGGCTTGTATGCTCGGCGGGATGGCG